>AYNO01000102.1 GCA_000500915.1 Rhodobacter sp. CACIA14H1
GGATGTGTTCGTGACGGGGGCGGCGGCGGAGCGGTGCGTGACGCTGCCTTCGGTCGGGGGTCTGCATCCGCTGGTGGCGCCGCTGGTTCTGGCCGTGGGGTTCTATGGGTTTGTCGAGGCGCTGGCGCGGCGCGGGGGTTCGATCCCGATACGCCGCCCTATCTGCGGAAGGTGACGGAGACGGTGTGATGGGGCGGGTATCCTTTGCCAATGCGCGGGTGTTTGACGGGGCGGGATTCCGCGACGGGGCACTGGTGGTGGAGGATGGTGTCGTCTTGGGCTATGGCGCGGCGCAAGGGCATGTGGTGGACCTTGGCGGCGGGGTTCTGGCACCAGGATTTCTGGACCTGCAGGTGAACGGGTCGGGGGGGTTGGCCGTCGATAGGGACACGGATCTGGCCGTGTTAGAGACTATTTGTACAGTGCAGGCGCGGTTGGGGGCGACGGGGTGTCTGCCCACGCTGATCACCGACACCTATGACGCGACGGCGCGGGTGGTGGAGGCGGGGATTGCCGCGACCAAGGCGCAGGTTCCGGGTTTTCTGGGCCTGCATCTGGAGGGGCCGCATCTGGATGTGCGGAGGAAGGGGGCCCATGACGCGGCGCTGATCCGGCCGATGGAGGCGCGGGACCTTGCTCTGGTGATCGAGGCGGCGGCGGAGCTGCCCGCGCTGATGGTGACGGTGGCGCCGGAATCGGTGACGGCCGAGCAGATCGGGGCGATGGCGGCGGCGGGGGTCGTGGTGTCGCTGGGGCATACGGATTGTTCGGCGGGCGTGGCGCGGGCGGCGATGGCAGCGGGGGCGCGTTGCGCGACGCATCTTTTCAACGCGATGAGCCAGATGGGCAACCGCGAGCCGGGCATGGTGGGGGCGGTGCTTGGGTCGGATGGCTTTGCCGGGTTGATCGCGGACGGGGTGCATGTGGACCCTGTGGTGCTGCGCGTGGCCTTGGCGGCGAAGCGGCAGGGGGTGTTTCTGGTGTCCGACTGCATGGCGCTGGCGGGGACGGAGGAGACCGAGTTCCACCTTGGCGGGCGGCGCATCCTGCGGGCGGGGGGGCGGCTGACGCTGGCGGACGGGACGCTGGCCGGGGCGGACCTGACGCTGCCGCAGGCGGTGCGGGTGCTGGTGGAGGCGGCGGGGATTGCGCCGGAGCGGGCTTTGGCGATGGCGTCTTCGGTGCCTGCGGCGGTGATCGGGCGGGGGGATCTGGGGCATCTGCGGCCCGGGGCGCGGGCCGACATGGTGCATCTGGGGCCCGACTGGGCGCTGCGCGGGGTCTGGCGCGGCGGCGTCGCGGTCTAGAGGGCAGCGAAGGCGGCGGTACCGTCGGCGAATTCCGCGATCACGAGGGGGCCGTAGGGCGGGAGCCATTCGCTGTGGCGGTGGGTGTTTTTCGGCAGGGTTAGAGACGATTCCCGCGTTTCCTGACCGTTGACTGTGAGGCGGGTCAGGGCGGCGTCTGCCTGCCATGCGATGGTCAGGCGGTCGTGGTCGCCTTCGGGTTCGATTGAGAGGGAGAGGGTGGGTCGGGCTGTTACCTCGCGGGGTAACGGTGCGTTTCGCGCCTCTGTTTCGGCGGGCAGGCGGTGCGGGGGGTGGCGGTAGTGGCCGGTCGCTTCGAATGCGCAGGCGAGTTGCAGGAGCGCGTTGTCGTCCCATCCGCGCCCAGCGAAGGTGAGGGCGGCGGGCATTCCGGTGTCGGGCATGATGCCCATGGGGACGGTGACGGTAGGGATGCCGAGGTGGCGGATGGCGAGGTTGCCGTTGGCGACCCAAGTTCCGTTCGCCCATGCCTTGTCGAAGCTGGCGGGGTTGGTATCGGCATCGGCGGGGGCGATGTCGGCGACGGCGGGGAAGACCACGGCGTCGAGGTTGTGCGCGTCCATCCAGTCTTCCAGATCGCGGCGGCGGGTTTCCTCGAGCCCGCGGAAGCCTTCGGCGAGGTGGGGGATGGTGCGGAAGTCGGTCACGGGGTTGGCGGCGGCGAAGGCGGGGTAGGTGGCGATGTCGTCATCGAAACCATCATAGCGGTCGGGCAATGCGCCTTTGGGCAGGGGGAAGATGCGCTTGCCGTCCACCTGTGACAGGCGGTTGAGGTGGGGGTCGTTGTTGGCGGCAAGGAAATCGTCCCATGACCAGACCGAGAGATCCACGATTTCACGTTTCAGGTATTCGGGCGTAACAAGGCCGCGCGTGCGGATGGTGGGGGCGCCGGGGCGGTCGCCTTCGTAATTGGTGATGACGGGGAAGTCGGTGGCGATGACGGTGGCGCCTGCGGCTTCCATCGCCTGCCGCGCCTGTTCCCAGAGGGCGAGGATGGAGGGGCGGGTGTGGATGCGCTGGCCGGTGGGGCCGCCGATGCCGGGGTTTTCGGCCGTGCCGGCAAGGGGGTCGGCGTTGATGTACATGGCGGGGATGGCGATGCGTTTGCCCTTGAGCGTCGCGGTTTGCGCAAGCGCGGGGTAGGACGGGGGGCGGATCGTGCTGGCCTTGGGGATGGCGACCCAGGGCTGGCTGCGCCAGAGGTCGCCACGGGTTTCGGGGTCGTCGGCCACGATCACGTCGAGGAGTTGCAGCATGTCGGCCATGCTGCGCGTGTGGGGCACGACCACGTCCATCGTGGGGACAAGGGGCCAGTTGCCGCGCACCGAGATGACGCCGCGCGAGGGGGTATAGGCGCAAAGGCCGTTATTGGCGGCGGGGGCGCGGCCGGAGGACCATGTTTCTTCGCCCAGACCGAAGGCGGCGAAGCTGGCGGCGGTGGCGGTGCCGGAGCCGTTGGAGGAACCCGAGGCGTAGGCGGCGGTCAGGAAGGCGGGGTTGTAGGGGCTTTCGGCGCGGCCATAGACGCCGCGCTGCATCCCGCCATTGGCCATGGGGGGCATGTTGGTCAGGCCGATCAGAACGGCCCCGGCGGCGCGGAGGCGGGCGATGGCGAAGGCATCGTCGGTGGCGATCAGGTCGGCAAAGGCGGGGGAGCCGGAGGCGACGGTCAGGCCGCGCACCTTGTAGCTGTCCTTGGCGGTGTAGGGGATGCCGTCCAGCGGGCCGAGCGTTTCACCACGGGCACGGCGGAGGTCGGAGGCGCGGGCTTCTTCAAAGATATCGGGGTTCAGGACGGGGATGGCGTTCAGCCTTTCGCCGTGGCGGTCATGGGCGGCGATGCGTTGCAGGCAGGCGACGGCAAGGGCGGTGGCGGTGGTGCGCCCTTCGTCCAGCGCGGCGCGGAGGTCGGCGAGGGAGGCTTCGACGATGTTCATTTCAGCGGTTTCGGCTGCTGCTGGGTGATGCAATGGACGCCGCCGCCACGGGCGAAGAGTTCGCGGGCATCGACGGGGATGATGCGGCGGCCGGGATAGGCGGCGGCGAGGATGTCGGCGGCGCGTTGGTCGGCCTGCGCTTCGCCGAAGGCGCAGGCGATGACGGCGCCGTTGATGACGAGGTGGTTGACATAGGACCAGTCCACGAAGCCGTGCGCGTCGCGCTGTGTGGCGGGGGCGGGCAGGTCGATGAGGTTTAACCTGCGGCCCTTTGCGTCGGTGGCTTCGGCAAGGATCGTGCGGATGTCGCGCATCGTGGCGTGGTCGGGGTGGCCCGCGTCCGGTTGGGCGTGGACGAGGACTGTGCCGGGGCTGGGGAAGGTGGCGACGATGTCCACATGGCCGCGGGTGCCGAATGGTTCGTAATCGCGGGCGAGGCCACGGGGCAGCCAGATGGCCCTGGTCGTGCCGAGGGTTCGGGACATTTCCGCTTCGACCCGCGCGGCATCGGCGTAGGGGTTGCGTTCGGGGCCCAGCTGGACGGTTTCGGTCAGCAGGATGGTGCCTTCGCCATCGACATGGATGCCGCCGCCTTCGTTCACCAGCAGGGAGGAGATGACGGGTGCGCCGACGAGACCCGCGATGAATTGTGCGAGGTGGCGGTCATGGGTGGCGGATGTCCAGTCGCCGCCGCCCCAGCCGTTGAAGACCCAGTCCACGGCGGCAAGGGTCCCGTCTTCGGCATGGACGAAGGTGGGACCGGAATCGCGGAGCCAGAAGTCATCGATGGTGCGTTCGATCAGGTCGATCTGCGACGACAGCATCCGGCGGGCGCGGGCGGTTTCGGTCGGGTCCACGATCATGCTGACGGGCTGGTGGTCGGCGATGGCATGGGCGACGGCGGCCCATGCGGCATAGCCTGCTTCGCGTTCCGTCAGGGTTTCGCCAAGGGTGGCGCCTTCGCGGGGGAAGGCCATCCAGATGCGGTCCTGCGGGGCGGTTTCAGGGGGCATGACGTAGGGCATGGGGCGTCCGTTCGGGGCGTTTTCGGTCACGTTAGAGCCAGTTTTTCCAGCGGAAGTAGAGGAAGGCGATCACCGAGGAGGCGAGCATCGCCACAAGGGCGGAGGGGTAGCCCCATGTCTGCGTGAGTTCCGGCATGACGGTGAAGTTCATCCCGTAGATCGACGCGATCAGGGTGGGAGGCGAGAAGAGGACGGCCACGACCGACACGATGCGGACGGTGGAGTTCTGGGCAAGGTTGATCATGCCGAGCGTCGCGTCCGAGGCGAGACCGACCCGCTGTGACAGGAAGTCGGTATGGACTTCCAGCGAGTCGATGTCGCGGGTCAGGTTGGCGACGGTGGAGGACAGCCCTTCGTCGCCTTTGCGTTCGCGGGCGGTCTGGCTGTAGAAGCCGAGCGCACGGCTGAGGGTGAGCAAGGCAAGGCGGATGTTGCCCAGAAGCTCGGCCTCGCGCCCGATGTGGCGGAGCGCGACTTCCAGGCGCATCTGGTTCTGGCCGCGTTTGCCCGGCGTATAGACGGTGCGGGAAATGTGGTCGAGCGACCGGCCCGAGCTTTCGAGCAGGTCCGCGAGGCGACCGATTATTTCCTCGACCAGCGAGAGGAAGAGGGCGTTTGCCGACACGCAGCCCGGACCCACCTTGTCGGCGCGGGTGGGATATGTCTCGAACGGGCGGCTGGCGTGATGGCGGACGGTGATCAGGCGGTGCGCGGTGAGGATGAAGGTGACGGGGCCGGCCAGCGGGGCGTTGGTTTCGGAATGGCCGGTAAGCTGGATGGTCATGTAGTCCGTGCCGCCCTCGCGGTAGAGGCGGTTGGAGATTTCGATCTCTTCCATGTCATCCAGCGTCGGGATGTCCACGCCCAGCTCGGCGGTGGCGGCGCTTTCTTCGGGGGTGGGAATATGAAGGTCGATCCATATTGCATCGGACAGGGCCGCTTCGGGGGCGAGGCGGATCAGTCGGCCCTGGGCTTCGCGGTAGGCGTTCAGCATCGGTTTCCCCTCCGGTTGCGGCGAAGGTAGGCGGGGTGGGGGCGGGGCGTAAAGGGCAGGTCAGCGGAGGGCGAGCATTTCGGCAATCACCGCATTCTGGCGGTCGGTCGCAGAATGCAGGTCGGCGATGCGCATGTCGTCCTGTTTCACGAATTCGATGAACATCTGGTTGAGGTTGTTGAAGATCACCTGCCCGATCGCGTCTGCCTCGATGCAGGGGCGGGCGTAGCCACGGCGCTGCAATTCGCGGATCAGGTCGCAGACCTGCGCCGTGAGCATCCCGTCAAGCGCGGTGTAGCGGGCGGAGAAGGGGGTTTCGGGCGCCTCGATCGAGATGGCCATGGCGGTGCGCCACATCTCTTTCGACAGGTAGAAGAGGGAGTGGTCGTAATAGATGCCGATCAGGCGGGCAAGCGCCCGTGCGATGTCGGCGGGGGGGTCGGCCACGACGGATTTGCCGGATTCGAGCACCTCTTCCACTTCCATCGAGACGATGGCCAGCAGGAGATCGCCCTTGTTCGTGAAGTAGTTGTAGAGCGTGCCGACCGAGACTTCCGCAGCCTGCGCGATGTCTTCGATGCGGATGGCGCCGTAACCGTGGTCGCGGAAGAGGCGCGAGGCGGACTCCAGTATCCGCCGCGTGCGGTCGGCCTTCTGTTTTTCGCGGAGTCCGGACATGTGCAACCGTTATCAAATCGCCTGTAATTTGACATTGACTTCAAAAATGAACGAACTCAATTCTTTTTGCAAAGGGCGACGGTAGAACGCCCGCACCCCGACATGGAGAGAGAGATGGCCCGTTCCCTTAGCCTGTCCCTGACTGCGGTTTCCCTTCTGGCGACGGTGTCGCCCTCCTTTGCGCAGGAGTTGAACGCGCTGGTCTGGTGCGACCATACCGACCCCGCGCTGGTGCAGCCCTTCGAGGAAAAGTTCGGCGTCACCGTGAACCTGAAGGAATACGAGGGGACGGCGGCAGGGCTGGCGATCCTTGAACAGTCGCAGCCCGGGGATTGGGATGTGCTGGTGATCGACGCGGTGGATGTGAAGCGGGCGGTGGAAGGCGGTTTCATGGCCGAGCTTCCGGCGGACCAGCTGCCCACGGCGGATTTCTTCCCCGAAGTGGTGATGGCCGAGAACAACACGGTCGATGGCAAGACCTATGCCGTGACCGAGAAGTTCGGCTACAACACCATTTCCTATGACAAGACCAAGGTCGATCCCGCCGACATGGAGGACATGGCGGCGCTGGTGTCGGGCAAGTATGACGGGCGGATCGGCATCTATGACTATTACCTGCCGGTGCTGGGGCTGGTGGCGCTGGGTCAGGGGATCGATACGGCGGATATCACGGCGGACAACCTTGGCAGCCTGAAGGACCCGCTGTTCAAGCTGCGCGCGGCGTCGAAGCAGGTGGCGGATGTGGTGTCGGCGCAGACGGCGCTGGCGACGGGCGAGGTGGATATCGTCGTGGGTGGCGGGGAATGGCTGACGGCGGTGCTGGCGGCGGAGAACCCCAATCTGGACTGGACCATTCCGAAGCAGGGCGGGCTGCGCTGGGCGCAGTCGATCGGGGTGGTGTCGGGGTCCACCCAGCCTGATCTGGCGCTGGAGTTCGTGAAATACATCGTGTCGCCGGAGGGTCAGGCACGGCTGGCGACATCGTCCTGCTATTGGGGGATGCCGGCCAATGCCAAGGCGGGCGATGCGTTGACCGTGGACCAGAAGCAGGTCCTGCGCTGGAAGGAACAGCCCGATTTCCTGAAGCGGGCGCAGCTGTATCCCATCCCTGACGCGGCCCTGGATACGGCGATGCAGGACCTTTGGACCGAAATGCTGAACCAGTGACGCTGGAGACGGCAGAGCGGCGGATGGGGTGGGGGCTTGTGGCCCCTGCCCTGCTGTGGACCGCCGCCTTCTTTGTCCTGCCCTTTGTGGCGATGGTCGCGCTGTCCTTCGCGCATATGGAGGGGCGCGAGGTGGTGCGGGGGTTCGATCCGGGGAATTACGTCCGTATCTTCACCGACTGGACGATGCTGAAGGCGCTGCTGAATTCGCTGGAGATCACGGTGGTGGTGACGGCGGTTTCGGTGGTGCTGGCCTATCCGCTGGCTGCGATCATCGCGTTCCGCGTGCCTGCGCGGTGGCAGAGGCTGGCGCTGCTGCTGGCGGTGTTGCCGTTCTGGACGTCCTATGTGGTGCGGTCCTATTCGTGGCTGCTGGTGCTGGGCCAGAACGGGGTGGTCAACAAGGCGCTGCTGGGGCTGGGGGTGATTGCCGAGCCGTTGGAAATTGCGTCCACGCGGGCGGCGACGGTGATCGGCTTCGTGCATTTCTTCGTGATGCTGCTGACGCTGACGATCTATGCGAACCTGATCCAGCTTTCGCCCAACTATGCGCGGGCGGCGGCGGACCTTGGGGCGGGGCGGTGGGCGACGTTCCGGCATGTGATCCTGCCGCTGACGTTGCCGGGGGTGGTGACGGGGGCGTTCCTGACCTTTGTACTGTGCATCGGGGATTACATCACGCCCCAGATCCTTGGCGGGAACAACGAGCTGACACTGCCGCAGCTAATCATGCTGCAACTGGGGCGGAGCGGGAATTTTCCGCTGGCCTCGGCCTTGTCGGTGGTGCTGATGGCGGTGGTGACGCTGGCCTATTTCGCCAGCAGCCGGTGGCTGCGGCTGGACAGGGTATAGGCGATGCGGGTGCTGGCTTGGGTCTATCTGGCGCTGGCTTACGGGTTCGTGTTCCTGCCCGTGGCGGTGCTGGTGGCGTTTTCGTTCCAGGACGGGCGGTTGCCCGTGCCGCCGTTTCAGGGCGTGACGCTGGAGTGGTATGCGAAGGTGCTGGGCGACCGGGCGCTGGTGGCGGCGCTGGTGAATTCGGCGGTGGTGGCGGTGGTGTCGTCGGTGGTGGCGCTGATCTTCGGGTTTTTGGCGGCGCATGCGCTGGCGCGGGTGCGGTTGCCGGGGTCGGTGCTGATGCGGGGGGTGCTGATCGCGCCGATGACGGTGAGTTACCTGATCATCGCGCTGGGGCTTTTGGCGGTGTTCAACCAGACGGGGGTCCGCCTGTCATTGTGGACGGCGGGGGTGGGGCATGTGGTGATCAACCTGCCGCTCTGTTTCGCCATCACCTATGCGGCGATGGGGGACCACCAGAAGAACGCGGAACGGGCGGCGCGTGATCTGGGCGCGCCGGAGTGGAAGGTGCTGTTGCTGGTGTCCGCCCCGATGCTGGCAGCGCCATTGGCGGCGGCGTTCTTCCTGTCGGTCACGTTCAGCTGGGACGAATTCATCATCGCCTTCCTGCTGACGCGCTTCGATGTGACGCTTCCCGTGGAAATCTGGTCGATGCTGAAATCGGGGCTGTCGCCTGCGACGAATGCGGTGGGGTCGCTGGTGTTTCTGGTATCGGTCACGCTGGTCGTGGTGCTGGAGGTCTTCGTGTTCCGGAGGGTGAAATGACGGCGGGCGTGTCCATCCGGTCGGTGACGCAGCGATACGGGTCCGCGCTGGCGCTGGACCATGTCGATCTGGAGATCGCGGCGGGGGAGTTCGTGGTGCTGCTGGGGCCGTCGGGCTGTGGCAAGACGACGTTGCTGAACATCATCGGCGGGTTTGCGGAACCGTCTTCGGGTTCGGTGCTGATCGGCGGGCGGGACATGCGGGGGGTGGCTGCGAAGGACCGGCCCACGACGACGGTGTTTCAGGATTACGCGCTGTTTCCGCATATGACGCTGGCCGAGAATGTGGGTTTCGGGCTGCGGATGCGCGGCGTGGGGCGGGAGGCGCGCGAGGCGACGGCGGATGCGATGCTGTCGCTGGTCGGCCTTGCCGGGCGCGGGGGGCGGCGGCCGCACGAGTTGAGCGGCGGGCAGCGGCAGCGGGTGGCGCTGGCGCGGGCCCTGGCGGTGGAGCCGGATGTGCTTTTGCTGGATGAACCGCTGGGGGCGCTGGACCTGAAGCTGCGGCGGGCGATGCAGGATGAGTTGAAGGCGATCCAGCGGCGGGTGGGGACGACCTTCGTGCATGTGACCCATGACCAGGAAGAGGCGATGGCGATTGCCGACCGGATCGTCGTGATGAATGGCGGGCGGATCGAGGATCAGGGGCCGCCGCGGGAAGTGTATCTGCGCCCGAAGTCGCTGTTTTCGGCGGGGTTCATGGGCGAGGTGAACCGGATTTCCGTGAAGGGCGGCGTGTCGCGGCTGGGGATGCTGCCGGTGCCGGACGGGTGCCTGTGCATCCGGCCCGAGGCGATATCGGAACGCGGGTTGCTGCGGCTGGGGCCGTGCCGGGTGGTGGAGACGACCTTTTTCGGCACGCATCTGCGGGCGATGGTGGAACCTGTGGCCGCGCCGGGGTTCACGCTGAAGGTGCATCTGCCGCAGGGGGCGGCGCCTGCCGTGGGGGCGGTGCTGGACCTCGGGGCCGAGGATCATGTCGTGTTGCAGGAGGCGTGAATGGAACGGGCGGGTCCGCAGGACTGGTGGCGCGTGCGGTCGGTCGGTGACGGGGTGACCTGGATCGACGAGCCGCATGTGCGGGAATTCTATCGCTGTAACGTCTGGCACGTGCGGGGGCGGGACCGGGACATGCTGGTGGATTCGGGGATGGGGGTGGTCAGCCTGCGGCAATGGGTGCCGCTGGTGACGGAGCGGCCTTTGGAGGCGGTGGCGTCGCATACCCATTTCGACCATGTGGGCTGCCACCATGAATTCCCCTGCCGGTCCTGCCACGGGGCCGAGGCGCATCTGCTGCGGGCACCGACGCGGGAGAACACCTTTGCGGACAAGTATGTGACGGATGACATCTTCACCGCCCTGCCGCCGGAGCCGTACCTGTCGGAGACCTATGCGGTGAAGTCGGCGCCCGCGACGCGGTTGCTGTGGGACGGGGATATCGTCGATCTGGGCGACCGGCGGTTCGAGGTGATCCACACGCCCGGCCATTCGCCGGGGGGCATCGCCCTGTGGGAGGCGGCGACGGGTGTGCTGTTTTCGGGCGACATCGTCTATGATGGCGAGCTGATCGAGGGGACGACGGCGCAGGAGGCCGCGCAGTATGTCGCGTCGATGGAGCGGCTGTTGCGGCTGCCCGTGCGGGTGGTGCATGGCGGGCATTTCCCGAGCTATTCGGGGGAAAGGCACCGGACGATCATCCGGGACTGGCTGGAAGGAAAAGGGCTATGAGGACGTTCAACCAACCCCTTGGCGGGAACGAGATGGCGCGGTTCGGCGGACCTGCGACAATGATGCGCCTGCCTGCGGCGGCGACGGCCGAGGGGTTGGATGTGGCCTTCATCGGGATCCCGATGGATCATGGCACGTCCAACCGGTCGGGCACGCGGTTGGGCCCGCGCCAGATACGCGACGAAAGCCGGATGCTGCGGCCCTACAACATGGCGACGGGGGCGGCGCCGTTCGACCATCTGCAGGTGGCGGACCTTGGCGATGTGCGGATCAACACGTTCGACCTGAAGAAGACGGTGGACATCATCACCGGCCATTACCGCGAGGTGCTGGCGCATGGGGTGATCCCGCTGACGCTGGGCGGGGACCATACGCTGACTTGGCCCATCCTGCGGGCGATGAAGGAGAAGTATGGACCTGTCGCGCTGATCCACATCGACGCCCATGCGGACATCAACGAACACATGTTCGGCGAGACGGTGGCGCATGGCTGCCCCTTCCGCCGCGCGTGGGAGGACGGGTGCCTGATCAACGACCGCGTGTTCCAGATCGGGCTGCGCGGGACAGGCTATGCGGCGGATGATTTCGACTGGGCGCGGGGGCAGGGCTGGACCGTGGTGCAGGCCGAGGACTGCTGGGGCAAGTCGCTGGTACGTCTGATGGAGATCGTGCGCGAGCGGGTGGGCGAGATGCCGGTCTATATCAGCTATGACATCGACAGTCTGGACCCCGCCTTTGCGCCGGGGACCGGAACGGTGGAGCCCGGCGGCCTGTCCACCTGGCAGGCGCTGGAGATCATCCGCGGCTGCGCGGGGCTGAACATCGTGGGGGGTGATCTGGTGGAAGTGTCGCCGCCCTATGACCCGACAGGGAATACCGCGCTGATCGGGGCGAACCTGCTGTATGAGATGCTGTGCGTCCTGCCCGGCGTGCCGCAGAGGCCGTCGCGGTTTTCGGGGCTGACCTTCTGAAAAGGAAAGGCCCGGCGATGCCGGGCCCTTGTCGTCATTCCGCGACGTGCAGGGTCGGCGTTCCCCGGGTCGGGGGGCGGCCGTCCATGCGGGCCTCCAGCGCGTCGAGCCGTTCGGCGAGGATGTGGGACGGCACTTCGGCGGGTTCGTCCTCTTTCGGGCCGATGATCTTGCTGAACAGGCGGGTGATCAGGCGCGACAGGTCGTCCATGATCAGGAAGAAGGCCGGGACAATCACCAGCGACAGGACGGTGGAGACGATGATCCCGCCGATCACCGCCGTCGCCATGGGAGCGCGGAAGGACCCGCCTTCGCCCACGCCCAGCGCCGAGGGCAGCATCCCCGCCGACATGGCGATGGAGGTCATGACGATGGGGCGGGCGCGTTTGTGGCCGGCCTCGATCACGGCATCGAAGCGGGTCATGCCCTGATTGCGCATCTCGATCGCGAAGTCGATGAGGAGGATCGCGTTCTTGGTCACGATGCCCATCAGCATCAGGATGCCGATCAGCACGGGCATGGACAGGGCCGAATTCGTGAGGATCAGCGCCGCCGCCACGCCCCCGATGGCGAGGGGGAGGGAGAAGAGGATGGTGAAGGGCTGGATCACCGATTTGAACAGCAGGATCAGCACCGTCAGGACCAGCATCAGGCCAAGGATCATGGCATTGCCGAAGCTGGCCATGAGTTCCTGCTGCACCTCGGCATCGCCCGCCTCTTGCACGCGGACAGAAGGGGGCAGTTCCACGCTGTCGATGATTTCCTTGAACCGGGCTGCTGCCGTGCCGAGCGCCACGCCCACGGGCAGGTTGGCACCGATTGTGGCGCGGCGTTCGCGGTTCAGGCGGTCCACCATGGCGGGGCCTTCGGCGATGGCGATGTCGGCCACGGCAGAGAGCGGCACGGCGGCACCTGTGGCGGTTGTCAGTTTCAGGGCGCCGATGCGCGTCAGGTCTTCGCGGCTGGCGTCGTTCAGGCGCACGCGGACGGGGATCAGGCGATTGTCGATGGACAGTTTCGCCAGGGCCGCGTCGATGTCGCCGATGGTTGCCACGCGAACGACTTCCGCGATCTGTGCGGTGGTGACGCCCAGACGTGCGGCTTCGTTGGCGCGGGGCGTGATCTGGATTTCGGGACGCGGCAGCGCCCCTTCGGAGGCGACGTTGGCCAGAAGCGGATCGCCCGACAGCGCGGCCTCCAGCTTGGCCACGGCGAGGTTCAGGTCGGCCTCGTTGTCGGACAGGATGGAGAAGGACAGGTCACGTTCGCCACGGTCGTTCAGCTTGAACGCGCGGATGTCTGGGATTTCGGCGAGTTTCGCAAAGATCTGCGCTTCGATCTGGTTCTGCGGGACGGTGCGGCCGGTGTTTTCGACATCGGGGATGATTGCGCCGAAAAGCGGAATCCGGTTCGAGATATCCGACAGTTTCAGCAGCAACGAATGGTCGAGCCGCGTCAGCAGGACGGTGACGGAGGCGCGGCGGATGTCCCGGTCGCCGGTGGGCGAGGACCCGCCAAGGACAAAGACGTTGTCCACCCATTCCACCTCGCGGATCGCCTTGACCATGGCCTGCGTGGTGCGGTCGGTTTCTTCCAGCGTCGTGCCAGGGGGAAGTTCGACGGATATGGGGATACGGCTGACATCTTCGGGCGGGATGAAGCTGCCCGGCACCTTCAGCATGAAGTGGACCGACACGAAGAGGACGGCGATGGCGCCCACCAGCGTCAGGTAGCGGGCGGGGATCTTCAGGAAGCGGCCGGATGTGGTGGCGCGCACGACCTTCAGGTAGCCCTTCATCACGGGGCCGTCCTCGTGGTGCTTTTCCTCGGCATCCTTGGCCCGCATCAGGTAGGCGGCCATCATCGGGGTGATGAGACGGGCCACGATGAGCGAGAAGATGACCGCGATGGCGACGGTCAGGCCGAACTGGCGGAAGTACTGGCCGGGGATGCCGGGCATGAAAGACACGGGAACGAAGACCGCGACGATGGTGAAGGAGGTCGCAATGACGGCAAGGCCGATTTCATCGGCGGCGTCGATGGCGGCGCGGTAGGGGGTTTTGCCCATCCGGATGTGCCGGGCTATGTTTTCCACCTCCACGATCGCGTCGTCCACGAGGATGCCGGTGGCCAGCGTGATGGCGAGGAAGCTGACAAGGTTCAGCGAGAAGCCCAGCAGGTCCATGACGTAGAAGGTCGGGATGGCCGACAGCGGCAGTGCGACGGCGGAAATCAGCGTGGCACGCCAGTTCTTCAGGAAGGCCAGCACGACGAGGACCGCAAGGATCGCGCCTTCGATCAGGGTGTGCAGGGCGGATTCGTAGTTGCCGTAGGTGTAGAAGACGGTTTCGTCCACCAGCTTGATCTGCACCTCGGGGTGTTCGGCGCGGAGCTGGTCGAGCTGGACGTTGACGGTTTCTGCGACCGACACTTCGGACGCGCCCTTGGCGCGGAAGACGGCGAAGGTCACGACCTGTTCGCCATTCAGGCGCGAGAAGGAGCGGAGTTCCTCGTAGGTATCCGTCACCTCGCCAAGGTCGGACAGGCGGACGTGGCGGCCCGAGGGCAGCGCAATGGTGGTGTTCGCAAGGTTCTCGACGGTTTTCGCATCGCCGAGCGTACGGATGGCCTGTTCCCCCGCGCCCAGTTCCGAACGGCCGGAGCCGAGATTGGCGTTGGTGGCGCGAAGCTGGGCGTTCACCGCGCTGGCGGTGATGCCGTAGCTGTCGAGCTTGACCGGATCGAGGGCGATGCGGATTTCACGGTCGGCGCCGCCGTAACGGTCCACGCGCCCGATGCCGGGGCGGCCTTGCAGGTTGCGGATGATGGTGTCGTCCACGAACCACGAAAGCTCTTCGATGGTCATGTCGGGGGCCGCGACGGCGAAGGTCATGATCGCCTGGCCTTCGACGTCGATGCGGCTGACGACGGGCGCTTCGATGGAACCGGGGAGGTCGCCGCGGATCTGGTCGATGGCGTCTTTCGTGTCCTGCACGGCCTTGTCCGTGGGGACTTCCATGCGGAATTCGACGACCGTGGTGGAAGAGCCGTCGGTCACGGTGGAAACGACGTTCTTGACACCGGTGATGCCGGCGACGGCATCCTCGATCTCTTTCGTCACCTGCGTTTCCATCTCGGCCGGGGCGGCGCCGGACTGGTTGACCGTCACGGCGACCAAGGGCACGTCGATGTTGGGGAAACGGGTGATGGGCAGCGTGTTGAAGCTTTGCCAGCCGAGGACCAGCAGCAGCACGAAGGCCAGCAGCGGGGCGACGGGGTTGCGGATGGACCAGGCGGAGAAGTTCATGGCGCTTCTCCTCAGTTCGTTGCGGCGGGGACGGGATTGATACGATCGCCATCGCGGACAAAGGCGCCTGCCTTCGTCACGACGGTGTCACCGGGGGCGACGCCTTCGACGATTTCCACCCAGCCGCCATCGCGGATGCCGGTGCGGACGAGGGCGCGGGCGACGGTGCCGTCCTTGACCACCATGACGGTGCTGCCTTCGGGCGACGAGCCGACAGCCGTGACCGGGACAGCGACGGTTTCGCGTTCCGCCACAAGGATTTCGGCATCCATGAACATCCCTGCGCGTACGCCTTCGGGGGTGTCGATGGTGATGCGGGCGCGGCCG
>AYNO01000103.1 GCA_000500915.1 Rhodobacter sp. CACIA14H1
GGTCGGGCTTGGCGGGACGGGCAGGGCGCAGCGGCGGCTCGGCCCGTCCCACGGGCAACGGCGCCCCCGCCGCCCGCGCCGCGAACCAGGCGGCGGCATGGCGCCGCCCGAGGGCCGTCTTGGCCCGCCCGTCGGCGGTGGTCAGAACCTCCACCGCCATCTCCGCCAGCGTCGGCATCACAGGCTCTCGCTCACAGCGCCTTGGCCGCCGCCAGCACCTCGTCCGCGTGGCCCTTGACGGAAACCTTGTTCCAGACCCGCGCCACCTTGCCCGCGCCGTCGATCAGGACCGTGGTGCGTTCGACGCCCATATAGGTCTTGCCATACATGCTCTTTTCCACCCACACGCCGTAATCCTCGCAGGTATGCCCCGCCTCGTCCGAGGCGAGGATGACGCCCAGCCCGTGCTTCTTGCAGAACTTGTCATGCGCCTTGACGCTGTCCTTGCTGACGCCGATCACGGTCGTCCCGGCAGCGGTGAACTCGGCCAGACGCGCGGTGAAATCCTGCGCCTCCAGCGTGCAGCCGGGGGTGTCGTCCTTGGGGTAGAAATACAGCACCACCTTGCCCGGACGGAACGAGGACAGGGTGACATTCGCCCCGCCATCCCGCGGCAGGGTGAAATCGGGTGCGCTTGCGCCTTCGGCGATCATGTGGCGGCTCCTTGCTTTTTGATGGCCAACCCTTTGCGTTCTAGTTGCCTTCGGCGGAAGATAAAGGCAATCCCGCTGGCAGAAGATGGAAGGGGCCGCAGCAAGTGTCCGAAACAGGCGCGCAAGGGGAGCAAGACCCCCTGACGCAGGACGGGCCTTCCCCGGTCCGGCCCCGGCGCGGGCGCCGCCATGCCAGGAATATCCTTCTCTCCCTCGTGCTGCTGGCCGTACTGGCTGCGGGCGGCGGCATTGCCATCCTTGGCCTGACCGGCACCTTCCTGCGCCTGCCGGTCTGGGCCGTCGCAGAGGCCGAGACGCGCCTGAACCGGACCCTTGCCGATGCCCTGCCCGATAGCGCCATCTCCATCGGCGGGGTGGAAGTGGGCATCGACCGGGACTGGGTGCCACGGCTTCGTCTGGAAGATGCCCGCCTGATCCACCGCAGCGGCACCCCCATCCTCATCCTGCCCGAGGCCCGCGTTGGCTTCGATGCGGAATCGCTTCTGCAGGGACAGATACGCCCCGGATCGCTGCTGCTCTCCGGCGCACGCATCGACCTTGTCCGCGACCGCGACGGGCGCATCGACATCAGCATCGGGGGCGTCGGCGGCGGGGCGCGGATCGACAGCCTTCCCGCCTTGTTCGCTGCCATCGACCGCACCCTTGCCGCCCCCGCCCTTGCGCATCTGTCCAAGATCGAAGCGGATGCCCTGTCCTTCACGCTGGATGACCGCCGGTCCGGAAAGGTCTGGGAATTCGGCGACGGACGCCTGCGGATCGAGAACGGGGCCCGCGACCTCCGTGCCGAACTGGGAACCACCCTTGCCGGAACCGGCGGCAATCCCGCGCAGGCGCTCGTCACGCTCGTCACCCGCAAGGGCGCGGCAACGGCCCGCCTCTCCGCCACGGTGGACCGCATCGCCTCGGCAGACCTTGCGGGCATGGTCCCGGTCCTGCTGTCGCTCGGGGCCGTCGAAGCCCCGATCTCCGGCCGCCTGTCGGCCGAACTGGGGGAAAGCGGGCTGACCTCGCTCGACGCTTCGCTGGAATTCGGCGCGGGCGCCCTGCGCCCCACGCCCGAGGCTGTTCCCGTCGCCTTTGAACGCGCGGGGATGCAGATCGCCTATGATCCGGCCCGCGGCCGCGTCAACCTGATCGGCTTCGATGTCGAAAGCGCCACCCTCCGTCTCAAGGCGCAGGGTCACAGCTACCTGACCGATGCGGATGGGCGCATCCTCACGGGGCCTCTGGGCGCAAGACTGCCCTCCGCCTTCCTCAGCCAGATCCACATATCCGAAATGCAGGTCGATCCGGCAGGCCTGTTTGTGGAGCCCGTCCGCTTCTCCGAAGGCGCACTGGACCTGCGGCTTCAGATCGATCCCTTCCGCGTCGATATCGGACAGGTCGCGCTTGTGGAATCGGGCCGCCGCCTCGGCGCGCGCGGCACGCTCGGCGCCGATGCCGGGGGGTGGAGCGCCGCGATCGACATCACCCTCGACCGCATCGGCCACCGCGACCTGCTTGCCCTCTGGCCCGTCCGGCTGGTGGCCAAGACGCGGGCCTGGCTTGAAACCAACCTTCTCGAAGGCACCCTGACGGACGTGAAGGCCGCGCTGCGCGTTTCGCCGGGAAAGGAGCCCGTCCTTTCGCTGGGCTACGACTTCACGGGAACGGATGTCCGCTTCATCCGCACCATGCCGCCCATCCGCGAAGCGGACGGTTACGCCACGATCGAAGGCCAGACCTACACCATGGTGGTCAGCCGCGGCACGGTCACGCCCCCGCAGGGCGGCGGCATCGACATGGCGGGGTCGGTCTTTTCGGTCCTCGACATCACGAAACGCCCCGCGCAGGCCGAAGTGCAGTTGCGCACCGACTCCTCCCTGACAGCCGCCCTGTCGCTGCTGGACGAACCGCCCTTCGGCTTCCTCACCAAGGCGGGCCGTCCCGTTGATCTGGGAACCGGCCGCGCACGTCTGGCCGCCACGCTGCGCTTTCCGCTGCTGCCGAAGATACAGGCCACGGATGTCAGCTTCCGCGTGGACGGCACCGTGCGCGATTTCGCCAGCGACAGCCTCGTGCCGGACCGCGCCGTTTCGGCCCCCTTCCTGACACTCTCCGCCGATCCGCGTGGCCTGCGCGTGTCGGGGCCGGGAACGGTGGGGCGCGTGCCCTTCGACGTGACCTTCACCCAACCCTTCGGCAAGGACGCCCCTCCCGCCAGCATCGAGGGCACGGTCGAGCTTTCCCGCGCCACGATCGAGGAATTCCGCCTCGGCCTGCCCGAAGCCATCGCCAGCGGCACCGGAACGGCCACCGTCACCATCTCGCTGCCGAAAGGCGAACCCGCCCGCCTGTCGCTGGTATCGGACCTGAACCGTATCCGGCTCGCGCTGCCGGGAACCGGCTGGTCCAAGCCGCCCGCGGCCACCGGACGGCTGGAGACCGAGGTGACACTCACCAGACCCGCCCGCATCGACCGCGTCTCGGTCACCGCGCCCGGTCTTGCGGCGACGGGACAGGTCACGCTGACGGCGCAGGGCGGCCTCGACACGGCCCGGTTCGACAGGGTCGAACTCGGCGACTGGATGTCCGGTTCCGTCACCATCTCCGGTCGCGGCGATGGACGGCCCGTCGCCATCGGCGTCACCGGCGGAACGGCCGACCTCCGCCGCAAACCGGCGGATCCCGCCGGAACGGGCGGCGACGCGCCGGACATCCCGCTGTCCATCTCGCTGGACCGGCTGCGCGTGACGGAAAGCATCGCCCTGACCGACTTCCGGGGCAACTTCACGCCGCGGGGGGGCTTCAACGGCAGCTTCAACGCCCTTGTGAACGGCCTCGCCGCCGTCACGGGCACCGTCGTGCCCAGCCGGAACGGAACCGCCGTCCGCATCCGGTCCGACAATGCCGGCGGCGTGCTGTCCTCTGCCGGCATCTTCTCCTCGGCCCGCGGCGGACAACTGGACCTCACACTCCGCCCGCGCGAAGCCGACGGCGTCTATGACGGCACCGCCGACATCCGCAATGTCCGCGTGGTGGATGCGCCCGTCCTTGCCGAACTGCTGAACGCCGTATCGGTCGTGGGCATACTGGAACAGTTGAACGGCGACGGGCTGCTCTTCTCGCAGGCGTCCGGCGAATTCCTGCTGACGCCCGGCGCGGTAGAGATCAGGCGCGGCTCTGCGGTCGGCAATTCCATGGGCGTGTCCATGGCGGGCGTCTATGGCACGGAATCGAAGGAACTGGCCTTGCAGGGGGTCATCTCCCCCATCTACATGCTCAACGGGATCGGCGCGATCCTGACACGGCGGGGCGAAGGGCTGTTCGGCTTCAATTACAGGGTCCGGGGCACCTCGGACCGTGCGCTGGTGTCGGTCAATCCGCTGTCGATCCTGACACCCGGGATGTTCCGCGAACTCTTCCGCGGCGACCCGCCAAGGCTTGGAAACAGGAACGGATGAAACTCGACGATTTCGACTTCCACCTGCCGGAGGACCTGATCGCCACCCGGCCCGCCCGCCCGCGCACCCATGCCCGCCTCCTGCTGGCCGAAGGGGACCGGATCACGGACCGGCATGTCTATGACCTGATCGACATCTTCCGCCCCGGCGACAGGCTGGTCCTGAACAACACCAAGGTCATCCCCGCCCGGCTGGCCGGCCACCGCACCCGTGGCGATGCCGTGGCAAAGGTGGAGATCACGCTTCTGGAACCCGCCGCCACAGGCTGGCGGGCGCTGGCCAAACCGCTGCGCAAGGTGAACGAGGGCGAGACGATCCGCTTCTCCGACGCCCTCTCCGCCACCGTGGCCGAAAAGGGCGAAACCGACCTGCGCCTGACCTTCAACCTGACCGGCGACGATTTCGACGCCGCCCTCGCGCAGGCGGGCACCATGCCGCTGCCGCCCTATATCGCCGCCAAACGCGCCCCCGATGCGCAGGACGCGACCGATTACCAGACAGTCTTCGCCCGCCACGCGGGCGCCGTCGCCGCGCCCACAGCCTCGCTGCATTTCGACGAGCCGCTCCTGCGTGCGCTGGCCGCAAAGGGCGTGAACTTCACCGAAGTCACCCTGCATGTCGGTGCGGGCACCTTCCTGCCGGTCAAGGTCGAGGACGTCACCACCCACAGGATGCACGCCGAATGGGGCCAGATCACCCCCGGCGCGGCGGCCGAAATCAACGCCACGAAAAGGGCAGGGGGCCGCATCATCCCCGTCGGCACCACCGCGCTGCGCCTGATCGAATCCGCAGCGGACGATGGCGGCACCATCCATCCCTGGACGGGCCCGACCGACATCTTCATCTATCCGGGTTACCGTTTCCGCATCACCGACGCCTTGATGACGAACTTCCACCTGCCGAAATCGACGCTGATGATGCTGGTTTCCGCGCTGATGGGACAGGACCGCATCCGCGCCATCTATGACCACGCGGTCAGCAACCGCTACCGCTTCTTCAGCTACGGGGATTCCTCGCTTCTCATCCCCTGACGGGGGCGCTACAGCCCGCGTCGCATTCCGGCCCCTGTCTGCGGACGGGGGATGCTATCCTTTTCCGACGTTCCATTCTGCGGTGCCCCATGCTCAAAGTCATCTCCACCTCGTGGCCGCTGCTTCTCGGCGTGATGCTCCTCATGGTGGGCAACGGCATACAGGGCACGCTGCTGGGCATCAGGGGCGCGATCGAAGGCTTCTCGACCTTCGAGATCTCTCTCGTCATGTCCGCCTATTTCGCGGGCTTCCTCTTCGGCTCGCAGATGGCGCCGGCGATGATCCGCAAGGTTGGGCATGTGCGCGTCTTCGCCGCTCTCGGTTCGCTGATCTCGGCGGTGCTGGTCGTCTATCCGGTTGCCGCCGACTGGATGGTCTGGACGGCGCTGCGCGTGCTGATCGGCTTCTGCTTTTCCGGCATCTACATCACCGCCGAAAGCTGGCTGAACAACGCCGCCACGAACGAGACGCGGGGACAGGCGCTGTCGGCCTACATGATCGTGCAGATGGTGGGCATCATCGCATCGCAGGCCATCCTGAACGTGGGCGACCCGTCCGGTTTCGTGCTGTTCGTCATCCCCTCGGTCCTTGTGTCGCTGGCCTTTATGCCGCTGCTGCTGGCACCGACCCCCGCGCCCACCTTCGAATCGACCAAACCGCTCTCCTTCCGCGCCCTCTTCCGCATCTCGCCACTGGGCTGCGTGGGGATGCTGCTGACGGGGGGCGTCTTCTCGGCCATGTTCGGCATGGCCTCGGTCTGGGGCGCGATGGAGGATCTGTCAGTCCGCGACATCTCCATCTTCGTTGGTGCGCTCTATGTCGGCGGGCTGGTGCTGCAATATCCCATCGGCTGGCTGTCCGACCGGATGGACCGCCGCCTTCTGATCACCACGCTCTGCGCCATCGCAACCATCACCATGCTGGTGGCGGGACTGTTCAAGCTGCCCTTCATGGCCTACCTCGTCGCGGCGCTGCTGCTGGGCGGGATCACCAATCCCGTCTATGCCCTGCTCATCGCCTATACCAACGACTTCCTGTCGAAGGACGACATGGCCGCCGCCTCGGCAGGGATGATCTTCCTCAACGGGTTCGGGGCGATCTTCGGGCCCATCGTCACCGGCTGGCTGATGGGACATGTCGGATCGGGCGGGTTCTTCCTCTTCATCGCCGTGCTCTATGCGGCCCTGACGGCCTACGCGCTGTGGCGGATGTCGCGCCGCGCCGCGCCTGTCGGCAGCGGTCCCTCGGCCTTCATCGTGCCGACCGCGTCGCCCGTGGCGGCGACCGCCGTTATCGACAAGGACCGCTGACTGCGCAGGCCAAGGCTTGCGCCGCCCTCCGTTCCCTGCCACGCTTCCCCGAAACGGAGGCAAGATGTCGGACCCGGTCGAACTTCTCGATTTCTGGCTGGGCGAGATCGGCCCCGACGGCTGGTATGCCGGCGGGGACGACATCGACAGCGTCTGCCGCGACCGCTTCCTCGACCTGTGGAAGGCGGCCCGCGACGGCAACCTCGACCACTGGATCGACGGGACGGTGGGGAGCCTCGCCTTCCTCATCCTGACCGACCAGCTGCCGCGCAACATGTTCCGCGGCACGGCGGACAGCTTTGCCACGGATCCCCACGCGCTTGCCGCCGCCCGGACGGCCCTCGCTGCCGGATGGGACCTCGGCGCGCCCGAACCGGACCGGCAATTCTTCTACATGCCCTTCGAACATTCCGAAGACCCCGCCGATCAGGCCACCGCCGTCCGGCTGATGGAGGAACGCCTGCCCTCCGACCCGGAAATGGCGCTCCATGCCCGCGCCCATCAGGCCGTCATCGCCCGCTTCGGCCGCTTTCCGGGCCGGAACCATGCCCTCGGCCGGTTCAGCACGCCGGTCGAACAGGACTGGCTCGACGCGGGCGGCTATGCCGCCGAAGTCCGGCGCCTGAAGGACGGGCCATGATCCATCCGCCGCCAGCAGCCATGCGCCACGTGCATAGGCCCCCGGCGCTGCCTGCGTTGCTTGGCTGCGGAAAATAGTTTAAGGCCAAACCAATTTCTTTGAGGGAGGAAACCATGGCCGCTGCCTATGATGTGATCGTGATCGGTGCGGGTCCGGGCGGCTATGTCGCCGCGATCCGCGCGGCGCAACTCGGCCTCAAGGTCGTGATCGTGGAACGGGAACATCTGGGCGGCATCTGCCTGAACTGGGGCTGCATCCCGACCAAGGCCCTGCTGCGCTCGGCCGAAGTCTTCCACCTGATGCACCGCGCCAAGGAATTCGGGCTGAAGGCAGACGGCATCGGCTACGACCTGCCCGCCGTCGTCGCCCGCTCGCGCGGGGTGGCCAAGCAATTGTCCTCGGGCATCGGCCACCTGATGAAGAAGAACAAGATCACCGTCGTGATGGGGCAGGCCACCGTCACTGCCAAGGGCAAGGTCACCGTCAAGACCGACAAGGGCAGCGAAGACCTGACCGCCCCGCACATCATCCTCGCCACCGGCGCCCGGGCCCGCGAACTGCCGGGGCTGGAGGCGGATGGCGATCTGGTCTGGACCTACAAGCACGCGCTGCAACCGAAGCGGATGCCGAAGAAGCTGCTGGTCATCGGGTCGGGCGCCATCGGCATCGAATTCGCCTCCTTCTTCAACACGCTGGGCACCGATACGACAGTGGTGGAGGTCATGGACCGCATCCTTCCCGTGGAAGATGCCGAAATCAGCGCCTTCGCGAAAAAGCAATTCGTCAAGCAGGGGATGAAGATCCTCGAAAAGGCGGGGGTCAAGAAGCTGGACCGCAAGCCAGGCGTCGGCGTGACCGCGCATATCGAGGTGGGCGGCAAGATCGAAACCCACGACTTCGACACCGTCATCTCGGCCGTGGGCATCGTGGGCAATGTCGAAAACCTCGGGCTGGAAGCTCTGGGCGTCAAAATCGACCGCACCCATGTCATTACCGACGAATACTGCCGTACGGGCGTGGACGGTCTCTATGCCATCGGCGACATCGCGGGCGCACCGTGGCTGGCACACAAGGCCAGCCATGAAGGCGTGATGGTGGCCGAACTGATCGCGGGCAAGCATCCGCACCCGATCAAGCCCAACTCCATCGCGGGCTGCACCTATTGCCACCCGCAGGTCGCATCGGTCGGCCTGACCGAGGCGAAGGCCAAGGAATCCGGCTACGACATCAAGGTCGGCCGCTTCCCCTTCATCGGCAACGGCAAGGCCATCGCACTGGGCGAATCCGAAGGGATGATCAAGACCATCTTCGACGCGAAGACCGGCGAATTGCTGGGCGCGCACATGGTCGGCGCGGAAGTGACCGAGCTGATACAGGGCTATGTCGTTGGCCGTGCGCTGGAGACGACCGAGGAAGACCTGATGAACACCGTCTTCCCGCATCCCACCCTGTCCGAGATGATGCACGAAGCGGTGCTTGACGCATACGGTCGCGCGCTGCACTTCTGACGTCCCGCCCCGTGGCGGGCGGGGAGGGGGCTGTCTGCCCCCCACGGCGCGTGCCGCGCCTCCCCCCGAGGATATTTGAAGAACGGATGAAGGGGCAGGGGATGCGCGCGGTCGTCACGGTGCTGGCGCTCTGGCTGGCAGGGCTGGGGTCGGCGGCGCAATTCGGCAAGCTGTCCTTCGCCTTCGACCTGATGGCCGCGCGCTATCCCGATCATGGGGCGGCGGGCATCGGGCTGATCGTGTCCATCGTGGGCATCGTCGGTTTGGTCTTCGGCACCACGGCGGGGCTGCTGGTCGCCCGCATCGGCCCGCGCCGCGCCATCGTCGCCGCGCTGGCGCTGGGGGCGGTGGTGTCGGCGGTGCAGACGCTGCCCTTGCCCTATTCCGCGCTGATCCTGACGCGGGTATTGGAAGGCATCTCGCACCTCGCCATCGTCGTCGTCGGCCCCACCATGATCGCTGGCATCGCCCCGCCGCGCCATCAGGGCCTTGCCATGACGCTGTGGAGCAGCTTCTTCGGCGTCACCTACGCCCTGCTGGCCGTGATCGCGCCCCCGCTTCTGGCCGGTGGCAGCGTGACCGCGCTGTTCCTGACCCATGCCGCATGGATGGCAGGGCTTGCCCTGATCCTTGCGCTGCTTCTGCCCGCCGACCCGCCCGCGCCGCCCTTGCCTTCGGTCGGCGGGTTGGTCCGCCAGCACGGGACCATCTACGCCTTCGCCCCGCATGGCCGCGCCCGCGATGGGCTTCGTCTTCTACACCGCGCTCTATGTCGCGCTCCTGACCCTCTTGCCGCCCTTGCTGCCCGAAGGCAAAGGGCGCTGGCCGCCGCCGGGATGCCGCTGCTCTCCATCGCCATATCGCTCACGCTGGGCGTCTGGGGGCTGCGCTACGTCTCGGCCGTGCAGATGGTGCAGGCGGGCTATGCCGCCGGACTTCTGGCCACGCTGCTGCTCTGGGCCGGATGGGGGCAGGGGACCGTCGCGCTGGTCGCCGCCTTCGCGCTGGCCGGCGCGATGGGGATCGTGCAGGGCGCCAGTTTCGCCTCCATCCCGCAGCTCAACGCCAGCGCCGAGGACCGCGCCAGCGCCTCCGGCGCCGTGGCGCAGCTGGGCAATGTCGGCACCACGTCAGGCACGCCGATCCTTGCCCTGATGATCGCCGCGATGGGCCACCATGGCGTCATCGCCTTCGCCCTGCCGCTCTGCGCCGCAGGCATCGCCATCCACGCCCTGCAGGCCCGCCGCCGTCAGCCGCGCTGAACCGGCCCGCCGCAGCCGCACCAGTCGCCGAAGCCGCCGATATTCACGGCCTGATGCCCGAACTGCTGCAGCAGCGCCACGGCCCGCCCCGCCCGCGCCCCCGCCGCGCAAAAGACCGCCACGGGCTTGCCTTCCAGCCGCCGGTCGTAATCCGGCGCCTTGGGGTCCGCCTTCAGCGGCAAGAGGCCCAGCGGGATATGCACCGCCCCCTTCGCCGTACCGGAGGCCGAAACCTCGCCCGCCTCGCGCACGTCCAGAAGCGTGATCTGCCCTCTGGCGGCCAGGTCGATCGCCTGCGGTATGGAAGTGATGTCGTTCATGGGGTCCACCTGTGCTATCCGTCTGCGCCATACAAATGGCAAAAGACGAATATGTAAACCCCTGCCGCCCGGACACGCGAAAAACAGCAGACCCCGCCGCAAAGCCGTATGGTGTTCACCTAATGTTCACATTTTAAGATTGGAGACTCGCCCGCGATGCCCTATCTCTGGCCCATCCGTCCGGGGGTTGTGGCATGGCCGAACAGAAGTTCATCGAAGTGCGCGGTGCGCGGGAACATAACCTGAAAGGGGTGGACCTCGACATTCCGCGCGACCAGCTTGTCGTCATCACGGGGCTGTCGGGATCGGGCAAGTCATCGCTCGCCTTCGACACGATCTATGCCGAAGGCCAGCGCCGCTATGTGGAATCCCTCTCCGCCTATGCGCGGCAGTTCCTCGACATGATGGGCAAGCCCGATGTGGACCACATCTCGGGCCTGTCGCCTGCCATCTCCATCGAACAGAAGACCACGTCGAAGAACCCCCGCTCCACCGTCGGGACCGTGACGGAGATCTACGATTATCTCCGCCTCCTCTTCGCCCGCGTTGGGACCCCCTACAGCCCCGCCACGGGCCTTCCCATCACTGCGATGCAGGTGCAGGACATGGTGGATGCCGTTATGGCCATGCCGGAAGGCACCCGCGCCTATCTGCTGGCCCCGATCGTCCGGGACCGGAAGGGCGAGTACAAGAAGGAATTCCTCGACCTGCGCAAGCAGGGCTTCCAGCGCGTCAAGGTGGACGGGCAGTTCTATGAACTGGAAGAGCCGCCGACGCTCGACAAGAAATTCCGCCACGACATCGACGTGGTGGTGGACCGGATCGTGGTCCGCGAAGGCATCGAAACCCGCCTTGCCGACAGCTTCCGCACCGCGCTCGACCTTGCCGACGGCATCGCCATCCTCGAAACCGCGCCGGCCGAGGGCGACCCCGAACGCATCACCTATTCGGAAAACTTCGCCTGTCCGGTGTCCGGCTTCACGATCCCGGAAATCGAACCGCGGCTTTTCTCCTTCAACGCCCCCTTCGGCGCCTGTCCCGCCTGCGACGGCCTCGGCGTAGAACTGTTCTTCGACGACCGCCTCGTCGTGCCCGACCAGGGCCTGACCCTGATGCAGGGCGCCCTGGCGCCTTGGGCGAAATCGAAAAGCCCCTACTTCACCCAGACCATACAAGCCCTTGCGAAACATTACGAATTCGACCCCAAGAAGAAATGGAAAGACCTGCCCGCCCATGTGCAGCAACTCTTCCTCTATGGCTCCGGCGATGAGGAGATCCGTTTCCGCTATGACGAAGGCGGGCGCATCTACGAAGTCAGCCGCGTCTTCGAAGGCGTCATTCCCAACATGGAACGCCGCTACCGCGAAACCGACAGCGCATGGGTCCGCGAGGAGTTCGAGCGGTACCAGAACAACCGCAACTGCGGCACCTGCCACGGCTACCGCCTGAAACCCGAGGCGCTGGCGGTCAAGATCGCGGGGCTGCATATCGGCGAAGTCGTCCGCATGTCGATCAAGGAGGCGCATCTCTGGATCGGCACCGTCCCGGACTCACTGACCAACCAGAAGAACGAAATCGCCCGCGCCATCCTGAAGGAAATCCGCGAACGCCTTGGATTCCTTGTGAATGTCGGCCTCGACTACCTGACACTGTCGCGCAATGCAGGCACCCTGTCGGGCGGGGAATCGCAGCGCATCCGTCTGGCCTCGCAGATCGGCTCCGGCCTGACGGGCGTCCTTTATGTGCTGGACGAACCCTCCATCGGCCTGCACCAGCGCGACAACGATCGCCTTCTGACCACGCTGAAGAACCTGCGCGATCAGGGCAACACCGTGCTGGTGGTGGAACATGACGAAGACGCCATCCGCGAGGCTGATTACGTCTTCGACATCGGCCCCGGCGCGGGCGTCCACGGGGGCCGCGTCGTCAGCCACGGCACGCCCCAGCAGGTCGCCGCCGACCCGGTCAGCCTGACGGGGCAGTACCTCTCCGGCCAGCGCGAAATCGCGGTGCCCAAGACCCGCCGCAAGGGCAGCGGCAAGAAGCTGACGGTCGTCGGCGCCACGGGCAACAACCTCAAGGACGTGACGGTGGACTTTCCCTTGGGCAAGTTCGTCTGCGTGACCGGCGTGTCGGGGGGCGGCAAATCCACCCTGACGATCGAGACGCTGTTCAAGACCGCCGCCATGCGCCTGAACGGCGCCCGCGAAACCCCGGCGCCGTGCGAGACGATCAAGGGTTTCGAACATCTCGACAAGGTCATCGACATAGACCAGCGCCCCATCGGCCGCACCCCCCGT
This sequence comes from Rhodobacter sp. CACIA14H1, assembly GCA_000500915.1. Taxonomy (GTDB): domain Bacteria; phylum Pseudomonadota; class Alphaproteobacteria; order Rhodobacterales; family Rhodobacteraceae; genus Paragemmobacter. Next base: position 12,489 of record AYNO01000103.1, read on the forward strand.
TCCAACCCCGCCACCTATACCGGCGCCTTCACCCCCATCCGCGACTGGTTCGCCGGCCTGCCGGAAGCCAAGGCGCGGGGCTACCAGCCCGGACGGTTCAGCTTCAACGTGAAAGGCGGGCGGTGCGAGGCCTGTCAGGGCGACGGCGTCATCAAGATCGAGATGCACTTCCTGCCCGATGTCTATGTGACCTGCGAAACCTGCAAGGGCCACCGCTACAACCGCGAAACGCTGGAAATCAAGTTCAAGAACAAAAGCATATCGGACGTTCTTGATATGACATGCGAAGACGCGCAATCCTTCTTCGCCGCCGTCCCGTCGATCCGCGAAAAGATGGACGCGCTCTGCCAGGTCGGGCTCGGCTACATCAAGGTGGGCCAACAGGCCACCACCTTGTCAGGGGGCGAGGCGCAGCGCGTCAAACTGTCCAAGGAACTGTCCCGCCGCGCCACGGGCCGCACGCTCTATATCCTCGACGAACCGACGACCGGCTTGCATTTCGAGGATGTACGCAAACTTCTTGAAGTGCTGCATGAACTTGTCGATCAGGGCAATACGGTCGTCGTGATCGAACACAACCTCGACGTCATCAAGACCGCCGATTGGATCATCGACATCGGCCCCGAAGGCGGCGACGGCGGCGGCCAGATCGTTGCCGAAGGCACGCCGGAAGACGTCGCACGGGTGGAACGCAGCCATACCGGCCGCTACCTCAAGGACATGCTCAAACCGCGCCGCGTAGCCGCCGAATGACAGAAGCGCCGCCCCGCAGGGCGGCGCTCGGCACCTTTCACCGGGGTCAGGCCTTCCGCACCGGGCAGGTCGAAATCCCCAGAACCGAATAGAGCGGGCAGGTTGACAGCAGGCCCGTCGCCAGGGGCACGATCCCGATCAGATAGGCCCAACGATAGGCGCCGTCCGTGTTCAGGAAGAACCCCGCGATCAGCGCCAGCCCCACGACGATCCGCAACACGCGGTCGATACCACCGACATTCTTGGTCATGTCCGTTCCCTTTCCTGTCCTTGATCCGGTTCGTGCCGGACCGTGCAGAAAGGATAGCGAATCATGAATGTCCTGTCTGTGACCCTGTCACGCACTGCCCCTTGCGCGTTGCAGGGCCACCGTGTCGCGCAACCGCACCTCGCCCCGCTCCGTCACCACCCATCCCGCCTTGGCAAAGGCGTCCAGCTTGCGCGACACCACCTCGCGGGCCGACCCGATCCGCGCGGCGATCTCGGACTGGGTCGCCCGCACCACGCCGCCTTCCGCCAGATCCAGCAGCACCCCCGCCAGCCGCGCATCGATGCGTCCGAAGGCCACCGATTCCAGCAGCCGTGTCAGGTCCGCCATACGCTGCCCGAAAGACCGCAGCACAAAGGCGCGGAAGGCCGCGTCCCGGTCCATCAGCCGCAGGAACAGCGGCTTCGGGATGGTGACGACCTCGGCCTCGCTGACCGTGGCCGCCGTTCCGGTATAGGGTTCGTCCCCCAGCAGCCCCAGCGTCGTCTGGATGCAGCTCTGCCCCGCCTCCACTGCATAAAGCAGGATTTCCCGTCCCGACGGGCCGGTCAGGAATACCTCGACCCGCCCCGCCAGAACCACGGGAAATCCCTGCGCCCTGTCGCCGGGGGCGAACAGGTCCAGACCCCGCGGCAGGTGCCGCCTCTGCAACTGGCCCAGCTCCGCCCGCGTATCGGGCAGAATCCCGCCAAGTTCCGCCATCCAGTCCATACGACACCATCCGGTCAACCCGCGGGCAAAGATGACAACCGGAGCGGACAGCGTTCAAGCCCCAATGCAAAAGGGCCGCCCCGACGGGCGGCCCCCTGCGCGTCCGGCGGACCGGATCAATCCATCGGCTTGAAGTTCAGGCTCGCGCCTTCCTTGATCCCCGACGGCCAGCGCGAGGTGATGGTCTTCGTCCGCGTATAGAAGCGGAAGGCGTCCGGCCCGTGCTGGTTCAGGTCGCCGAAGGCCGATTTCTTCCAGCCGCCGAAGGTGTGATAGGCCAGCGGCACCGGGATCGGCACGTTGATCCCGATCATGCCCACATTGACCCGCGCCGCGAAGTCCCGCGCCGTATCGCCGTCGCGGGTGAAGATCGCGGTCCCGTTGCCGTATTCGTGGTCCATCGCATAGGCCAGCGCCTCTTCATAAGTCTTGGCGCGGACGGTGGACAGGACTGGCCCGAAGATCTCCTTGCGGTAGATGTCCATGTCGCGGGTCACATGGTCGAACAGGTGCGGCCCGACGAAGAAGCCGTCCTCATAGCCCTGCAGCTTGAAGTTGCGGCCATCGACGACCAGCTTCGCCCCCTGCGCCACGCCCGATTCGACCAGCTTCAGGATGTTCGCCTTGGCCGCCGCCGTCACGACCGGGCCGTAATCCACATCGTTTCCGGCCGTATAGGGGCCGACCTTCAACTTCTCGATCCGCGGGATCAGCTTCTCGATCAGCGCATCCGCCGTCGCATCGCCCACCGGCACGGCGACAGAGATCGCCATGCAGCGTTCGCCCGCCGCGCCATAGCCCGCACCGACCAGCGCGTCCGCC
>AYNO01000104.1 GCA_000500915.1 Rhodobacter sp. CACIA14H1
AGCTTGGGGCGGGCTGTGCTGGCGTTCTGCGGCATCTGTGACCTGCGTTCGGGCGTCCTGTCCGGTGCAGGCATAGCTGCCGGTGCGGGGCGGGGGAAGGGCTGCGGATGGATGGGCGGTGCCCATGCGCCGCGGGCCGTCGCTGCGGTGAAGCGGGCGCGACGCTAGCGCAGGCGCAGGCGGATCGGGCCGCGGGCCGTCAGCGGATCGACGGGCTGGCCTTTCTGCACCGCCTGCACATCGGGATGGCTGGCGGCGACCTGCCGGATGCGCGGCATCAGGGGGCGCCAGTCGGGCGACAGGGCGCGGGCGGCTTCGGACGGGCAGAAGGACTTTGCCCGACCCCGCCGGAGGGCGAGGTCGAGGAGGGTTGATGCGATCACCTCATCCGAGGGCGTCATTGCACCGCTGGCAGGTGGCGGGGTGGGCATGGGTGCCGACGTCCGGAAGGATCTGCCAGCAGCGTTCGCATTTCGCGCCCTGGGCCGCGTGGAACACCACCGCCACGCCCGCCACGTCGGGCAGGGTGAAGGCGTCCTGCGGGGCGGCGTCGGTCGTGACCGTGATGCCCGAGGTGATGCAAAGCTCTGCGAAGTCGGTGCCCGACAGCAGCGCCGCCGTATCGGCATCGACATGCACGACGGGCGCGGCCTCGAGCGAGGCGCCGATCACCTTGGCGGTGCGCTGCACCTCCAGCGCGCCGGTGACGACGCGGCGGGCGGCGCGGATGCGGTCCCATTTCACCGCAAGCGCATGGTTCAGCCATGCGGCGGGGGTTTCGGGGATGTCGTGCAGGTGGACGGAGTCGCCTTCGCCGGGGAAGCGCGAGAGCCAGACATCTTCCATCGTGAAGACGAGGATGGGGGCGAGCCATGTCGTCAGGCGGTGGAAGATCAGGTCCAGCACCGTGCGGGCGGCGCGGCGGCGCAGGGCAGAGGGCGCGTCGCAATAGAGCGCGTCCTTGCGGATGTCGAAATAGATCGAGGACAGGTCCGTGGTGCAGAAGGCAAAGAGCTTCTGGAACACGCCCTGGAAATCGTATTTCGCATAACCTTCGCGCACCTCGGCATCCAGTTCCGCAAGGCGGTGCAGGACCCAGCGTTCCAGTTCCGGCATGTCCTGCGGGGCGACGCGTTCGGCTTCGGTGAAGCCGGCGAGGTTGCCCAGCATGAAGCGCATGGTGTTGCGCAGGCGGCGGTAGCTGTCGGCGACGCCTTTCAGGATTTCCTTCCCGATGCGCAGGTCCACCGTATAGTCGGACTGTGCGACCCAGAGGCGGAGGATGTCGGCGCCGTACTCGCCGATGACCTGTTCTGGGGCCACGGTGTTGCCGAGCGATTTGGACATCTTCATGCCCTTCTCGTCCAGCGTGAAGCCGTGGGTGACGACCCCGCGATAGGGGGCGCGGCCCTTGGTGCCGCAGGCTTGCAGCATGGAGGAATGGAACCAGCCGCGATGCTGGTCCGTGCCTTCGAGGTAGAGGTCGGCGATGCCGTCCGCCGTGCCGTCGGGACGGTCGCGCAGGACGAAGGCATGGGTGGAGCCGGAGTCGAACCAGACGTCGAGGACGTCGAAGATCTGGTCATAGGCGGCGGGGTCCACGATGCCGGACAGCACCTTTTCCTTGAAGCCCGCGACATACCAGACATCCGCGCCTTCGGCTTCGAAGGCGGCCTTGATGCGGGCGTTCACTTCGGGACTGCGGAGCAGGAAGTCGGGGTCGGTGGGCTGTGCGCCCTTCTTGACGAAGCAGGTGAGCGGGACGCCCCATGCACGCTGGCGCGACAGGACCCAGTCGGGGCGGGCCTCGATCATGGAGTAGAGGCGGTTGCGGCCGGTGGCGGGGGTCCAGTCCACCAGCCTGTCGATGGAGGTCAGGGCGCGTTGGCGGATCGTGTCGCCATGCTGGCCCATGCCATCGTCGAGCTTGCGGTCGATGGAGACGAACCATTGCGGCGTGTTGCGGTAGATGACGGGGGCCTTGGAGCGCCAGGAATGCGGGTAGGAATGGCGCAGCTTGCCCTTGGCAAAGAGCGTGGCGGTACCGGCCAGCGCCTTGATGACGGAAACGTTGGCGGGGCCTTCCTTGCCGTCGGGCTGGATGATGTGCTGGCCGCCGAAGAGGGGCAGGGTGGTGCGGTAGGAGCCATCCGGTTCGACGTTGTAGGTCATGGGCAGGCCGAATTTCAGGCCGATCTGGTAGTCGTCATCGCCATGGCTGGGCGCGGTGTGGACGAAGCCCGTGCCCGCGTCGTCGGTGACATGGTCGCCGGGCAGGAGGGGGACGTCGTAGTCCCATTCGCCGTTGCCGCCGTCGATGGCGCGGAAGGGGTGGGCGCAGACCAGCGCCGACAGGTCTGCGGCGGAGACGTCGCAGAGGCGGCGGGTGCAGTCGGGGCCTGCGAGTTTGGCATGCGTGAAGGCGGCTTCGGCCAGTTTGTCGGCGAGGATGACGCGGTGGCCGATCGTGGCGGGGCTGTCTTCGGGGCGGCCGGTGATTTCGTAAAGGCCGTAGGAGATTTCGGGGCCGAAGCAGATGGCGCGGTTCTGCGGGATGGTCCAGGGGGTGGTGGTCCAGATCACGACATCTGTGGGCGTCCTGGTGAAGAGCGCGTCGCCCATGTGGACGCGGAATTTCACCCAGACCTGATGGGAGGTGTGGTCGTGATATTCCACCTCGGCCTCGGCCAGGGCGGTCTTCTCCACCGGCGACCACATCACGGGCTTGGAGCCCTGATAGAGCGAGCCGTTCATGAGGAAGGTCATGAATTCGTCGGCGATCACCGCCTCGGCGTGGTAGTCCATGGTCAGGTAGGGGTCGGCCCAGTTGCCGGTGACGCCCAGACGCTTGAACTCATCTCGCTGGATGCCGATCCAACCTTCGGCGAATTTGCGGCATTCCTGACGGAAGGCGACGACATCGACGTCATCCTTGTTCAGGCCCTTGGCGCGGTACTGTTCCTCGATCTTCCATTCGATGGGCAGGCCGTGGCAGTCCCAGCCCGGCACATAGCGGGCGTCCTTGCCCAGCATCTGCTGCGAGCGGACGATGAAATCCTTGAGCACCTTGTTCAGCGCGTGGCCGATGTGGAGGTGGCCGTTGGCATAGGGGGGGCCGTCATGCAAGGTGAAGGGCTGGCGTCCGGTCTTTTCGCGCAGGCGGTCATAGACGCCGATCCGTTCCCAGCGGGCCAGCCAGTCGGGTTCGCGCTGGGGCAGGCCCGCGCGCATGGGGAAGTCGGTTTCGGGCAGGAAGACGGTGGAACGGTAGTCGGGCGTGGTGGTCGTGTCGGCGCACATTTTGCGGCGGTCCTATGGCGAAGGCTTGGGGGGTGGCGGCGGCAGCGGGGCCGTCGCGGGGCGTGGACAGGCAATCCCGGCGGCTGGATCAGCGCGCCGGGCCGGTAATTCGCGTGGCCATCGCAACAAAGCATCTCATGCGCGGGGTTATAGTCGCCCCGCCCGTCGCGGTCCAGCCTGCGGGGCTGCGGTTTTTCAGCCTGTCCGCAGGCCGTCCTGTGCCCGCATTCCCGCCCAGCGGTTCAGCCATGCCAGCCCCGCCAGCGACAGGCCGAGGGCGAGGAAGGAGAAGACGCGCATCAGCCCCGAAAGGCCGGAGGCATCGATCAGGAAGACCTTGGCGACGGTGAGGCCGATCACCCCCATGGCGATGCGCCGCAGGAGGCCCGAGCGCCTTGCGATGGCCTGCCAGAGCAGCGCGACGCCGAGGACCAGAAGGGCGACGGTGTAGGAGTAGAGTTCGGGCTGCGAGGTGCCGGGCACCGACAGGTCGTCACCGCGCCAGAACCGCCGGATTTCCAGCAGGAGCCAGAGCGCGGCCAGTGCAACACCCGCCGCGCCGAGGGACTGGCGCAGGCGGGGATGGAGGTGCGGCATCCGCCATGCCGCCGCGCCGAGGAGGAGGGCAGGCACCAGATAGGCCACCATCAGCGAGTCGGCCAGAAGCGGGCCGCGCACCCCGTCGCCCGTCAGCAGCGGATTGAGCGGCAGGGTGGCCGCCAGCAGCCCCAGACCGCCGATCAGGCCGGAAAGGGCCGCCAGCGCAAGCCGCAGGCGGGCCATCGCCCCGCCCAGTTTCGTCCGCCAGAGCTGCACCAGCGACATCATGACCCATGGCAGCGCCAGAAGGGTGACGGACCAGTGTTCCTCGGGCAGGGACAGCCAGTCGCCACCGGCCAGCCAGCGCAGGACCAGCACATCGGCCAGCAGCACGAGCGCGAGGGCAAGCCCGCTTTCCGCAAAGGCGGTGACGCCCGCCCGCGCCATGCCGCGCATCAGCCACAGGACGGCGGCCATCCCCGCCGCAGGGCCGAGATAGGCGAGGATCGTGGCAGGCAGGGCCGCATCGAAGGCCCAGAGCAGGCCGGGATCGACCGCCATGCGCCAGCCCAGCAGCAGGATGCCCGCCTGCACCGCCCAGCCCATTTCGGGCAGGGAAAGGCGGCGGTCCAGCGCCGCCGCCACCACCACCAGCACGGCCAGCGCAAGCGACAGCGCGGCGGCAGAGAGCAGGGTGAACAGGGCAAGGCCGATCAGCGCCAGCGCGGACAGGGTGAAATGCGCGAAGCGGCGCAGGTCCGGCGCATCGGCGCGGGCATGTTGCAGGGCGAGGGCGACCATGACCGCCGCCAGCGCGATGACATGCAGCGCCCATGGGTAGGGGCCGAGGATCGCCGCGACCGGCCATGCCAGCGCCAGCACGAGGACGGCCAGCGGGGCCGTCAGCGCCGCCGCGGCCGACATCACCAGCGGCAGGGCCGCCCCGCGCAGGCCGCGCAGCGCCAGCGCCACGGTCATCGCCGTGGCAAGGGCGACGATCCATGTGGCGGCGGGGTCTGCCGCCTGTTCCGGCGCGGGCGGGGTGGCGAAGGCCGAGATCAGGGGGCCAGCGGTCTGTGCCTCGGTCCCGATGCGGAGGAGGAAGGCGGCGGCGGGGATCAGGGAAAGGTCCTGTATCCCGCCCGCGCGGCCGGTCCAGAGGGCAAGCAGGATCGTCAGCGCGGCCAGCAGGACGAAGGGCAGGAGGGGCATGTCCCACGCCTGCCCCGTGAAGATCAGCGCCGTGGCGGCCAGTGTCGTGCCGGCTGCCAGAAGGACGGGGAAGCCCGGGCGGATGCGGGCGTTGTGGATCAGCAGGGCGTCGGTCAGCGACGGGCCCTGCTGGTCGGGGATCAGGCCCCGGGCGGGGATGGCGATGGCAAGCGGGACCAGCGCGGCGGCCATGAGCATCAGCCCCGCCCCGCTGCCGCCGCCGAGGGACAGCAGGAAGCCGGCAGCCAGCGGCAGGGCCACGCCGAGGACCGAGACCCAGGCCCAGCGGCGCAGCGCGTCCACGGCAAGGCCGAGCGCGGCGACGAGCAGGAAATAGGCATAGAGCCAGTCCACGGCATCGGAGGCCCCGCCCACGAGGAAGGGCGCCGCAACCGCGCCGGTCAGGCCGAGGGCTGCCAGAAGCGGGCCGTGCAGCCAGCCGAGGATGACGGCGGCCGTGGCGATGGCGACGAGACCGGCGAAGGTGGCTTCGGGTCCGATCAGGCCGTACATCTGGCGGGCGGCGACGATGGCGGCGAAGCCCGACACGATCCCCGCGCCCGACAGGAGCGAGGGCAGGTAGGCCGTCGCCACGCCTTCGCCGTCGCCGTGGCGGCGGCGGACCCATTCGCCGGCGCCCACCAGCGCCGCGCCGAAGGCCAGCGCGGCCAGCACGCGCAGGCCGGGGGGCAGCAGGCCGCGTTCGGCGCCGTACTGGACAAGGAAGATGCCCGCCAGCGCCAGCGACACGCCCGATATGGCATAGACCCAGTTTTCCCGCAGCCATGCGCCGAAGCGTTCCAGCAGGTCCGGGGCGCGGGGGACGGGCGGGGGAAGCGGGGTTTCGGCGGCGATTGCCGGGGGTATTTCGGGGGCTGTTTCGGGGGGCATTCCGGCGGGGGCGGGCGGTTCGGCCGACCGGGTTTCCGGCGGGGCGGTCCGTTCCGCGGTGGGGGCAGGTGCCGGTGCCGTGGCTTGTGCCTGTGCTGCGGTCCGGGCCGCTGCCGGCGCGGCGGCGGGGCGGGGGGATTCCAGCGCCTCGATCCGCGCCTGTGCGGCGACGAGGCGGGCTTCGGCCTGTTCGAGCCGCCGCTTCACCCCGCCCATCTGGACGAAAAGCGTCACGATCCCGATCGGGATCGCCAGCACCAGAAGGACGGCAAGGATGGCAAATTCCACGCGACCACTCCACCACGTTGCACCGCGCGCAGATTAGCGCACAATTTCCGCGCGTATAGACAGGTTTACCCGACCTGCATCCGGCACTGGACAGGGCGCCTGCGGGCGATAGCTTGCGTCGGGATGGAAGGGGAATGCGTGATGAAGGAAGCCTCTCTCAATGTGCTTGGCGGGCCGCTGGAAACCTGTTCCGACGCGCCGCTGACCGGTTTCTTCCGCAACGGGTGTTGCGATACGGGGCCGATGGATCACGGGGTGCATACGGTCTGTGCGTTGATGACGGCGGAGTTTCTGGCGCTGTCGAAATATCTGGGGAACGATCTGTCCACGCCGCGCCCCGAATATGCCTTTCCGGGGCTGAAGCCCGGCGACCAGTGGTGCCTGTGCGCCGCGCGGTTCCATCAGGCGCATGAAGAGGGCGCGGCGCCGAAGGTGCGGCTGGCGGCGACGCATATCCGCACGCTGGACATCGTGCCCCTGTCGGTCCTGAAGCAGTATGCGGTGGACCTGCCTGCGGACTGACCGTCAGGCCGCGGATTTCGCCTTGGGGATCAGGTCGTCGCGCATCAGGTCGTCGATGAAGAGCGACAGCAGTTGCGGGCGGCCCGTCACGCCCGCCTTGCGGTAGATGGCGTTGGTCTGGGCCTTGACCGTGCCTTCCGAGGTGGAGCGGAGTTGCGCGATTTCGGCGGTGGACATGCCCTTGATGGCAAAGAGGGCGACATCGCGTTCGGCGGGGGTCAGGCCCCATTCGGCAAAGCGTTCCTCTAGCAGGTCCATGAAGGCGCCCGAGGCGCGGCGGAGCTTTTCCTGCGCGGCATTGCGTTCGCGGATCGTGCGCCAGAGCAGCAGCGCACCGAGGACGAGGCCGAGCATCAGGCCGAGGGCGGCGCCGATCTCCATCAGTTCGCGCAATTCCCAGCTGAGCGGGCGGGTCGGGATGCCGAGGACGGAGGCGAGGATGTCGCTGACGAAGAACACGGCGCAGAGTGTCTGCACCAGCAGGACTCCCGCTATCACCCATCTACCGCCCACGGCACACCCCGAACTGGCCACCGGTCCCCGCGACGCGCATCAGTCGTCATCACCGTCATCCGAGCCTGAACCGCCCGGGCCGGAATTGTCGTCGTCATCGTCATCGTCATCGTCGTCGTCGCTGCTCCGGCCGGACCGGCCGGAGGAGCGGCCGCCGTTCCTGCCGTCCCCGGCGCGGGAACCGTCGCCGCCGCGCAGCAGCCACAGGTCGCGGAGGATTTCGCCGGTCACGGGGTTCAGCACGATCTCGCGCGTGCCGATGTCGCCGGAGGCCACGATGCGGGTCCGGCCGAGGAGGGTGGTGGAGGTGTCGAATTCGGTGAAGCCCTGCGCCTGCAACTGGCGGATCACGTAATCCGCGAAGTCCGCGGCCCGCACGGGGCTGCCGAGGGCCAGCGCCGCGATCAGGGTGGCGATCATCCGTCTCCGCATCGTCCTGTCCCTTCTGGGTCGCCTTGGCCCGCCTTGCGGGCCGCATCGCGAAAGCCGCGCCCCGGCAGTGCCGGGACGCGTCAGGTGGTCATATCAGGTCCGGTCGGCGACGATCAATCGTCGTCGCTGCCGCGCGAATTGCCGCCGTTGTCATCGTCATCGTCGTCATCGTCGTCGTCGTCCCCCGAATGGCCGCCATTGTCGTCGTTCGAATCCGAGGTGCCGGACGTGTCGCCGCCATTGGCGTCGGATGTGCCGGAGGTATCGCCGCCGTTCGCGTCGCTGGTGCTGCCGAAGAGGCCAATGCGATAGCGGACCTGGCCATCCTCGATGCGGATGCGGATGGTCTCGCCATCGGACGAAACGACGCGGATGCGCACCTCGTCATCGTCGATCCGGAGCCGCCGGACGGAGTAATCCCCCAGCGCGTCGCGGATTTCGGCTTCGGTCGGGGTGCGGTTGCCGGTGAACAGCCGTTCCAGCGCGTCGAAGACGGATTGCTCCAGCGCGGGCGGGGGCGTGGTCGGGGCCGTGGATTGCGCATAGGCGGTGCCGCCGATGGCGGCGGCAGCCGTCACGAGCAGGAGGGTGGATGTGGTTTTCATCTGTATGCCTTTCTGTCCTGTTTTCATCTGGCGGGTCCGTTCCGGCCCGTCTGCTGCGATAGGCTCCGCCACGTCTTGGCGACCGGTGCAGGAAAGCGGAGCGGGGCGGGGGGCGGAATTTCCCTGCGGTTTATCGCGGTCAACCGGAGGCAGTCGGGGTGCGGATAAACCGGGGTTTATGCGGGACGGGCCTTGGAATGCGGGGCGCGGCCTGCCGGGGACGGCGCGGCGGGACAAAGGAAAACCCCGGCCACGGGGGGCCGGGGTTTGCGGGAAAACGGGTCGCATAGGCGGAAGGTTGAGGCCCGCCTGACGAATCTAGACCTTCATGTCGAAGCCCAGATGCTTGGCCACGGTGAAGATGTCCTTGTCGCCACGGCCGCACATGTTCATCACGATGATGTGGTCCTTGGGCAGGTCGGGAGCGATCTTCATCACATGGGCCAGCGCGTGGGACGGTTCCAGCGCGGGGATGATCCCTTCGAGCTTGCAGCAGAGCTGGAACGCCTCCAGCGCCTCGGCGTCGGTGATGCTGACATATTTCGCGCGGCCCACGTCGTGCAGCCATGCATGTTCCGGCCCGATCCCGGGATAGTCGAGGCCCGCGCTGATGGAGAAGCCTTCGAGGATCTGGCCGTCATTGTCCTGCAGCAGGTAGGTGCGGTTGCCGTGCAGCACGCCCGGGCGCCCGCCGGTGAGCGAGGCGCAGTGCTGCATCCGGTCGTCCACGCCCTTGCCGCCCGCCTCGACCCCGATGATGTTGACGGAGGGGTCGTCGAGGAAGGGGTAGAACAGGCCCATGGCATTGGACCCGCCCCCGATGGCGGCGATGATCGTGTCGGGAAGCCGGCCTTCGCCTTCCTGTTCGGCGAGTTGCCAGCGCACTTCCTTGCCGATGATCGACTGGAAGTCGCGGACCATGGCCGGATAGGGATGCGGGCCTGCCACGGTGCCGATGCAGTAGAAGGTGTCGCGGACATTGGTCACCCAGTCCCGCAGCGCGTCGTTCATCGCGTCCTTCAGCGTGCCGCGACCGGAGGTGACGGGAATCACCTCGGCCCCCAGAAGTTTCATGCGGAAGACGTTGGGGGCCTGACGTTCCACGTCATGCGCGCCCATATAGACCACGCATTTCAGCCCGAACTTGGCGCAGACGGTGGCGGTTGCCACGCCGTGCTGGCCCGCGCCGGTTTCGGCGATGATGCGGGTCTTGCCCATGCGGCGGGCAAGGATGATCTGGCCCAGCACGTTGTTGATCTTGTGGGCGCCGGTATGGTTCAGCTCGTCCCGCTTCATGTAGATCTTCGCGCCGCCCAGATGGTCGGTCAGGCGCTGGGCGAGGTAGAGCGGCGAGGGGCGGCCGACATAGTGCTTCCAGAGATCGTCCATCTCGGCCCAGAAGGTGGGGTCGGTCTTGGCGAAATCGTAACGCTCTTCGAGTTCGAGGATCAGGGGCATCAGCGTTTCGGACACGAAGCGCCCGCCGAAGATGCCGAAGCGTCCGGCCTCGTCCGGCCCGGTCATGAAGCTGTTGATCCCGTCTTCGGCCATGGCTGCCACTCCCCTTGTCTTGCTGACCCGATGTAGCGCCGTTGTCCGCGCGGGGAAAGGGGGGCTGTCCGCGCCCTTTCGCGCCGGATCAGGCGGCGTCCTGCAGGGCGCGGCGGAGGTCGGCGGCGGAAAGGGGCACGGGGTTGCCCTTCATGGAGGAGGAGCCGAGGGCGGCTTCGGCGGTCTGGTCGTGGAGGTCGGGCGACAGGCCCTGCGCGGTGAGGCCGGGCAGGCCCGCGTCGCGTGCCCATGCGGCGAGGGTTTCGGGGGCCCGGGTCGCGGGGCCGCCGAGTATGGCGGCGATGTGGTGGAAGACCTCGTCCAGGCGGCGGGCGGTTTCGCCGGTGGCCTTGGCGCGGTTGAGGCGGAGGACGGGGGCGAGGAGGGCGCCGCAGATCGCGCCGTGGGGGGCGGGGGCGAGGCCGCCGATGACGCCCGCAAGGCCGTGGACGGCGCCGAGGCCCGCATTGGCCAGCGCGATGCCGCCCGTCAGGGAGACATGGGCGAGGGCGTCGCGGGCGGCGGGGTCTTCGGTTTCCATCAGGCGTTTGAGGGCGGTGAGGCCTTGGGGGATGGCGGGGGCGGTGAGGGCGTCTGTGAAGGGGGTGGCCTTGGAGGAAACGTAGGGTTCGATGACCTGCGTGATGGCGTCGAGGCCGGAGGCCAGTGTGGTGGCGCGGGGGGTGCGGTCGGTCAGGGCGGGATCCACTATGGCGAGGCGGGCGAGCATCCGGTCGTCGCGGAGGCTGACTTTCCTGCCGTGGTCGGGGAGGCCGATGACGGCGTTCTTCGTGGCCTCGGCCCCGGTGCCTGCGGTGGTGGGGATGGCGATGAAGGGCAGGGGCGGGGCGGCGAGGGGGAGGCCCTTGCCCACGACTTCGAGGTGGTCGAGCGGGCTGGTGGGGGCGGGGATCAGGGCCGCCAGCGCCTTGCCGAGGTCGAGCGCCGCGCCGCCGCCGAGGGCTGCGACCCAAGAGGGCGCGAAGGGGCGGGATCGGGCGAGGGCCTGTTCCAGCATCGGCAGGGTGGGTTCGGCGGGGCAGGGGAGGGCGAGGGTTTCGATGCCTGCGGCGTGGAGGGCGTCGAGGAGCCATGCGGCGCGGGCGGGGTTGGCGCCGTGGACGATCAGGCCGCGGGGGCCGAAGGGGGCGATGAGGGCGGGGGCTTTCTGCGCCTCGTCCCGGCCGAAGAGGATGCGCTGGGGCATGGCGATGGCGAAGGGGGGCATGGCGGGTCCGTTTCGGGTGGGGTTGTGGGTGGGTTACCCCCTCCCCGACCCTCCCCCGCAGGCGGGGGAGGGAGATAGGGGGTCTGCATCTTTTGCCGCAGGCGGGATCAGACGGCCATCGTGGCGGCGACGGCGCGGCCCCAGCGGGCGTATTTGGCGTTGCGGGTGCGGTCGTCCATCGCGGGGGTGAAGCGGCGTTCCAGCGCCCATGACTTCTGGAATTCCGCCGGGGCGGGGCAGAGGCCCGCCTTGAGGCCCGCAAGATAGGCCGCGCCGAGGGCGGTGGTTTCCGTCACCACGGGGCGGTCCACGGGTGCGCCGAGGATGTCGGAGAGGAACTGCATCGCCCAGTCGGAGGCGGTCATGCCGCCATCCACGCGCAGGATGCCATCTGCCGCCGCGCCCCAGTCGGAGCGCATGGCCTCCAACAGGTCGCGGGTCTGGTAGCCCACGCTTTCCAGCGCGGCCTTGGCGAGTTCGGCGGGGCCGGAGTTGCGGGTCAGGCCATAGACCGCGCCGCGGCAGTCGGGCCGCCAGTAGGGCGCGCCGAGGCCCGTGAAGGCGGGGACGAGGACCACGTCCTGCGACGGGTCGGCGGCATTGGCGAGGGGTTGGGTTTCCTTCGCCTCGCGGATGATCTTGAGCCCGTCGCGGAGCCATTGGACGACCGCGCCCGCGATGAAGATGGAGCCTTCGAGCGCGTAGGTGGTGCGCCCGTCGAGGCGGTAGGCGATGGTCGTCAGCAGGCGGTTCTTCGACGGGACCATGTCGGTTCCGGTGTTCAGGAGGGCGAAGCAGCCGGTGCCGTAGGTGGATTTCATCATGCCCGGTGCAAAGCAGGCCTGACCCACGGTCGCGGCCTGCTGGTCGCCCGCGACGCCGAGGATGGGGATGGCGCGACCGAAGAGGTCGGGGCGGGTGGTGCCGTAATCGGCGGCGCAGTCCTTCACTTCGGGCAGCAGGGACCGGGGGATGTCGAGCAGGGCGCAGATGTCGGCGTCCCATTCGCCCTTGGCGATGTTGTAAATCAGCGTGCGGGCGGCGTTGGTGGCGTCTGTGGCGTGGACCTTGCCGCCCGTCAGTTTCCAGATGAGGAAGGTGTCCACGGTGCCGAAGGCCAGTTCGCCGCGCGCGGCGCGGGCGCGGGCGCCGGGGACGTGGTCGAGCAGCCATTTGATCTTGGTGCCCGAGAAATAGGGGTCGAGCAGGAGGCCCGTGCGGGCAGTGATCATCGCTTCGTGGCCCGCCGATTTCAGCGCGGCGCAGGTGTCGGCGGTGCGGCGGTCCTGCCAGACGATGGCGCGGTGGATGGGTTCGCCCGTGGCGCGGTCCCAGATCAGGGTCGTCTCGCGCTGGTTGGTGATGCCGATGGCGGCGATGCTGTCCGCGCCGATGCCGGCCTTTTCGATGGCGGCGCGGGCGGTTCCCGCGACGGTGGACCACAGGTCCGACGGGTCATGTTCGACCCAGCCGGAGGCGGGGTAGTGCTGGGGGAATTCCTCTTGCGCGACGGCGCGGACCTTCAGCCCCGCGTCGAAGATGATGGCGCGGGAGGAGGTGGTGCCCTGATCTATGGCGAGGATATGGGTCATGGGTTGTCCCCCTTGGTCCGTTTCTTCTTGCTGGCGGAGACACTCGCCCGAGCGCAGGGAGCGGCGCAAGCGGGTGTTTGGCCCGCGGGCGAGTGGCTCGGCCAGAAAGAAGGGGCGGGCGCCCCGTGGGACGCCCGCCTTTGGATCAGCCCTGCTGCCAGGACTTGATCAGCTCGTCATAGGAGATCGTTTCGCCTGCGGGCTTTTCGTTCTCCAGCTTGCCGACGGGCGAACCGGGTTCGTCGATCCAGACCTGCGGATCCTGCGGTTCATTCATCTTCGGGCCGATGTCGCCCTGCACGCCGGCACGTTCCAGACGCTCCAGCACCTTTTCCTGCTCTTCGCAGAGGGCATCGAGAGCCTCTTGCGGGGTCTTGGCCCCCGACATGGCGTCGCCGATGTTCTGCCACCACAGCTGCGCCAGCTTCGGATAGTCCGGAACGTTGGTGCCGGTGGGCGACCACTGGACGCGGGCGGGCGAGCGGTAGAATTCCACCAGACCGCCGAGTTGCGGCGCGCGATCGGTGAAGGACTGGTGCTGGATCGTGGATTCACGGATGAAGGTGAGGCCCACGTGGGACTTCTTCACGTCCACGGTCTTGGAGGTGACGAACTGCGCGTAGAGCCATGCGGCCTGTGCGCGGTCCACCGGGGTGGACTGCATCAGCGTCCAGGAACCGGCGTCCTGATAGCCGACCTTCATGCCGTCCTGCCAGTAGGCACCATGCGGCGAGGGGGCCATGCGCCACTTGGGCGTGCCGTCCTCGTTCATCACCGGGCCGGGCTTGACCATGTCGGCGGTGAAGGCGGTGTACCAGAACATCTGCTGGGCGATGTTGCCCTGTGCCGGAACCGGACCCGCTTCGCCGAAGGTCATGCCCTGTGCTTCGGGCGGGGAGTACTTCTGCAGCCACTCGATCGCCTTGGTCACGGCATAGACGGCGGCGGCGTCGTTCGTGGCACCGCCACGGGCAACACAGGAGCCGACGGGCTGCGAGTTCTCGTTCACGCGGATGCCCCATTCATCGACCGGAAGGCCGTTGGGTTCACCCACGTCGCCCATGCCGGCCATGGACATCCACGCGTCGGTGTAGCGCCAGCCGAGCGAGGGATCCTTCTTGCCGTAGTCCATGTTGCCATAGACGCCGGACGCCGGGCCGCCCGCATAGGACATGTCGCGGCCGGTGAAGAATTCCGCGATGTCCTCATAGGCGGACCAGTTCAGCGGAACGCCGAGGTCGTAGCCGTACTTGGCCTTGAAGTCGTCCTTGGTCTTCTGGTCGTTGAACCAGTCGTAGCGGAACCAGTAGAGGTTCGCGAATTGCTGGTCGGGAAGCTGGTAGAGCTTGCCGTCCGGGCCGGTCGTGAACTTGGTGCCGATGAAGTCGGCCACGTCGAGGTTCGGGTTGGTCACCGACGCGCCTTCGCCTGCCATCCAGTCGGTCAGGTTGCGGGCCTGCTGGTAGCGCCAGTGGGTGCCGATCAGGTCGGAGTCGTTGATATAGGCGTCATAGATGTTCTCGCCCGACTGCATCTGCGTCTGCAGCTTTTCCACCACGTCGCCTTCGCCGATCAGGTCATGGGTGACCTTGATGCCGGTGATGGCGGTGAAGGCCGGGGCGAGGACCTTGGATTCGTATTCGTGCGTGGTGATGGTTTCCGAGACCACCTTGATTTCCATGCCGGCGAAGGGGGCAGCGGCGTCGATGAACCACTGCATTTCCGCTTCCTGATCGGCGCGGGACAGGGTGGAGAGGTCGCCGATTTCCGCGTCGAGGAAGGCTTTTGCGGCCTCCATGTCGGCCCAGGCCGGGACCGAGCCGAAGGCGATGAGCGCGAGCGCCATCGCGGTTGTCGTCTGTCTGAGTCTCATTGTTTTCCTCCCAGAATTTGAGACGTGCCGTCTTCGTCCTGCCGGGGGAGAAGGGTCGCATCCGACCCCCCCGGCGCTTGTATGCCTTGGATCAGACCCAGCGGAAGACCGCTGCGGCGTAGATCAGGCAACAGATCAGCGCACCCCAGAGGGGGGCGCCGAAGAAGAAGAGCCAGCCGACGCAGAGGAAGGCCGAGCCCAAGAGCGAGATGAAGAGCCGGTCGCCGCGCGTGGTTTCGATGCGCAGGATGCCGACGCGGGGTGTTTCGGGAAAGCGGATCGCCAGCAGGGTGAAGAGG
>AYNO01000105.1 GCA_000500915.1 Rhodobacter sp. CACIA14H1
TTCATTCATCAAAACTGTCAAAGAGCGTATCCTGCAGACAAAAAACACACGAGCCGCCAGATTCCCAGCGTATCCCGTCCGCCCATCTTCAAGATTTTCCGGATTTCCGCGTCGCTTCGGCTTCCGCCTCGTCTTCGCTTCGTTCCGTCACCGTCGCTGTTCCGCTTCGGTGAGGGGGTATTTACGGAGGCTGTCGGGGAGCCGCAAGAGGAAAAATCGCCGGTCAGCGGTTTTTTTCGGTTCTGCCGGATTTATCCACAAAATCTTGGGGTTGGGGTAATTTTCGGCACGAGGAGCCGACTGCGGGGGAAAGAAAATGGCGCATGGCCGCGAGTCAGGCCGTCCGGGCCGGACTGCGGGCACGCGCAGGCCACAGGCGCACTGCCAGCAGCAAGAGTATAGCCGCCAGATACAGGAGCGGTTCCACCGGCCATGCCTTCACGAGCATCACATAATGGGCCGCACCGGCCAGCGCGGCGACATAGGTCAGGCGGTGGAGCCGGGTCCAGGCGGCAGCACCGAGCCGGCGGATGGAGGCGTTGTTCGAGGTGATGGCCAGCGGGACCATCGCGGCGAAACCGGCCATGCCGATGATGATATACCACCGTTTCACCAGATCGGCGGCCATCTCGGACCAGCGCAGCCCCATGTCGAGCACCACCCAGGCCGCCAGATGCATTCCGACATAGAAGAAGGCGAGCAGGCCGATGGCCCGCCGGAAGCGGATCAGGTTGAACCCGGCGCGACGCAGCGGGGTGATGGCGAGTCCCGCGACGAGGAATTGCAGACCCAGCTCGCCAAGCCGGAGTTCGATGGCCTTGACCGGATCGGGGCCAAGCCCGTCCGAGACGGTCAGCCACACGATCCAGAGGAACGGCACGATGCCCGCCGCATAGACGGCGTTGACCGGCACCCTGCGGGCAATCGCATTCAGGCGATCCATCAGTAATTCGCCCGCAGGTCCATGCCTGCATAGAGACTTGCGACCTCTTCGGCATAGCCGTTGAACATCAGCGTGTCCTGACGCCCGCCGAACAGGCCGGATCCCACGCGCCGTTCCGATGCCTGCGACCAGCGGGGATGGTCCACTTCGGGGTTCACGTTGGAATAGAAGCCGTATTCGGACGGTTGCAGCATGTTCCATGTCGTCTGCGGCTGGTCGGCGACGAGGCTGATCCGCACGATGCTCTTGATCGATTTGAAGCCGTATTTCCACGGCACGACCAGCCGGATGGGCGCGCCGTTCTGTTTCGGCATCTCTTCGCCATAGAGCCCGTTGGCGAGGATGGTCAGCGGGTGCATCGCCTCGTCCAGACGCAGGCCTTCGCGGTAGGGCCATTCGAGGATGGGGGATTGCTGGCCCACCATCTCTTCGGGGCGGACGAGGGTTTCGAAGGCCACGTATTTCGCAGAGGGCTGGACGCCCACGCGGTTGAGCAGGCTGGACAGTTCGAAGCCGATCCACGGGACGACCATCGACCAGGCCTCGACGCAGCGGAAGCGGTAGATGCGTTCTTCCAGCGGCTGGTCCTTGAGGATGTCGGCAAGGTCATAGGTGCCCGGGCGGTCCACCATGCCGTCGATGACGATGGACCAGGGGTCGGTCGTCAGCGCACCCGCGTTGCGGGCTGGGTCTTCCTTGCCGGTGCCGAATTCGTAGAAGTTGTTGTAGGTGGTGATGTCCTCGAGCGCGTTCGGCGCCTCGTCCGTGGAGAACCTGCCGGGGCTGTAGGTCAGCTTGGCCGCGGCCGGTCCGGCAAGGGCGAGCGCCCCTGCCCCGGCGATCAGTGCACGGCGGTTCAGCCAGAGGTGTTTCGGCGTCACGTCCGAACAGTTGAGCGACGGGGCGTGCTTGCGTCCTGCGGGCATGTCATCCTCCTTGGTTGGGGCGATGGTGCGTCATTGCCGGCAAAAGGCAACGCACGACTGCGATAGCCAATGTTACGAGGCGGCGGACGCGCGAGTTTCGCTCACGAAAGATAAATCCGCGTCACAGGTTTTTGAGTGGAAGGACGGACGGGGCGCGGCTTAGGCGGGCCGCCCACGTTGGCAAGATACCTTAACGGATTTGTCAGGGTCATCCATCGGTTGCAGCGGCCCATATAAACCGTCGCCAATCCTGGCCGAGAGATCAAACGGGAGTGACGCCTATGATCCGCAGAACCTTTCTTGCCCTGACCACCGCGATGGCGCTGACGGCGCCGGCCTTTGCGGGCGGACATTCCAAGGACATCGTGGATACCGCCGTGGGTGCGGGCAGCTTTACCACGCTGGTTGCCGCCGTCGAAGCCGCCGGTCTGGTGGAAACGCTGAAGGGCGAAGGCCCGTTCACCGTCTTTGCGCCGACCGATGCGGCCTTTGCCGCGCTGCCCGCCGGGACGGTCGAGGACCTGCTGAAGCCCGAAAACAAGGACCGTCTGGTGGCGATCCTGACCTATCACGTCGTGCCGGGCAAAGTGATGTCCACGGACCTGTCCGAAGGGCTGAAGGCCGCGACGGTGCAGGGTGGTGAAGTGACGATCACGCTGGAAGGCGGGCCGAAGGTCAATGGCGCCGTCATCTCCGGCCCCGATGTCGAGGCGTCGAACGGCGTGATCCATGTGATCGACTCGGTCATCCTGCCGCCGGAAGGCTGATACTGGCTTCCCTGTTGGACGGGGCGCAGCGTCAGGCTGCGCCCCTTTCCGTTCAGTGCACCACCGCCTGCGTGGGGCGTTCGCGGCGCGAGGCGATGACGCGGTCGCCCACGATCAGGCCTTCGGCGCCTGCCGTGACATGCACGGTCGAACCGTCGAGGATGTCGCCCGCAAGCAGCATTTCGGCCAGAGGGTCCTGCAACTGGCGCTGGATCACCCGTTTCAGCGGGCGTGCGCCATAGACCGGATCATAGCCTTCCTCGGCCAGCCATGCCTTGGCGTCGGCATCCAGTTCCAGTGCGATCTTCCGTTGCGCGAGCCGCTTTTCCAGACGGCGCAGCTGGATGTCCACGATGCCCGCCATGTCGGCGCGGCCCAGACGGTCGAAGATGATCGTCTCGTCCAGACGGTTCAGGAATTCGGGGCGGAAATGCGCGCGCACCGCTTCCATCACCTCGCGCTTCGCGGCGCTGGCGTCGGTTCCATCGGGCAGAAGCGACAGCGCCTGCGACCCGAGGTTGGAGGTCAGGACGATGATCGTCTGCTTGAAGTCCACCGTCCTGCCCTGACCGTCGGTCAGGATGCCATCGTCCAGCACCTGAAGCAGGACGTTGAACACGTCGGGATGGGCCTTTTCCACCTCGTCGAAGAGGACGACCTGATAGGGCTTGCGACGCACCGCTTCGGTCAGGACCCCGCCTTCGTCGTAGCCGACATAGCCGGGGGGCGGCACCGATCAGGCGGGCGACGGCGTGTTTCTCCATGAATTCCGACATGTCGATGCGGACCATCGCGGTTTCGTCGTCGAACAGATATTCCGCCAGCGCCTTGGTCAGTTCAGTCTTGCCCACCCCGGTCGGGCCGAGGAAGAGGAAGGAGCCGAGCGGGCGGCCTTCGTCGTTCAGCCCCGCGCGGGCGCGGCGGACGGCTTTGGATACCGCCTCCACGGCCTGATGCTGGCCAACGACGCGGCGGCCGAGTTCATCCTCCATCCGCAGGAGCTTTTCCTTTTCGCCTTCCAGCATCTTGGTGGTGGGAATGCCGGTCCAGCGTTCCACCACCTCGGCGATCTGTTCGGGGCGCACGGCTTCGGCCACCAGCGCCTCGCCCTCGCGGGCTTCGGCTTCTGCCAGCGACTTTTCCAGACCGGGGATGCGGCCGTATTGCAGTTCGCCCGCCTTGGCGAAGTCACCCTCGCGCTTGGCGTGTTCCAGTTCGGCGCGGGAGCGGTCGAGCTGTTCCTTCAGCTCGCGCGCCTGTTCCAGACTGTCGCGTTCGGCCTGCCACTTCGCGGTCATCTCTGCCGACTGCTGTTGCAGGTCGGAGAGTTCCTTTTCCAGCTTTTCCAGCCGGTCGCGCGAGGCGGCGTCGTCTTCCTTCTTCAGCGCCTCCGACTCGATCTGGAATTGCAGGATCTGGCGGTCGAGGGCGTCCAGCTCCTCGGGCTTGCTGTCCACTTCCATGCGCAGGCGGCTGGCCGCTTCGTCCACGAGGTCGATCGCCTTGTCGGGCAGGAAGCGGTCGGTGATGTAGCGGTGCGACAGGGTCGCCGCCGCCACCAACGCGGAGTCGCTGATACGCACCCCGTGGTGGAGTTCGTACTTCTCCTTGATCCCGCGCAGGATGGAGATGGTATCTTCCACCGTCGGTTCGTCCACCATCACAGGCTGGAACCGGCGGGCGAGGGCCGCGTCCTTTTCCACATATTTGCGGTATTCATCCAGCGTGGTCGCGCCGACGCAGTGCAACTCGCCCCGGGCAAGCGCGGGCTTGATCAGGTTCGCCGCATCCATCGCGCCGTCGGATTTGCCCGCACCGACGAGGGTGTGCATCTCGTCGATGAACAGGATGATCTCGCCATTCGCGCCGGTGACTTCGTTCAGGACGGCTTTCAGCCGTTCCTCGAATTCGCCGCGATACTTCGCGCCGGCGATCAGCGCGCCCATGTCCAGCGCCATGAGTTTCTTGTTGCGCAGGGATTCGGGCACGTCGCCGTTGACGATCCGCAGGGCTAGCCCTTCGGCAATCGCCGTCTTGCCGACGCCGGGTTCGCCGATCAGGACGGGGTTGTTCTTCGTGCGGCGCGACAGGACCTGCATGGCGCGGCGGATTTCCTCGTCGCGGCCGATGATGGGGTCGATCTTGCCCTGTTCCGCCGCCTCGGTCAGGTCGCGGGCGAATTTCTTGAGCGCGTCATAGCCTTCTTCGGCGGATGCCGTGTCGGCGGTGCGGCCCTTGCGGATGTCATTGATCGCGGCGTTCAGCTTTTGCGGGGTGACCGCGCCCGCATCCAGTGCCTGCTTGGCAGGGCCGGAGACCATGCACAACGCCATCAGGATGCGTTCGACGGGGACGAAGCTGTCGCCGGCCTTCTTTGCGATCTTTTCCGCCTCGTCCAGCACCTTGACCAGACCGGGGTCGGTGAAGGGCTGCGCATCGCCGGACACCTTGGGGAGTTTGGCGAGCGAAAGGGTGACCGCTTCCACCACGCGGGCGGGTTCGCCCCCGGCGCGGCGGATGAGGTTGGAGGCCAACCCCTGTTCGTCATCCATGATCGCTTTCAGCAGGTGTTCGGGCGCGAGCCGCTGGTGGCTTTCCCGCATCGCGATGGTTTGCGCGGCCTGAAGGAACCCGCGCGAGCGTTCCGTGAACTTTTCAAGGTTCATCGGCATGTCTCCTTTTCATAGCACCGTCCTGCGAACGCCCTGAAGAGGCACGCCCGCACCGGCCTTGGACAGAAGATGGGAGAGGGTTTGCCCTGCCGCAAGATTGCAAAGGGTGAATGCGTCAACTTTTCCCGCTGCGGCTTCGGTCTCGGTCCAAATACCCGCGGGGGGGCCGCCCGGAATGGGCGGCGGGGGCGGCAGCCCCCTTACACGGTGTAGCGGACGAAGGCGAAGGCGTGGCTGTCTGGTGCCCAGCACGGGACGTTCATCGTCCCCTGCCCGCCGGTGAATTCAAGGATGCGGCGGCGGTCTGTGCCGTCGGGATTGCAGAGGACGAGGGCGACGGGCAGGTCGGGCGGGTGCCCTTCGGTCCCCGGCGGATAGGCGAGGTAGAGCAGGTGGTTGCCATCCGGCGACGGGTGGGGGAACCAGTTGACGTGATCGTCGGCGAACAGCTTGCGCTGGTTGCTGCCATCCGCGCCCATCACCCAGATCTGCGCATGTCCGTCGCGGTCGCAGTTCCAGTAGATGTGTCTGCCATCGTGGCTGAAGTCGGGGCCGTCGGAATGGCCTTCGCCGAAGGTCAGGCGCGTTTCCTCGCCCCCTTCGACGGGCAGGGTATAGACATCGATCACCCGGCTTCCGCCCCGCGCCGCGACATAGGCAAGCGTGCGGCCATCCGGCGACCAGCCGTGCCACCAGCTGGGCGCGGCGGGGCTGACGAGGCGGGGGGTGCCGCCGCCTGCGGGCATCAGGAAGATTTCGGAGCCGTTGCCGCGATGGTGCGACAGGGCGATGGTCTTGCCGTCCGGGCTGATGCCGTGGTCGTTGTTGCAGCGGTCGGCAAAGCCCGTGTCCACGGGGATCAGGTCGGGCGCGGCGAGGGGGACGCGGAACAGCCTGCCGCCGCCATTGACCAGCAGCGTGTCGCCGGAGGGGTCCCAGTTCGGCGCCTCGATCCGGTGATCGACGGTCACGAGGGTGCGGGCGCGGCCTTCGGCCATGTCCCAGATCGACAAATGGGATTTCACCGTTCTTTGGCCTTCAGCAGCTTCGTCGGTCGCAGGCGTTCGGCGTCCTTCATGAGGCTGAAGGTCTGGCTGACGTAATTCACCACGCCGGAAATCTGTTCCATATAGGCGGTCAGTTCGGGGGTCTTGTCGGCCTCGACCATCTGCACGGGCCTGTCCGGACCTTCGTGTTCGAACTGGCAGTAGAACAGCGGTTCGCCCCGTTTCAGGATGATGTCCTTTTCGGGTTCGTGCCATTCGAAGGCCCACATGATCGGGCGCGGCCAGAGGTTCAGCTGGAACCGGCCGCCGAAGATCGTGCCGGGCAGCGGGTCCTTGCGGTAATGGGCGAAAGTGCCGACCTGCGTCATCCAGACGGGTTCGTCTGCGATGAAGGTATAGGGCAGGTGCAGTTGCACGGTGGGGCGGTCGGGGTAGCGCCATTCGACCTCGGACACGAGGGTGAGCACCTCGTTCAGCTTGTTCGACCGGATGGGCGAGGCGGTGCCTGCGCGGTTGACCAGCACGGCCTTGCCCTTGTCGTCGCGGGAAAAGCCGATGTGCAGGTCGAAGGGGCATTTGATGACGAAGTAGCGGCTTTCCATCTGGATGACCGCCGGGCAGCGGCTGGCGCTTTTCGCATGGACGCGGCTGACCTGACGGGAAACCAGCCGTTCGGGCGGATCATAGAGGACCGCGCCCTTGTCGCTGGCAAGGAACCAGCCCACCTGCACGGGGCCGGAGCGGGGGCCTTCGTCGGGGCGGTCGTAGGTCACGGTGATCTGCACGGTCAGTCCTCACTCGTCAAAGTTTCGCCAGCGCGGCGACCAGCGCACGCACCGACCCTTCGCCGGTGACGCGCCGTTCGGGCGGGCCGAAGCCCTTGGCGGCGATCTGCGCCGCCTCGGGCAGCGCCATGGAACAGGAGGCGTGGATTTCGCGCAAGGGCAGATGGGCAAGGGCGGGCAGGGTTTCGTGCGTGATCCCTGCCCCGGGCATGACGGTGATGCGGCCTGCGGCCTGCTGCATCAGGGTGTGCAGGGTCGCGGCCCCGTCCGTGGCGGACCGCGCCCCGCCGGAGGTCAGCACCCGCCGGAAACCCAGTGCGATGGCTGTTTCCAGTGCCTGCGCCCGGTCCGGTGTCAGGTCGAAGCAGCGGTGCAGGGTGGTGTCCATCCCCTGTGCTTCCTGCAGAAGGGATTCCAGCACCCATTCATCCAGCCGCCCGTCAGGACGCGATGCCCCCAGCACCACACCCGCCAGTCCGGCGGAACGGGCGGCGGCGATGTCGGCTTTCATCTGGCGGATATCCTCGGCCGACCAGAGGAACCCACCCGCACGGGGGCGGATCATGGCCATGACGGGGCGGGCGGCGCGGGCGGCTTCCTGCATCAACCCGAAGGACGGCGTCAGCCCGCCCAGCGCCAGCGCGGAACAGAGTTCGATCCGCCCTGCCCCGCCGTTCACGGCATCGGCAAGCCCTGCAGCATCATCGACGCAGACTTCCAGCAGGATGTCAGTCAAAGGCCACCTCGGCGGCGGCGGCGGCCCCGATCAGGCCGGGTTCGATGCGGCACAGCGCGGGGACGACCAGCGGGCGGTCCGTCCGGCGCAGGATCATGGCGCGGACGGCTTCGTCCAGAAGGGCGATGAGGGCGGGAACGTTGGACAGGCCGCCGCCCACCGGGACGATGGAGGCGCCCACGGTGTTCAGGATCATCGCCAGCGGCGGAGCGAGGATGGCGCGCCAGACCATCACGGTCTTTGTGGCCTGCGCATCGCCATCCTGCCAGAGCGACAGGATGGTTTCGGACCGCGACTCGTTCCCGTGCAGGGCAAGGTGCAGCTTTTCGATGCCCCGCGCCGAACAGACCGCGTCGATGCAGCCGGTCAGCCCGCAGCCACAGGCGAATTCCGGCAGTGTCACACCTTCGACCTGTGTCCTTGCCACCGGGCCATGGCCCCATTCGCCGGCATAGCCCCCCGGACCGCTGACCAGCCTGCCGTCGATCACCAGCCCGCCGCCGACACCAGTGCCGAGGATCACCCCGAACACGTTGCGATGGCCCTGCCCTGCGCCCTGCGCCGCCTCGGCCATGGCAAAGCAGTCGGCGTCGTTCAGGACCAGCACGGGCAGGCCCAGCGCCGTTTCCAGTTCGGGGCCAAGGCGGCGGCCATCGGCGCAGGGGATGTTGGCCACGCGCAGGCTTTGCGTGTCTGGGTCCACCACCCCCGCGATGGAGATGGCCACGGCCTTCGGCGCGATACCTTTTGCAAAGCCGGCGATTGCGGCGGTGAAGGCGGCGAAGTCATGGACCGGCGTGGGCGTGTCGCCCAAGGGCGTAAGCGTCCCGCCCGTGGAGGTGGCGGCCTTGATCCGGCTGCCGCCGATGTCGAAGCAAAGGATCATCGCGCCTTCCCTGCCGTTTCGGGCGACATTAGCGGGCTTCGCGGCGCTTGACAGCCCCGCCCTTGCGGATCATCTGGCGCGGGGTTTCCATAGGGGCAAACGGATGTCGGATGACCGTCTGATCGTGGCGCTGGACGTGCCGAACGTGGTGCAGGGGCTGGACCTCGTGCAGCGCATCGGGGATGCGGCGTCGTTCTACAAGATCGGGCTGGGGATGCTGACCGGCGGCGGGCTGGCGCTGGCCAACGAGTTGAAGGGCGAGTTGGGCAAGCGCGTCTTTCTGGACATGAAGCTGTTCGACATCGGCGCGACGATCGAGGCGGCGGTGCGCGGGATCGCGCGGTATGATCTGGACTTCCTGACCGTGCATGGCGACCCGCAGGTGGTGCGGGCGGCGGCCGAGGGGAAGGCGGGCACCGGGCTGAAGATCCTTGCGGTGACGGTGCTGACGTCGCTGGATCGCGCGGATCTGGATGCGAACCTGATCAAGGCGGGCGATATCCACGATATCACGCTGGAACGCGCCGCGCGGGCGCTGGAGGCGGGGGCGGACGGTGTCATCGCCTCGCCGCAGGAGGCGGCCATGATACGCGCCTTGCCGCAGGCCGCGGGGCGGCTGATCGTGACGCCGGGGGTGCGGCCTGCCGGGGCGGCGGCGGGCGACCAGAAGCGCATCGCCACCCCGCAGCAGGCGATTGCGGACGGGGCGGATCACATCGTGGTCGGGCGGCCGATCTGGCAGCACGCCGATCCGGCGGCAGCGGCGCGGGCGGTCATTGCGGAATTGCCAGCGCGGTAAGGGCCAGCCGCACGCGGCGCTGCATTTCCGGTATCGCGTGGGGATGGTCGAGGAAATGGGCCACGTGCATCAGCGCCCATCCCTGTCCTTCGGAGCCGAAGCGGATGGAGGCCACTTCGTCCCGCGTAAGGGTCGCGGCAAAGAAATGGGACGGGCGCGTCGGGTCGGTCATCGAGGGAAGCGTCAGCTTCCAGCCAAGGCGGGACGGGGGAAGCGCCAGCCCCAATTCCTCGGCCAGTTCCCTGAGCAGGCAGTCTTCGGGCGATTCGTCCCCTTCCCGCCCGCCGCCGGGCAGGTCCCACATCCCCGGCCATGGCAGGCCGGGGTGGGTGTCGCGCAGGCAGGCCAGCAGGGCGTTGCCGCAGAACAGCGCGGCCTTTGCCCCGACGAAGCCCGCGTCAGGTATCATTGATATCCTTGTCCCAGACCTTCACCTGGTTGTCCCTGACGCCCATCGTCTTCCGCAGGGCGAACCAGGCCACCAGCGAACAGATGGCAAAGGTCAGCAGCAGGAAGGCGGGGCCGCCGGACAGGATGCCGAGGCCGAGGAAAGCCCCCGTCGTCACCGCCCCGATGGCGAAACCGAGGAAGATGTAACCGGGTGCCACGATCTCCAGCCCGCCGATCAGGAAACCGGCGACGACCCAGACCCACCAGACGGACCACCACATCACGCTTTCCCCCTGATCAGCTTGAACGCGTCCGAAAACGCCTCGAGCGCGGTGGCGGGAAGAAGGATCGTCTGCTTGCCCTCGCCTGTTGCCACCTGCGCCAGTGCTTCCACCTGCTTCATGGCGATCTGGTACTGCGCGGCCTCCAGACCGTTTGCGGAGATGGCCCCCGCGATCACGCCCGTCGCATAGGCTTCGGCATCTGCCGTGATGCGCTTGGCCTTCGCGGCCTGTTCGGCGGCGTAAAGGTCGCCGTCCGCCGCAAGTTCCACGGCGCGCTTCTTGCCCTCTGCCTCGGTCACCTGTGCGCGGCGGGCGCGTTCGGCGTTCAGTTGCTGCAGCATGGCGGCGCGGGTCGCGTCATCGAGGTTGACGTCGAGGATTTCGGCGCGGGTGACTTCCACGCCCCAGTCATCCACCATCATGCGCACCTGTTCGCGCACCCGTTCGATGAGTTGCGCACGGCCCGACTGGACCTGATCGAGTTCCAGCTTGCCGATTTCGGACCGGACGATCCCCGCGACGGTGGTGGCGATGGCGGCATCGACATCGCGGATGCGATAGACGGTCTTTTCCGGTTCGGTGATGCGGTAGAACACGCTGGTTTCCACCTTCACCAGCACGTTGTCGGCGGTGATGGCGT
The DNA here is from genome assembly GCA_000500915.1 of Rhodobacter sp. CACIA14H1. Lineage (GTDB taxonomy): Bacteria > Pseudomonadota > Alphaproteobacteria > Rhodobacterales > Rhodobacteraceae > Paragemmobacter. The sequence goes on from AYNO01000105.1 coordinate 10,836, forward strand.
CCTGCGAGGCGTTCGGCAACTGCCGTTCGAGGATGGAAATCTTGTGCGGGACGCGGTCCAGGAAGGGGACGACGAAGTTGATCCCCGGCCCGAAGACCGAGCGCAGGCGGCCGAAGCGTTCGACGACATGCTTTTCCGACTGGGGCACGATGCGGACCCCGAGGAAGATGCAGAGGATGATGAAGAAGGCGATGGCCAGAAAGACCGCATTACCGCCAAGAATGGGTTCGTTCATAAGGGCACTCCGATACCGAAATCGCGCGCAGGATGCGGCAAGTGGGGAGTGCAGCGCAAGATTCAAGGGGTGCGCGGCAAGGGGGTGCCGCAAGCGGTGCGCGGTTGATACATTGGGGACATGCCCGCCCTTTGCCGCGATTGCCTGACGACCTTTGACAGCGGCCCCCGCTGCCCCGCCTGCCGCAGCCCCCGCGTGCTGGCGCATCCGGAGCTGTTCGGCCTGTCCATCGCGCATATGGACTGCGACGCCTTCTATGCCAGCGTGGAAAAGCGCGACAATCCGGAGTTGCGGGATCGTGCCGTGATCGTCGCGGGGGAACNCGGGGGTTGTGTCAACCTGCTGTTATATCGCGCGGATTTCCGGCGTGCGGTCGGCCATGCCGATGTTCCAGGCCTTGCGGCTGTGCCCCGAGGCGGTGGTCGTCAAGCCGCGCATGTCGGTCTATGTGGCGGAAAGCCGGAAGATACGGGCGATGATGGAGGAATTGACCCCCGACATCGAACCGCTGTCGCTGGACGAGGCCTTCATGGACCTGTCGGGGACCGCCCGCCTGCACGGCGCACCGCCTGCGGTGATGCTGGCGCGGCTGGTGCGGCGGATGGAGACGGAACTGGGGCTGACGGGGTCCATCGGGTTGAGCCACAACAAGTTTCTGGCAAAGATCGCGTCCGATCTGGACAAGCCGAAGGGGTTTTCCGTCATCGGGCGGGACGAGACGCAGGCGTTTCTGACGCCAAGGCCGGTGCGGATCATCTGGGGGGTCGGGACGGCGACCCAGTCGGCGCTGGAGGCGGCGGGGATCAGGACGATCGCGGACCTGCTGCGCTGGGACAGGGTCGATCTGGTGGCGCGGTTCGGGTCGATGGGGGACCGGCTGTTCCATCTGGCGCGGGGGCAGGACCAGCGGCGGGTCAGCCGGGATGAACGCCCGAAGTCCATCAGCAAGGAGACGACGTTCAACGAGGATACGGGGGATGCGGACCTGCTGGACGGGCATATCTGGCGGCTGGCGGAACAGGTGTCGGACCGCGCGAAGGCAAAGGGGCTGGCGGGGCGGACGGTGGTACTGAAGCTGAAACGCGATGATTTCCAGACGGTTACGCGGCGGCACGGGCTGGGCGACGCGACGCAGATGGCCGACCGTATCTATCGCGCGGCGCGGGAATTGTTCGATACGGCGGGGGCGAAGGGGCCGTTCCGTCTGATCGGGGTGGGGATTTCCGATCTGGTGGGAGAGGATCAGGCCGACCGGTCCGGCGACCTGCTGGATCCCGATGCGGGCAAGAGGGCAAAGGCGGAACGGGCGGCGGATGCGATCCGGGCCCGGTTCGGTCAGGACGCCATCATCAAGGGGCGATCCCTGCGGTGATCATTCCGCCGCGAGCGGCATCCGGCCCGCCAGCGGGGCGGTGATGTCGGCAATGACGCGGGTGACAAGCCGTTGGAATTGCAGGAAATCGGCCCGCGGTTCGATGCGGGATTCGTCCATGTAGAGGGCGCGGTCGATTTCGATCTGCACGACATGCTGGTTGCGCGAGGGGCGCCCGTAGGCCTGCGCGATATAGGCCCCGGCGAAGGGGGCGTTACGGGCGGTGCGCAGTCCGGCGGCGGCGAAGGCGGCTTCGATGCGGTCCACGATCTGGCGCGAGGCGGCGGCGCCGAAACGGTCGCCCAGAACCACGTCGGGGCGGGGATGGCCGGGGCGGGAATGGGCTTCGATCGCCTCGTGCGGCATGGAGTGGCAGTCGATCAGCACCGCCTCGCCGAATTGCGCAAGGCTTTCATCCAGAAGGGTTTTCAGCGTCGAATGATAGGGATGCCAGACCCGCAGCAGGCGCGATTCGACCTCTTTCCGCGGCAGTTTCCCGCGATAGATGGCGCGGCCGCCGGCCACCACGCGGGGGATGACGCCGAGGCCGGAGGAGACGCGTGGGTTGTGGGGGGCGCGGTCGATGCCTTCGATCACCGCGGGGTCCAGTTCGTCGGCAGCGCGGTTCAGGTCGAGATAGGCGCGGGGGATGCGGGCGGCGAGAAGGGGTGCGCCGTGGGCAGGGGCGGCGGAAAACAGGCGGTCCACGAAGGCATCTTCGGAGGAACGGATCGTGTGGCGGTCAAGAAGGCTTTGCGAAACAAAGGCTTCGGGGTAATCCGCGCCGGAATGGGGCGAGGAGAAGACGACCGGGGTCGTCCGTTCGGCAGGCAGGTGGAGGGTGAAGGCGTCGCTGTCCATGTCCCAGATATAGCCGTGTTTTTTCCTTTGCCAAAACCTCTTGAACCCTGCGGCGACTCCTTTTATAGACCCGACGACCGACGCGGACCCGCCCGCGTCATTTTTGTTGATGACGGGCGGAAATGCGAAGGAACGTGGGCGGTTAGCTCAGCGGTAGAGCACTACGTTGACATCGTAGTGGCCACTGGTTCGATCCCAGTACCGCCCACCATTTCGCCGTTTTCCGCAAGGAAAGCACAAGGATTTCAAGGCGCTGCGCGCCGCGAATGGGAGAAGAACGATGAAGGTTGCGAACTCGCTCCGCTCGCTCAAGACGCGTCATCGCGATTGCCAGGTCGTGCGCCGCAAGGGCCGCGTCTATGTGATCAACAAGACGCAGAAGCGGTACAAGGCCCGTCAGGGCTGATCTTTTCCGGGAAACCGGATGGCAGGGCCGCCCATCGGGCGGCCTTTTGCTTTGCGCGGGTGCCAAGTGGCGGGGAACGCTGCGTTTATCTGGCGATATGGGCCGAAACGGCTGTGCCGTATGGTGTGCCGCGAAGTGTACCGCAAACTGTCAGCACGCAGCGGGCTGCGGCTTTACGTTTACCAAACTTTCGCGAATCGGTTCCGGAGGCCAGCCATGCATCCAAATCCCGCCTTCCGTGGCACGCCGGAGGAGGAGAATCTGCGCTTTGCTGCCGCGCGGGGATTCGGGATGCTGTGCATCAACGGCGCTGAGGGGCCGGTGGCGGCGCATGTGCCCTTCGTGATGGCGGGAGGGCGGGCAGTCGAGGTGCATCTGGCGCGGTCGAACGCCATTGCGCGGGCGGCGCTGCCTGCCCCCGCGCTGATCGTGGTGCAGGGGCCGGATGCCTATGTCTCGCCCGACTGGTACGGGCTGCCGGATCAGGTGCCGACGTGGAATTACGTGGCCGTGCATCTGCGCGGGGTGCTGTCGCCCATGGAGCCGGAGGGGCTGGAGCCGCAGGTCGATGCGCTGTCGGCCGAGTTCGAGGGGCGGATCGCGGGCAAGCGGCCCTGGACCAAGCACAAGATGGGCGAAGGCGTGATGGAGCGGATGATGCGGGGCATCCTGCCCTTCCGGCTGGAGGTGACGGAGGTGCAGGGGACGTGGAAGCTGAACCAGAACAAGACGCCGGAGGCGCGGGCGGGGGTCATCGCGGCGCTGGAGGCGCAGGGGGGGATGGCGGCAGAGCTGGCGCGGCTGATGCGGGCGGTGGGGTGAGGCGGCCCTGCGGTGTCGCGGGGCGACCCCGCCAACGAGGCGCCGGGGCTGCAAAGATCTTGCTGCGAGGAGTGCCGAAAGGTG
>AYNO01000106.1 GCA_000500915.1 Rhodobacter sp. CACIA14H1
ATGGGCTTGCCGCAAAGCGGCACCGCCGGATGACGCTTGCCACCCGCGGCCCGCCGCAGCATCCTGTCCCGCAGTTTCCGCCGTCACCAGTGCCACGGTTTGCCCAAGATGCGTCCCCTCGCCGCCCTCCTGCTCCTCGCCGCCTGCGCCTCGCCCGCGCCCGCCTTCATGGCCGCCACGCGCACCGATGTCGTCGTCGATGGCCGCAGCTTCGCCGTCTTCCGCGAAGGCAACCGCGCCCAGGTCATCCGGCTCGGCCATGCCACCCCGCAGCAGCGCCCCGCCATTCCCGGCCAGATGCTCCGCGCCGTGGCGCTGGCCACCGGCTGCACCCCCCTCGCCGCCAGCTTCGACGGCGACAGCGGCGAAAGGCGCGGCCGCATCACCTGCTGACGACCCGCCGCCAAAGCCCCCGGACCCGCCCGTCGATCGCCACCAGCCCCAGCCCGATCAGCGCCGCCCCGCCCAGATGCCGCGCCTCCAGCCGCTCGCCCAGCACGGCGACCCCCAGCCCGACCGCGACCAGCGGGATCAGGAAGGTCACGAGTTGCACATTCAGCGGCCCCACCGCCGCGAAAAGCCGGAAGAAGATCACATAGGCCAGCGCCGTGGACAGAAGCACCAGCCCCGCCACTGCCCCCCAGACCGCTGCATCCGCCGAAGCCCCCTCCCAGACCCGCAACCAGACCGCCACGGGCAACAGCACCACCGCCGCAGACGCGCATTGGCCGAAGGCCACCGCCATCGGCGCGATCCCCGCCAGCCGCCGCCGCCCCCAGACCGAGGCCAGCGCATAGCACCCCGCCGCCGCCAGACAGATCAGCTTCGCCGCCAGCTCCCCCTCTGCCGCGCCGCCCATCATCACGGCCACGCCGGCAAAGCCCGCCAGAACGCCCGCCACACGCCCCGCCCCCGCCCGCTCGCCCGCCAGCAGGAACAGCGCCACCACCGTCAGCATCGGCGTCATCGCATTCAGGATCGCCGCCAGCCCGCCCCCGATCCGCCCCTGCGCCAGCGCGAAAAAGGTGAAGGGCAGCGCATTGTTCAGCACGCCCATCACCGCCACCGCCCGCCACTCCCGCCAGCCGGAGGGCAGCGCCACCCCCCGCAGATGCAGCACCACCAGCAGCACCACCGCCGCCCCCGCGACCCGGCACCAGACGACCGCCAGAGGGGGCAACCCGCCCAGCGCCACCTCGACAAAGAAGAACGACCCGCCCCACAGCAGCGCCAGCAGGCCCAGCAGCCCCCAATCCCGCAGTCCCACTCCGGCCCCCGCAAAAGCAAAGGGGCGCGAAGGTCGCCCCCCGCACCCCTCTATCCCGCCGCGCCCGCAGGCGCGACCCGATCCCTGCGGCTTATTTCACCCGCGTCCAGGTCCCGCCATCGCGGCAGATGCCGAAGACGCAGCCCTTCACGCTCAGCCCGTCGCCCTTCAGCACCATGTAGGAATTGTAGGTCTTGTCGCGGTCCGGCGACCAGACCTTGCCATCCTCGTAATTGCCGTCGCCCGTGGCCATCATGTCCCAGACGATCTTCTTGCCCACATTCGGGCTTTCCGCCGGATTGCCCGCCGAATCGAAGGCCTTGACCAGCGTCCCGCAGAAGGCCGGCCCGCAGGGCTTGATCTCGATATGCCCGAAATTCCCGTTATCGTCCGGCTTGGTCTGCCAGACCCCCTCCACCGGGTCCGCCGCATGGGCCGCACCCGCGACACCCAGCCCCAAGACCAACGCCACCACAAACCGCTTCATCGGCCGCTCCTCCCTGAATAGGCCATGCACGGCCCCATTGATCCCCAACACCTGCCGCCGATCAAGCATGACGTTGGGTCGCCCCGCGACGCCCCGCCCCTTGCCGAACCGCGCCCTCCGTGCCAAAGCGCCCCAAACAGCCGCAGGACGACGCCCATGATCCTCTACCCCGCCATCGACCTGAAGGACGGCCAATGCGTCCGCCTCCTGCGCGGAGAGATGTCCGCCGCCACCGTCTTCGGCGACGACCCCGCCGCGCAGGCCGCCAAGTTCGAAGCGGCGGGCTGCGAATGGCTCCACCTCGTGGACCTCAACGGCGCCTTCGCGGGCCAGCCCGTCAACGCCGCCGCCGTGGAAGCGATCCTCGCCCGCGTCACCGTCCCGGCCCAGCTCGGCGGCGGCATCCGCGACATGGCCACCATCGCCATGTGGCTGGAAAAGGGCCTCGCCCGCGTCATCCTCGGCACCGTCGCCGTGGAAAACCCCGCCCTCGTGCGCGACGCGGCCCGCGCCTTCCCGGGCAAGGTCGCCGTCGGCATCGACGCCCGCAAGGGCCGCGTGGCGACCAAGGGCTGGGCCACCGAAACCGACGTCATGGCCACCGACCTCGCCCGCAGCTTCGAGGATGCGGGCGTCGCCGCCCTGATCTACACCGACATCGACCGCGACGGCGCTATGGGCGGCCCCAATATCGAAGCGACCGAGGCTCTGGCCCGCGCCGTCTCCATCCCCGTGATCGCCTCCGGTGGCGTCAGCCGCATGGAAGACCTCACCGCGCTGCGCGATACGGGTGTGATCGCAGGCGCCATCTCCGGCCGCGCCCTCTATGACGGCGCCATCGACCTCGCCACGGCGCTGGCGGCACTCAGGGCCTGACACCGGCCCCGCAAAACCCCGCGACACGGCCCGAAACACCCGCTAACCTGACCGCCATGCGTATCGCTTACCTCGTTCTCGGCAGCCTGCTGCTGCTCTGTCTCCTCCCCGTCCTCGTGGCGCTGGCGGCCCTCGCCCTCGCCGGGCCGCTCGGCTGCGCGGCGGATGGCGGGGGCTTCACCGGCTGCGCCCTGTTCGGAACCGACCTGTCCGGCGCGATGACCACCGCCGCCACCCTGCACTGGTTCGGCCTCGTCACCCTCCCCCTCGCCGCCCTGACCCTCGCGGCACTGCTGCTCCTCGGCGCGATCCACCTGATCCGCAACCTTCGACGGTGATCGTCCTGCTCATTGCCAAGGCGTCGGGCCGGTCAACTCCATCTGACCAAAGACATTCTCGCGGTGCCAGCGCAGGTTTTCCGGATGAGGATGGTTGCGCTTGTCCATCGGGAGCAGGAGCTTACCCCCCGGATGGACCAGTCGGTCCACAACCTCCCCGGCACCTTGTTCCGCGACACCAGCACCGACCCATCATCCGCCACCGACAGAAGCCCTCGGTCAAACATCCAATGCAGCGTCCCCGAAAGGGCAAGCCCGTTGCGTACGGAGTCACTTCCCTGATGCTCGACCGGCCGGATATGTGCTGCCTGAACCTCCGGCCGGCCGCCGCCATTGCGCAGCCGCAATCCGGACAGGGCACAGCGGTAATCATAGGCTTCCCGGACCTTCCGCCGGAACGCAACGTCCCTATAGGGCCGGTTGACCAGGCGCTCGATCACCGGTCGCTCGAATGGCACGGGTTCCCCGTCGTCAAACTCTGCATGTCGCTCATACCGGCGTGCTTCGATCTCCATCAGGTCCTGCGGCAATCCCTGCGACACGATCGCCGTGAACTCCCGGTCCGGCAAACGGCGAACGGCAAGTTGCTGCGCACCGCCCGACTTCACCGTCCCGTCCGCAGCCATCAGCGCCGATTCCCAGCTTCGCCCGTCCCTCAGCCGCGGCACCTCGCGGTCGAAGGGCAGATAGGAGCCCGGCTCGATCAACGCCAGAAACCGTCCCTCCGCCCCGGGCTTGGGAATGACCTGCTGTATCTTTGCTGCCGCAAAATAACCGCGCGGTCCGGCCTTGACCGGTTCGTAGAACAGCACCCAGTCGCCGACACCCTCCTGCACCGCCTTCAGATAGGCGCGAGGGAAATCGTAAACCCGATCCGGCTCGTCATCGTAGATCGAGTCCGCTCTATGCAGGAGAACCAGCTTGACCATGCGGCCAGGAAAGCGCAACGCGCCGATTTGGCAAGGGAAAACCGCGCAGGCGCGTCACCCCCGTGCTGCCCGCCACAAAAGCCACAGCCACACCCCCGACCCGACCGCCCCCGTCCCCAGCGCGACGGGCACATTCACCCCGACGCCGCCCAGATGGGCCCAGCCCGGCACGACCAGCAGCACCGTGACCACCGGTGCCAGCACGAACAGCCCGCAGCGCCGGGGCGGCAGCGGCGGCCCCCAGGGCGGCGCCGCCGCGCCCCGCCTCCCCGTCCGCCACATCGCCCAGACCGTCGCCCCGACCAGCACGGGCCAGACCAGCCGCAGCGGATCGGGTGCCAGCAGCGTTCCCGCCCCCCAAAGCCCCGCCACCGCCCCCGGCGCCAGCCAGAGCCACCACCGCCCCCGGTCCGGCACCGGCAACCGCGTCAGCACCGCCAGCGCCAGCCCGACCCCGCCCCGCACAGCACCAGATAGGCCAGCATCCCCGCCACCCCCGCCAGCGCCTTCCCCTCCAGCGGCCAGTACAGCCCCCAGACCGCCCCGAAGACCCCCAGCGCCACCAGCCCCGCCACCTGCCGCGCCACCGGCCCCCGGGCCAGCGCGATCCCGCCCCCCAGCACCGCCAGACCGCTGACCAGCGCGTGCCAGGCCAAGGGCGTCCAGACCAGTTGCGCGGGAAAGGCGTCATACATCGTGCCCACCACCGCGCCTTCCACGGCAAAGCCAAGCAGCGCCCCGCCCAGAAAGGCGGCCCGCCACCCGCCAAGGCCCGTCCGGATCACCAGGGAAAGGGCCGCACCCGCCGCCACGGCATAGACTGCCCAGGTGAACACCAGGTCAACCAGCCGCAGGTCGGGCGCGGGTGTCGTCCAGAACAGGTTTTCCCCCGCCCAGACCGCGACCCAACCCAGACAGAGGCACGCCACCAGATAGGCCGTCAGGTCCCGCATCCCGCGCTCCCCTCGCATCCCACTGGCCCTTTCTGCCCCACGGCGCTAGAAGGCCGCAAGCTATCCGGTGGCCCCCATGCTCAAGACCCGCATCATCCCCTGCCTCGACGTGGCCGATGGCCGCGTGGTGAAAGGCGTCAACTTCGTGGACCTGCGCGATGCCGGCGACCCGGTCGAAGCCGCCCGCGCCTATGATGCGGCGGGCGCGGACGAACTCTGCTTCCTCGACATCCACGCCACCCATGAAAACCGCGGCACGATGTTCGACCTCGTCACCCGCACGGCGGAACAGTGCTTCATGCCGCTGACCGTGGGCGGCGGCGTCCGCACGCCCGAGGATGTCCGCGCCCTGCTGCTGGCCGGGGCCGACAAGGTCAGCTTCAACTCCGCCGCCGTGGCCGACCCCGATGTGGTGGCCCGCTCCGCCGACCGCTTCGGGTCGCAATGCATCGTCGTGGCCATCGACGCCAAGACGGTCGCCCCCGGCAAATGGGAAATCTTCACCCATGGCGGGCGCAAGCCCACCGGCATCGACGCCGTGGACTTCGCCCGCACCGTCGCCGCGAAAGGCGCGGGGGAGATCCTGCTGACCAGCATGGACCGCGACGGCACGCGGGCGGGCTTCAACCTGCCCCTCACCCGCGCCATCGTGGATGCGGTCCCCGTCCCCGTCATCGCCTCGGGCGGCGTCGGCACGCTGGACCACCTTGTCGAAGGCGTCACCATCGGCGGCGCATCGGCCGTCCTTGCCGCCTCCATCTTCCATTTCGGCGATTACACCATCGCACAGGCAAAGGCCCACATGGCCGCCGCCGGCATCCCGATGAGGCTTTCATGACCACCCTCGACCGCCTCGCCGCCACCATCGCCGCCCGCAAGGGGGCCGACCCCGACACGAGCTGGACCGCCAAGCTCCTGTCGAAAGGCCCCGAGAAATGCGCCGAGAAATTCGGCGAGGAGGCGGTGGAAGCCATCATCGAAGCCGTGAAGGGCGACCGCGAGAAACTGGCGGCGGAAGCGGCGGATGTCCTCTACCACCTCCTCGTCATGCTTACCGCCCGCGACGTGACGCTGGCGGATGTGATGGCCGAACTCGACCGCCGCGAAGGCACCTCGGGCATTGCCGAGAAAGCCGCCCGCCGCTGACCCGCAGGTTTCCGGCGCATCTCTGGCAGGGGATCATGCGCAACCGCCTGACCAATGCGAAAGACTGGGCCCGCCGCATCGGACGGGACGCGCTGGCGCTCTGGATCGCCGCCCGCGACCCGCGCACCCCCTTTGCGGCCAGACTCGTCGCGGCCGCGACCGCCGCCTATGCCTTCAGCCCGATCGACCTGATCCCCGATGTGATCCCGGTCCTCGGCCTGCTCGACGACCTGCTGATCCTGCCCTTGGGCATCCTTCTGGCCGTCCGCCTGATCCCGCCCCCGCTGCTGCAGGAATTCCGCAGCCGCGCCGCCACATCGTCGCGCCCCCGCAGCATCGCGGCGGCGGCCGTCATCGTGGCCCTCTGGATCGCGGCGCTGGCCGTCACCGGCTGGTTCCTGCTCCGCCAGCCGTGGCTCTGAGGCACATTCCGCCCGGCCCCGGCAAGGTCACCGCAGGGACAGTGGAAAAGGCTTCAGCCTTTCCTCACAACCCCAACCGCGGCATCTCGATCGCGGGGCAGCGGTCCATCACCACCGCCACGCCCTTTGCCCGCGCCCGCCCTGCCGCCGCCTCGTCCACCACGCCCAGTTGCATCCAGACTGCCTTCAGCCCCGGCAACCCCGCCAGCGCCTCGTCCACCACCGCGCCCGCCTCTTCGGAGCGGCGGAAGATATCGACCATGTCCACGGGTTCACCGATATCGGCCAGCGAGGCCCGCACGACCTCGCCCAGCGCCTCCTGCCCGGCCTGACCGGGGTTCACGGGGATCACGCGGTATCCCTTGCGCTTCAGGAAGGCCGCGACGCCATGGCTGGCGCGTTCCGGCTTGGGCGACCAGCCGACCACGGCGATGGTGCGGACGGACGTCAGGATGCGGCGGATATCGACATCGGTCATGGGCAACCCCCAAATGAAAAAGGCGCCCGGGCCTCTGCGGCCGGGCGCCAAGTCGCGGAACGAGGGACAGTGAACGAGAAACGGGTGTTCCGAACCCGAACCTCTGTGCTGTGACATAGAAACCGCGGAGCGGAATTAAAGTTCCCTTCCCGTTTTCGTGATGAAACCGGGGGGAAAGGGTCCAGGAAAGGAACCCTCGGCGCAATGCGTTGCGAAGGGCTCCGGTGGAGCCATTTGCAACGCCGCCGGTAGGTCCGCGCACGACCTGCCGGGGCGGGCGCTTCAGGCGCACGACCCGGTGGGGCGGGTCGTGCGCGGACCGTGGCTTTGGGCCACGGTCCGGACCGGACCGTTGTCCCACGGCACCGGAAATCTTTACCTCCGCAACACCGCATAAAGCCCCACCGCCGCCCTTCGCCACGCCTTGCACCCATCGCCTCCGCCAGTGCCGACAGGCTCCCTCCCACCTCACCGCCACCCGTAGGGTGCGCCACGGCGCACCCTACCTCCGCGACGCCGCAAAAAGCCTCACCGCCGCCCTTTACCACGCCTTGTACCCATCGCCTCCGGCCGTACCGACAGGCTCCCGCCCCACCCCGCCGCCACCCGTAGGGTGCGCCAGGGCGCACCCTACCTCTGCGACGCCGCGTAAAGCCCCACCGCCGCCGCGTTCGACACGTTCAGCGACCCGAAGGCCCCCGCAAAGGGAATCCGCGCGATCACATCGCAGGTCTCCCGCGTCTTGTCGCGCAGCCCCGGCCCCTCGGCCCCCAGCACCAGCCCCACGGGCCGCGTCCCCACCCCCGCCAAGGCCTCGGCCAGCGGCACCGTCCCGTCGCCGTCAAGGCCCACAAGGACGAATCCCATTTCCTTCAGCTCGACCATCGCATCGGCCAGATTCGTCACCCGCAGATAGGGCTGCCGCTCCAGCGCCCCGCTCGCCGTCTTGGCCAGCGCCCCCGTCTCGGGCGCCGAATGGTGGCGCGGCGCGATCACCGCCCGCGCCCCGAACACCTCGGCCGACCGCAGCACCGCCCCCACATTGTGCGGGTCCGTCACCCGGTCCAGCAGCACCACCAAAGGCGCCCCCGCCCCCGATATCGCCACATCCGCAAGCTTGCCCCAGTTCAGGGGCTTCACCTCCAAGGCCGCACCCTGATGCACCGACCCCTCGTCGATCGGCACGTCGAACTTGCGCGGATCGACCACCTCGGCCTCCATCCCGCTGGCGGCGATGGCATCGGCCAGCCGGTCGAAGGCGTTCTTCGTCACGACCAGCCGCACCCGCTCCCGCGCCGGATTCAGCAGCGCATCCCGCACCGCATGGATGCCGAAGAGCCAGACCGTCTCCCGCGCCTCGGCCCGTCTGGCGCGTTCCTTGTCCACCACCCATGCCGGTTTCTTCGCGCCGCTCTTCATGCCCGCATCCCCTTCTCGTCTCCCCCAATCCATTCCCCCCGAACCCCCCGCAATGCAAGCCACAATTCCCCCGCTTTGCACCTTGACGCCCCTCCCCCCTCGGCTATCCCCCGCTTCGCGTCGGGCGACGAGCTGCAAGGTGCGGCAGCGGACTGTAACTCCGCCGGGGAGACCCATGCCTGGTTCGATTCCAGGGTCGCCCACCATCCTTTCCTCTGCTAAAGGGTGGTGATCATGACAAAAGACGCCTCCTTCCGCTTCACCCACGCGATCACCCGCCGTCCTGCCGCGTCGATCACCGACGGCCTGCGCGCCGTCGATACCGGCACCCCGGACCTGCAAAGGATGCAGGCGCATCACGACGCCTATGTCGCCACCCTCCGCGCCACCGGCGCGACCGTGGTGGAACTGCCCCCCCTCGACGCCTATCCCGACTCGGTCTTCGTCGAGGATACCGCCCTCTGCCTGCCGCAGGGCGCCATCGTGATGCGCCCCGGCGCCCCCACCCGGCTGGGCGAGGCGGCGGAAATGGCCCCGCACCTGCAGGCCCTCTACACCACCGTCGAATGGATCAGGGGCCCCGGCACCATCGAAGGCGGCGACATCCTCGTCACGGGGCGCGAGATCCTCGTCGGCCAATCCGCCCGCACCGATGCCGCTGGCATCGCGGAACTCCGCGCCATCGTCACCGCCTGGGGCCACGCCTTGCGCGAAGTCCACACGCCCCCCGGCGTGCTGCATTTCAAGACCGACTGCTCGCTCCTCGACGCCGACACGATCCTTTCGACCGGACGCCTCTCCGCCTCCGGCTGCTTCGACGGCTACCGCGTGATCCACACCGCCGAAGGCGAAGAGGCCGCCGCCAACACCATCCGCTTCAACGACGTGGTGCTGATGCCCGCAGGCTTCCCCGCCACCCGCGACCGGATCGAATCCGAAGGCTTCACCACCGTCGAAATCGGCAATACCGAATGCGCCAAGCTTGACGGCGGCATGTCCTGCCTGTCGCTCCGCTTCACCCCCTCCTGACGGCCCACGGGGTTCACGAGTTGCCCGCGTTCAACATCCTCTGCATCGGCCAGTCCGGACGGCTCCAGTACGAAGCCGTCCTCCTCGCCGCCACGCTGCGCCGCCAGTCGCCCGCCTTCGCCGGGCGACTGCTGATCGCCACCCCCCGCCCCGGCCCGCTCTGGCCCGGCCAGAACCCGCAGATCACCGATGCGGCCACGCTCGACCTGCTGTCAGACCTCGGGGCTGAGATCATCCCCTTCGACAGCCGCGCCTTCGGTGCCGCCTATCCCCACGGCAACAAGATCGAGGCGCTGGCCCATATCCCCGACGCGCCCTTCCTCTTCCTCGACACCGACACGATCATCACCGGCGACATCTCCACCCTGTCACCGGATTTCACCAGACCCGCCGCATCCATGAAACGCGAAGGCACATGGCCGCAGATCGAACTCTACGGTCCGGGCTATAGCGAGATCTGGGGGTCGCTCTACCGCCGCTTCGGGCTGGACTTCGCCACGTCGCTGGACCTGACGCAGCCCGATGAATACTGGCAGCGCTACCTCTACTTCAACGCGGGCTGGTTCCTGTACGAAAGCCCCCGCCGCTTCGGCGACCTCTTCCTGCGCTACGCCACCGAAATCGCCCGGGCACCGGGGCCGGAACTCGCCTGCCAGCCGCTCGACCCGTGGCTGGACCAGATCGCCCTGCCGCTGGTCATCCACGCCCTCGGCGGTGGCCGACCGGGGCCGGAGCTTGCGGGGCTGGACGGTGCGCTGACCTGCCACTGGCGCATCCTGCCGCTGTTCTTCGCCCGCGAAAGCGACCATGCGGTCGCGGTGATGGAACAGGCGGCGGCCGATCCGAAGGTCAAGGCGATCCTGTCCGACTACGCCCCGTTCCGGAAGATGCTCTACAAGGGACAGGGCCGCGAAGTCCGCGCCCTGTTCGACCGGAACGACCTGCCGCGCAAGGAACAGGCCATCCGCAACGCGATCAAGCGGGCGGGGTTGTGGGTGCGCTGAAGGGCGCGGCCCGTCCGGTCCTCCACCCTGCGCAACGGTCCGGTCAGGACCGTGGCCCAAAGCCACGGTCCGCGCACGTCCCGCCCCACCGGGACGTGCGCTTGAAGCGCCCGCCCCGGCGTGACGCGCGCGGCCCTACCGGCGGAGGGTCGAATGGCTCCACCGGAGCCCTTCGCCCCTCCTTGCACACAAGCCCGCAAGACCGGGCAAGCCCCCCCTCAAACCTCCATCCACACCACCGGCCACAGCGACAGCACCAGCAGCCCCGCCATCCCCCAGTTGAACAGCCGCAGCCGCCCCGGCCCCTCCAGCCACCGCCGCAAGCCCTGCCCCGCCGCCGCCCAGAGCGATACCGACGGCAGATTCACCCCCGCGAACACCACCGCGACCATCGCATAGGCCCCGACCGAAGGCGCAGGCACATAGGCCGCCACCGCCCCCAGCGCCATGGCCCAGGCCTTCGGGTTCACCCACTGGAACGCCGCCGCCTGCCAGAACGTCATGGGCCGCCCGACGGCCTTCCCCTCCCCCGGCGCGCCTGATCGCGCAATCTTCCACGCCAGCCACAGCATGTAGCCCACCGCCGCCACCTTCAGCGCCCCCAGCGCCAGCGGATGCGCAAGGAACACCCCGGCCACCCCCAGCCCCACCAGAAACACCATGACCGAATGGCCGACCGATATCCCCAGCATATGGGGCACCGTCCGCCGCAGCCCGAAATTCACACCCGATGCCAGCAGCATCATGTTGTTCGGCCCCGGCGTGACCGAGGTGACGAAGGCAAAGCCCAGCAGGGCAAGGAAAAGCTCGTATGTCATGGCGCAATCCATAACACCGCCGCACCGCGCATTGATTGCAAACGCAGCGCCGATGGCGCATCCTGCACAACAAATGACGAAGATAGACGACATCAACGCCCGCATATTGCGCGAACTCCGCCGCGACGGCCGGCTGCCCAACCTGACCCTCGCCGAACGCGTGGGCCTGTCGCCCTCCGCCTGCCTGCGTCGGGTGCAAGAGATGGAACGCTCCGGCCTCATCAAGGGATACCGCGCCGTCCTCGATCCGGCGCAGCTCGGCATCGGTTTCACCGCCTATGTCACCGTGGGCCTGAACACCCATACCAAGGCGTCACAAGAGGCGTTCGAACGTGCCGTCGCCCGCGCCCCCCAAGTCACCGAATGCCACAACATCACCGGCACGGTGGAATACCTGCTCCGCGTCGATTGCGCCGACCTCGCCGCCTACAAGCACTGGCACACCGATGTCCTCGGCACCCTGCCGCAGGTGCAATCCATCACCACCTTCGTCGTGATGGGCAGCCCCAAGGACGACCGCGCCTGACGCCCCGCCTGACGCCCCGCCTGACACCATGCTTGCCGCCCCGCCCCCGACCTGCCACCCTGCACCGCAGGAGGCGCCCATGACCCATGACATCATCCGCGAACACGGCCCCGCCAAGGGCCGCTACGTCATCCGCCAGAACGGGGAAGAGGCGGAACTGACCTATTCCGTCACCACCCCCACCCTCGTCATCGCTGACCATACGGGCGTCCCGGACTCCTTCCGCGGCACCGGCGCGGGCCTCGCCCTCGTCACCCGCATGGTCGAAGACGCCCGCCGCGAAGGCTTCCGCATCATGCCGCTCTGCCCCTTCGTCAACGCCCAGCGCAAGCGCCACCCGGAATGGGCCGACGCCTTCGCAACGTGACCTTGTGCAGCAGCGCACAGAAATCGCGTTTACGCGGACTTCCCTGCCGGAATTTGTATGTACACTTTGCGGTACAATCCGCGGCACAGGATACGGCACAGCCGTTGCAGCCAAGTCGCTGATCTAATGGGCGAAAACGCCCTCCATCGTCGGGAAGCCCTTGACCTCCACCGGATTCCCCGACGGATCGCGGAAGAACATGGTCCACTGCTCCCCCGGCTCCCCCTGAAACCGCACCTGCGGCTCCAGCACGAAATCCACCCCCGCCGCCTTCAACCGCGCCGCCAGCGCCTGCCAGTCCGGCAGATGCAGCACCAGCCCGAAATGCGGCATCGGCACCATCTTCTCGCCCACCCTGCCGGTTGCGGCATTCGGGAAGGGCTCCCCCAGATGCAGGCTCAACTGGTGGCCGAAGAAGTCGAAATCCACCCAGGTCGGCGCCGACCGCCCCTCGGCGCAGCCCAGCACACCGCCATAGAAGGCCCGCGCCTCGTCAAGGTCGCGCACATGGATGGCAAGGTGGAACGGCGTCAGCATGGCAGTCTCTCCTCTTTCCCGCCCCGCAGGCTATCCTTCCCCCGCGACACCGCAAGACGAAAAAGATGCATCGCCAAGCCATTGAAAACAAACATCCCTTGTCTTTCTCCCCGAACCCCCTTCACAGCCCGCCCCCCTTCCCCTAGGCTCCCGCCCGACGCCATCCGCAGGGAGGAGAACCGCGATGACCGACCGTCCGCTTGCCTTTGAAACGCTCCAGATCCACGCGGGCGCCGCGCCCGACCCCGCCACCGGCGCGCGCCAGATCCCGATCTACCAGACGACGGCCTATGTCTTCCGCGACGCCGACCACGCGGCCAAACTCTTCAACCTGCAGGAAATCGGCTACATCTATTCCCGTCTGACCAATCCCACCGTCTCGGCGCTGGCCAACCGTGTCTGCGCACTGGAAGGGGGCGCGGGCGCCATCTGCTGCTCCTCGGGCCACGCGGCGCAGATCATGGCCCTTTTCCCCCTCATGGGACCGGGCCGGAACATCATCGCCTCCACCCGCCTCTACGGCGGCACGATGACCCAGTTCAGCCAGACCATCAAACGCTTCGGCTGGTCCGCCAAGTTCGTGGATTTCGACGACCTCGCCGCGCTCGAGGCGGCGGTGGATGACGACACCCGCGCCATCTTCTGCGAATCCATAGCGAATCCGGGGGGTTACATCACCGACCTCGACGCCGTTTCTGCCGTGGCCGACAAGGTCGGGCTGCCGCTGATCGTGGACAACACCTCTGCCACCCCCTATCTCTGCCGCCCCATCGAACATGGCGCGACGCTCGTGGTCCACTCGGCCACGAAGTACCTGACGGGCAACGGCACCGTCACCGGCGGCATCGTCGTCGATAGCGGCAAGTTCGACTGGTCGAAATCCGGCAAGTTCCCCTCGCTCTCGGAACCGGAACCCGCCTATCACGGGCTGGCCTTCCACCCCGCCCTCGGCGCCATGGCCTTCACCTTCCACTCCATCGCCGTGGGCCTGCGCGACCTAGGCATGACCATGAACCCGCAAGGGGCGCATTACACGCTGATGGGCATCGAAACCCTGTCGCTGCGGATGGAGCGCCATGTCGAAAACGCCCGCAAGGTCGCGGAATGGCTGGAAAAAGACCCGCGCATTGACCACGTCACCTATGCGGGCCTGCCTTCGTCGCCCTACCACCACCGCGTCGCCCGCATCTGCCCCAAGGGGGCGGGTGCGCTGTTCACCTTCGCGGTCAAGGGCGGCTATGACGCCTGCGTCAAGCTGATCGACAACGTCAAGCTGTTCAGCCACGTGGCCAACCTTGGCGACACCCGCTCGCTCATCATCCACTCGGCCAGCACAACCCACCGGCAACTGACCGAGGAACAGCAGATCAAGGCCGGCGCCGGGCCGAACGTCGTGCGCGTGTCGATCGGGATCGAACATGCCGACGACATCATCGCCGACCTCGATCAGGCACTGGCGGCAGCAACGGCTTGAAATGGAATAAAAAAGGGGCGGCGGGCATCGCCGCCCCCACGACCCGCGCCTTCGCGGCCCGGGTGATGACCAACCGCTGCGCCGTCACGGCGATCCTGCCGCGGCACACCCCCGGCGCCATCGTTACTGCGCGATCTCCCATGTGATCGTCACGCTCGCCGTGACCCCCACCTCGCCCCCCTCCACCGGCACGGGCGCGGCATCTGCCGCCGCCTCCATCCGGTACATCGGCATGGGCGGGGCGTAGCCGCCATTCTCGCTGATCGACAGGATCCGCCCCAGCCCGACACCCGCCGCACCGGTCAGCAACTCCGCCCGCGCCCGCGCCGACGCCACGGCATCCTTCCGCGCCTCGTCCATCGCCGGATCCGGCTCGGCCAGCCCGAAGCTGATCCCGTTCAGCGTATTGGCCCCTCGACACCGCAGCATCCAGCACCT
>AYNO01000107.1 GCA_000500915.1 Rhodobacter sp. CACIA14H1
GGTTCTCGTGCCCCGTCTCGGTGATCAGAACCTGCTCCTCCAGCTTGATCGAGAAATCGCCCCCCTCCGGACTGACCAGCGCCTCGACGCACAGAACATTCCCCGGCTCCAGCGCCACGTCGAAGGCCCCCTCAACCCAGCCATCGGGATAGGGGACGAAGGGCCACTCGTCGCACAGCCCGACCCCGTGCATCTTGCACGAATACTTCTGCGCCCAATACTCCGGCGCCAATTGATGCCCCCCATGCGTCAGCTCGCGGATCGTCACCCCGGGCTTCAGCATCGCCATGTTGGTGGCGATATGGTCCATCGCATGATGCATCGCGCTGACCATCGCATTGGTGGGCCGCCCATCCCCCACCCACCATGTGCGGGAAATGTCGATGCAGATGCCGTAACACCCGATCAGGTCCGTATCGAAGGCCACGATCTCGTCCGGCTGCACGATCCGCGGCCCGCATTCCTGAAACCACGGATTCGTCCGCGGCCCGCTGGCCAGCAGCCGCGTCTCGATCCACTCCCCGCCCCGCCGGATGTTCCCCTTGTGCAGCTCGGCCCAGATGTCATCCTCGCTGACACCCCCCTTCGGCACGTTCTCGCGGGTAAAGGCCTCCATCTCCGCAATCGCCGCCTCGCAGGCCCGATGCGCCGCCCGCATGGCCAGGATGTCATCGGGCCCCTTCACCGCCCGCACCCGCTCGGTCACGACCTCGCCCTCCAGCACCTCGAACCCCGCCCGCTCCAGCGCGCGCAGGCCGTGGATCATGATCTTGTCCACCGCCAGCCGCCGGTTCGTCCCGGCATGGGCGCGCATCACCTCCTCGACCTGCGCCGCAAAGGCCCGCGCATCCGACGCCGTCGCATCCCCGCAGACATTGTAGAAGAAGGACGCCCCCGTCCGCAGCTCCTTCACCAGCGGGTTGAAGGTCACGAGGAAGGGCGAATTCTTGTACTCCCACATCACCATATGCCCGTCCGCGCACAGCAGGCAGGCCCGGAACGGGTTGTGGCTGTTCCACAACTGCATGTTGGTCGTATCGGTCGCATAACGGATGTTGAGCGGATCAAAGAGCAAAAGCCCCCCGATATCCCGCGCCACCAGCGCCTCCACCAGCCGCCGCCAGCGCCATTCCCGCATCCGGTCCAGCTGCGGCAGCTCCACCCCCGCCGCCTCCCATTCGGCAAAGGCCAGCTGCGTCGGCCCGATCTCCACCCGGTCATTGTCATTCGGCGTGCCATCCCCCAGCACCGCCCCCTTGCCCGGATCGATCTTCCGCCGCTCCGCATAATGCTGGTTCATCGCACCCCTCCCGCCATTTCCCCGAAGGCTCCGCCAAGCCCGCCGCCAAGGATCGCCAAAGCGCGACCCGCCCCCGTCGCTTTCGCACCGTCGCTCCAAAGAAAGGGCGCACCCGCGCCCCCTCCCGGCCTGCGGCCAATCCACCCCCGGGGACATGCGAAGACGGAAAGGAACAGACGGACCACACCCCCATTTTCCGTCCCCAAATATCCACAGGGGGTGAATGCCCGCGCCTGCGCGGGCAGAGGGGGCGCGTGCGCCCCCTGACGGACCGAGCCGGAGCGGCAGCGGAGGCGAGGGGAAAGGCTCGCGCGGGGCCCTGCCCCGCGCTCCGCATGGCACGCTCAGCGGCCCGCGACGAGGCTTCCGAAGATGCGGTCCATATGCTCGGACAGGTAGATGCGCAGCCAGGGCGTGAAGCGTTCCGGATTGCGCAGCACCTCCGCCGACAGATCGTAAAGATCGACCCAGCGCACCGCCATCACCTCGTCGGGCGCGGGCGCCACGCGCAGGCCGGGCGGCGCCTCGGCCACGAAGATGTCCACCAGCTCGTGCTCCACCAGCCCGCCGCCGACATCGGCGCGGTATTCCACGCGGTCGGCAAAGGCCGGAAACAGCCCCTCGATCCCCAACTCCTCGCGCAGCCGCCGCACCGCGCAGGCGGCGGGGTCCTCGTCCCAGCGCGGATGCGTGCAGCAGGTATTCGCCCAGAGCCCCGGCGTATGGTACTTCGCCAGCGCCCGCTGCTGGACCAGCACGCGCCTCCCCTCCAGCACGAAGACGGACACCGCCTTGTGCCGCAGGCCCTTCACATGGACCTCCAGCTTGCCCACGGGCTGCAACCGCCCGTCCACCCAGGCGGGGATCATCTCTTCGGCACTGGTGGGCGGCGACATCGGCGCGTTCATGGCGTCACGTCCAGACGGGCGAGACCAGCCGCAGAAGATGCGCCATGTTCTTGATCCCGATCTTCACATGGGCCATGGGCCGCGCCTTCACCAGCTTCTTGTTCATATAGGCCTCGAAGGTCAGCTTCTGCACATCCACGTCATGGCACAGGCTGACGAACCTCTCCCGCCGCTCGTCGCTGCGATAATAGGCATCCTGCATCGAACGCAAGACCCGGAACACCGTTCCATGCTCCCGCATGAACAGCTTCCGCGCGATGCGTAAATCCGACGCACGGCCCGAGGCGAGTGCGGCCTGCGCAGCCGTTGCCGCAACGCGGCCGCCCGCCATCGCGTAGAAGATCCCCTCGCCCGACGAAGGCGCGACCACCCCGGCCGCATCCCCTGCCAGCACCACATCGCGGCCATTGTCCCACCGGTCCAGCGGCTTCAACGGGATCGGCGCGCCCTCCTTGCGGATCGTCTCGCATTCCGTCAGGCCCGATGCCGCCCGCAGGTCGGCGGTGGCCTTCTTCAGGTCCACCCCGTCCAGCCCCGTCCCCATGCCCACACTCGCCTGCCCGCCATGCGGAAAGACCCAGCCATAGAAATCGGGCGAGATCCGCCCGTCATAGATCACGTCGCAACGGTCCGGGTCGTAATCCGGCGAAGGCTCGGGCGCCTTGATGATCTCGTGATAGGCGATGACATAGGGGATCCTGTCCCCCCCCGGCACCTCGCCCCGCGCCACGACCGACCGCGCACCATCCGCCCCGATCACCAGCTTCGTGGCCGACCGCGTCTCCGCCCCCGTCGCCTTGTCGCGCCAGACGACATGGGTGCCCGCCCCGTCCCGCTCGATCCGCAGATAGGTCCCGGTCAGCCGCTCCGCCCCCGCCTTGCCCGCCCGGTCGCGCAGGTATTCGTCGAAATGCTCGCGGTCCACCATGCCGACATAGCCGTTCTCGATCGGGATATCGACCATCCGCCCCGTGGGGGATATCATCCGCGCCGTGGTGATCTTCGCCACGATCTGGTCATCCGCAATCCCGAAATCCCGGATCGCCCGTGGCGGGATCGCCCCCCCGCAAGGCTTGATCCGCCCCGCCCGGTCCAGCAGCGCCACGCGCTTTCCCGCCCGCGCAAGGTCCTCGGCCGCCGTGGCCCCCGAAGGCCCGCCACCCACCACAAAGACGTCATACATGGCCTATTCCCCCGGTATCAGTTGCGCATCGGGCAGGCGGCGACCGCCCCTCCCCTCGATCACCCGCGCCGCGATCAGCGCGGACAGGGCGAAAATCCCCGCCTCGGCCACGAACACCGCGCCAAAGGCATCCTCCACCGGCATGACCAGCCGCAGCCCGTCCGCCGCCGCCGCCCCCACCAGCCCGCCGAACCCCGCCGCCAAGGCCTGCGCCGCGCCCCAGAGGCCCATGCGCGTGCCCTCCCGCGCATCCCGCCCCTGCCCCGCCAGCGCCATCATCGACCCGATGGCCGCCACGGCAAACATCCCGTTGAAGAAGCCAAGGCTGACCACCGCAGGCACCAGTGCGCCCCCCGTCTGCCCCAGCCCCGCAATGGCCATCAGCGACAGCGCGGACCCGCCGCACCCCGCCATGACCCACATCCGCAGGCTGCCCCAACGCAGCCCCGTCGCCGCGATCCCCACCAGCAGCATCCCCACGAAGACGCCGCCATTCTGCGCCCCCGAAAGCTGCGTGCTTTCCCCCGGCGCAAAGCCGAAGACCAGCCCCGCATAGGGCTCCAGGATCAGTTCCTGCATGAAATAGGCGGTCATCGACAGGAAGATGAACAGCGTGAAGACCCGCGCCTTGCGTTCCGCCCAGACCTCGGCCATCCCGGCCCGGAAGGGCAGCGCCTCGACCTCGCGCTCTGCCACGACGCGCCTCTCGATGCCCCAGACGGCCAGCACCGTCAGCACCACCGCGCCCCCCGTCACCACCCCCACGATCTCCAGCAGCGCCGCCGGCGTGTAGGGGTCCAGCAAGGCGCCAACCGTTCCCGCCGTCACGGCAATCCCAAGGATCATCATCAACCATGTGATCGTCGCCGCCGCCGCCCTGCGGCGCGGCTCCGTTGCCGTCGCCAGCAGCGCCAGAAGCGACGTCCCCGACGCGCCCACTCCAACGCCGATCAGCGCATAGGCGACAACCGACAGCGCCAGCCCTGCGCCAAAGCCCGCAGGAAACAGCACCACCGCCACCGCCGCCAGAAACGCGCCCAAAGCCAGCGCCGCCATCCCCCCGATGACAAAGGCGGTCCGGTTCCCCCGCGTATCCGACCGAAACCCCCAGTTGGGCCGCGTGATCTGTATCCCGTAATGCAGCGCCACCAGCAGCCCGGGCAGCACGGCGGGCAAAGCCAGCTCCACCACCATCAGCCGGTTCAGCGTCGATGTGGTCAGCACCACCACCGCGCCCAGACACATCTGCACAAGGCCCAGCCGGATGATCTGGACCCAGGACAGCTTCATGCCAGCCCCCGCAGCGCAAAGGCGGAAATCATCATCCCCGTGACATACAGCACGACGCCCGTCCCGTTGTACCACGGCGCCTTGCCCTTCGGGTCACGGAACAGCACCCGCATGGCCGCCACCTGCAAGACCAGCACCGCGAACACGCCCAAAGCGTGCCACGGCTTGCCCCACATCAGCAGAAGCGGCACCACCAAAGCCTGCGCCATGCCCATCACCGTGCAGGCGATCTTGGCCGCCACCTCCGGCCCCAGAACCACGGGCAGCGACCGCACCCCGTGCTGCCTGTCCCCTTCCAGCGCCTTGAAATCGTTCAGCGTCATGATGCCGTGCGCCCCGAAGGCATAAAGCAGCGCGATCACCACCACCTCGAAGCGCGGCGCCGCCTGCAACAGGACCGCCGCGCCGGTGAACCACGGCAAGCCCTCATAGGACAACCCCACCAGCCCCGGCCCCCACCAGCCCGACCGCTTCAGCCGCACAGGTTCGGCGCTATAGGCCCATGCCGCCACGACCCCCGCCACCGTCGCCCAGAACCCCCATGTCCCCAGCAGAGACCCGACCCACAGGCTTAAGCCCGTCATCGCCAGCGCGATCCACAGCCCCCAGCGGCCCGGTATCCGCCCCGACGGGATCGGACGGTCCGGCTCGTTCACCGCATCCACATGCCGGTCGCACCAGTCATTCGCGGCCTGTGACATCCCGCAGACGATCGGCCCCGCCAGCACCATGCCCAGCAGGACCATCCCCCAGTTGCCCGACAGGGGCACACCGGAGGATACCGACCCGCAAAGATAGGCCCAGATCGGCGGGAACCATGTGATCGGCTTGATCAGCCGCAGCATGGCGGCTGGCTCGGGAAAGCGGCGGGGCTGTATGGAATAGCTGACAGTCATGCCACAACTACATAGCAGATTGCAGAGTCGGACAAGCCCAAACTGTCAACTTTAACTGACACTCGGTCTTCGTCTCGGCCCAAATACCCAAAAGAAGGCCCGCCACCCCGCACCACGCTCAGGCCTCGGGGACCACTTCGAACCGGCAGACCGCATCGCCTGCACCGATGCAGGCCACCTCGCGCACCACGCAGCCGCGCCAGACCAGCCGCGCGAAAAGCCGCTCGAACACCGCCGCGTGCCAGTGGCACAGCGGATGATCCCCCCGCAGCCCCGCCACCAGCGGATTGCCTGCCACTTCAAAGGCCAGGGGCCGCCACCCCGCGATGCGGAAGGCGCCGGACCCCGCGAAGGTCCAGCTATGCCGCGCAATCGCCCCCGCCAGCACCCGCGCCCCCAAAGGCGCGGGTAGCGCCCGGATCACCCATTGCGCCGGGCGCGGGATGCGATGCCGCAGGATGTAACTGCCCGTTGCCAGCCCCGCCAGCCGAAGCAAGCCCTCCGCCCGCTCCGGCGCCGCCATCCGCAGCGCCAGATGCACCGCCGCCGCTTCCGCCTGCGGGATCATCCCCAGCGCGGGGTCCGGCACCGCCACCCCCGCCGCCGCCATCACCCGGTCGCGGAAGGCCCGCCCCTCGATCCGGTCCAGCACGGCGACAAGCTGGGTGATCGCATTCGGCCCGATCCGCGCCTCGGCCGCCGCGACAGGGACAAATCCCCCGTCCATGGCGTCACGCCTCCTCATCCATCTGCTGCTTGCCGCCGCCACAGGCCGAAACCTCGGGCATCCGGAACGCGCGGCGCTCCTCCGCCCGCCCGGCCATCTGCGCCTTCACCGCCGCACGCCGCTCGGCGGCCTTCGCGGCACGGTCCGCGCTCGCCTCCCAGTCCGCCATCTGCGCATCGGCAATCTTGCGCGTCTCGTCGAAATGGAAATCCACCTTCCCCTTGGTCTGCGGCCCCCAATAGCCCGCCTTGCCAAGGTCATAGAAGGTCCGCCCCACCCCCGCCTTCAGAAACGCCTTCAGGCAGCCCAGCAGATAGCGCCGCCGGAACCCCGTCCCGCGCCAAGGGTAATGGAACAGCGCCTTGCGCATGTAGAAGCGGCGGTAATTCTTCATCACCCCGTCCAGCAACTCCCCCCGCGTCAGGGCGGCGGGCTTCATGATCGGCGTGACGAAGTTGTATTTGGAAAAGTCGAACACCTCCACCTGATCGCGGATTTCCTGGAACAGCGGCGTAAAGGGCCAGGGCGTGTACATCGACCAGTTGGCAAGGTCCGGCTGCCAGTCCCAGGCCATCTGGAACGTCTCTTCCAAAGTCTCCTTCGTCTCGTTCTCCAGCCCCACGATGAACTGCGCCTCGACGAAGATATCCGCCTCGCGCAGCAGGCGGATCGCCTCCTTGTTCTCGGCGACCGTGGTTTCCTTGTTGAACAGGTCCAGCTTCAACTGCGCTGCGGCCTCGGTGCCCAGCGACACATGCACCAGCCCCGCCTTGCGATAGAACTTCAGCAGGTCACGGTCGCGGTAGATATCCGTCACGCGGGTATTGATCCCCCATGTCACCCGCTCGTTCAGGCCGCGGTCGATCAATTCCTGACAGAACTCGACAAACTTCTTCTTGTTGATGGTCGGCTCCTCGTCGGCAAGGATGAAGAACCCCACCCCGTGATCCGTCACCAGCCGCTCGATCTCGTCCGCCACGCGTCGAGGGTCGCGCACCCGGTAATCGCGCCAGAACTTCCACTGCGAACAGAAGGAACAGGTGAACGGACAACCCCGCGCCATGTTGGGGATCGCGACCTTCACGCCCAAGGGAACATAGACGTATTTCGACCAGTCAAGGATCGACCAATCGGGATCGATCGCATCCAGATCCTTGACGGTGGACGCGGCCTGCGTCGCAACGATCTCGTCGCCATCCTTGAAGGCCAGACCCCTGATCTTCCGACGCTCCGCAGGCCAGCGCCCGTCGCGCACGGCCTCCATCAGGTTGACAAGGATCTCCTCCCCCTCCCCCCGCACGATCACATCGACCCAGGGCGCCTCTTCCAGCACCTGACGGAACATGAAGGTGGCATGGATCCCCCCCAGCACCCTCAAGGCATCCGGACAGACCTCCTGCGCGATGCGCAGACATTCCTCGGCCTCATAGATCGCGGGCGTGATCGCCGTCAGCCCCACCACATCCGGCCGCAGCGCCGCCAGACGCGCCCGCAACTCCTCGGGCCCGATGTGATGCGTCATCGCATCGATGAAATGGATGTCGTCAAACCCCGCCCGCCGCAGATGTCCCGTCAGATAGGCCACCCATGCCGGCGGCCAGTTGCCCGCAATCTCGGCCCCGCCGGAATGGTAATTCGGGTGGATGAAAACGATGCGCATCTTTGTCCCCCTGCAATGTGTAAACGCAAGTTGACAGTTTTTTCGTCATCACAACTTGACGCAGGTCAATATCGGACAACTATCCTCTGCAAGGGCAGGCCATCCGCCGCAGCAGCGCAGGGAAAGGGGGAAAGGATGAAAGCACCGCGCCAAGACCCATGCCCCGACGCCCCGCAAGGTCCGGCCCTATTCGCCGTCCTTGTTCAGCAGCCCGTATTTCCGCAGCTTCACATAGAGCGACTGCCGCGACAGGCTCAGCATCTCGGCCGCCGCCACGCGGTTGTTCCGCGTCAGTTCCAGCGCCGTCTCGATGCACATCTTCTCGATCACATCGGTCGTCTCGGCCACGATGTCCTTCAGCGTGCTGGAACCGACAAGCTCCATCACGTTGCGCACCCCGTCATCCGGCTGGCCAAAGGCGGGACGGCGCAGCGTCTCGGCCCGGCTCGCGTCACGCACGACAAGGACAAGCACCGGATTGGGCCGGTCGTTCAGCCATGTCGCGGAAATCTCCACCGCGATCTGGCCCATGAAATCGGTGGTCAACCGCGTCGCATAAAGCCGCAACTGGCCGGTCCGCTTGACGTTGTCCAGCAGCACGCGCAGGTCCACCGCGCCCCGCGCAAGGAAATCGGTCAGCGACCGCCCCCGCACCGCCGCGATATTGGCCGTGTCCGTCAGGTTCAGGAACGCCTCGTTCGCGGCGCGGATATTGCCGTCACCATCGGTGAAGACGATCCCGTCCACCCCTTCGTGATACAGCCGCGCCAGATTGTCGGCCAACTCGTCCGATCCGGACTGCCCGCTTTCCGACGTGTCGATCTGGCACAGCAACACCCGTTCGCCCGCCGCACGGAACACCGTGGGCGTCAGGAACACCCGCTTCTGCGACCGCCGCGCCACCAGTTCGATGGGCGCCGTGCTTTCCGCAACGGCAAGGTTCGCCAGCGACTCCAGGAACTCCCCGCGCCGCCGCCCCTCGAATTCCTGCGCGATGGCAGACCCGATCAGCTCGGCCCGCTGCCCGCCCAATAGCTGCGCCGCGGCCGGATTGATGTCCGATATGCGCCCCGTGGACATGGACACCATGATCACCGGATCACGCGACACTTCCATCAGCACGCGATAGCGCGTGTCCATCTCGCGCTGCGTCTCGTAATCCCGCTCCAGCGCCAGCTGCGCCTGCACAAGCTGCTGCTGCACCTCGGCAATCGGCCGCAGGTCACGGCCCAGCATCAGGATGGACTCGTCCGCCCCGATCCGGTGCATCGAATAGCGCACAGGGAATTCCCAGTTCGACTGGTCCGCGTGGTTCAGCTCCACCGCCGTCTCGCCATGCCGCGCCCCTTGCATGTCCGAGATGCGCTTCTCGACCTTCCGCAGGCTTTCCTCGGTCAGCACATCCTTCAGATGCGCCCCTTCCCAATCGGTCAACTGGCCGAAGCTGCGGTGATGCGGATTGACGAGGACCGAGATGATGCGCCGCGACGGCGCCACCAGCAGCGCGACATCGGACGCCGTCGCCAGAATCTCCCCCAGAAGGTCCGGGGCGATCAGCGGCAGCTTGCCACCATTCAGAAGATGTCGTCCGTCGGTCGTCACACCTTATCCGATCCCACGACGCGGCCCAAGGCCGGGCACGGTTTCCATTCGGTCAAA
This sequence comes from Rhodobacter sp. CACIA14H1, assembly GCA_000500915.1. Lineage (GTDB taxonomy): Bacteria > Pseudomonadota > Alphaproteobacteria > Rhodobacterales > Rhodobacteraceae > Paragemmobacter. Next base: position 9,624 of record AYNO01000107.1, read on the forward strand.
CCGGCTCCGTCTCGGTATTACGACCGACAGGCAGACCCATGAAGTCCAGGGCCCTGAAAATGTCGTTCGTCACCAGATCGGCACCGGTTGCCCGCATCACATCATCGCTGGCATCCAGAATGGCACCACCGACAACCACCCTCAATCCGCCTTTACTCGACTCTTTAAGCGTTTTCACAAGTTTGGAGCAAGTTTCAAGCCTGTCGTTGCAGGCTATGGAGACAAGCGCGCCATCGAATGCGCGTTCTGCAACAAAATGTCCAAGTTCCTGCGCCGACGGCGCGATGCGCATGGAAACCGAAACGCCCATGCGCCGCAGCCGTCCGGCAAGAACCATCGCCCCCAGCGTGTGCTGCTCTCCGGTGGGCAGCACAAGCAGCAGCATCGGCCCGTCCACCGCCCCTTCGCGGTCCGCCGCCCAGGCCGACCCGATCTCGCGCAGGATCGCCTGCAGCCGCGCGACCCCCATTGTGACATTGGCAAAGCTCAGGCAGTCGGTTTCCCAGGCCCGCCCCAGACGCCGTGCCACCTCGGGGATGTACAGATCCGCCAGCGACGCCGCCGAGATGCGCGCGCGCCGCAGCTCCGGTTTGAACTGTTCCAGATCCTCGGGGTCCGTCGCCGTGACGGCCGCCACGAAACGGTCCACGAAACTTTCCCGGAGCCCCGCTTCCTCGGCAAGATCGCGCTGCACCAGCCGTGCAACGACCTCCGCAGCGAACTGCGTCACCCCGCCCGTCGCGCCCTCCGACCGAGGCATCGTCCCGAGAGGCATTCCATGATGCATGTCTGGCTCCACGGCCCGCCGGAAACGCACGACGACAAACGTGTCACGTATCCGCAGACGGCCTTCCGTTACTGTCCGCCTTTGACTGTAGATTGTCAAAGCAAATTGACACCCCTGCCGGAAAGATATTTTTAACCCGCGCCTAAATCATTGCCTAAACTTATATTTTTGCCTGTTTATCCTGCATTCCGGCCTGCCGGACCCCCTTTCCCCTTCGAAACAGCCAAGGGCAATGTGTAAGTTTCAGTTGACACTCCGCACCCCCACGCTAACCTTCACCAGCGAGGAGCCGAAAGGAGAGGCGTCTGACGATGCACCCGAATCCGAGCAGGACCCCGCGCAAGCGGCTGTATTCAGACGAAGAACGCGCCAGACGCGACGCAACGCGCTGGACGCTCGTGCAGGGGCTGCTCGCTCCGGCGCAGTTCGTGGCCTTTGCGGTTTCGGTCGTCCTCGTCGTGCGATTCCTGATGACGGGCGACGGCTATACGGCCGCGACCATCTCCATCATCGTCAAGACGGGCTTCCTCTACGTCATCATGGTGACCGGTGCGATCTGGGAGAAGGTCGTCTTCGGCCAATACCTCTTCGCCCCCGCCTTCTTCTGGGAAGACGTCTTCAGCTTCGCCGTCATCGCCCTGCACACCGCCTATCTCTGGGCGCTCTGGACCGGGGCGCTGACCCCGCAGGAACAGATGTTCCTCGCCCTTGCCGCCTACGTCACCTACGTCGTCAACGCGGGCCAGTTCCTGTGGAAACTCCGCATGGCCCGCCTCGATGCCGAAGCCGAGGCGATGGAAGAAAACCGCACCCTGGCCGAGGTGATCGCATGAGCCTCGACCTGCCCTCCACCGGCTGCCGCTCCACCCCCGTCCTCAAGGAACGCGGCCAGCGCGAGGTGTTCTGCGGCCTGACGGGCATCATCTGGCTCCACCGCAAGATGCAGGATGCCTTCTTCCTCGTCGTCGGGTCCCGCACCTGCGCCCACCTCCTGCAAGCCGCCGCCGGCGTGATGATCTTCGCCGAACCCCGCTTCGGCACCGCGATCCTCGAAGAGAAGGACCTTGCCGGACTCGCCGACGCAAACGCCGAACTCGACCGCGAAGTCGCCCGCCTGCTGGCCCGCCGCCCGGACATCAAGCAGCTCTTCCTCGTCGGCTCCTGCCCGTCCGAGGTGATCAAGCTCGACCTCGCCCGCGCCGCCGAACGCCTCTCGGCCGTCCACGCCCCCCATGTCCGCGTTTACAACTACTCCGGCTCGGGCATTGAAACGACCTTCACACAGGGCGAAGATGCCTGCCTTGCGGCCATGGTCCCCACCCTTCCGGCCACCACCGCCCGCGAACTGCTGATCGTCGGCGCCATGCCGGATGTGGTGGAAGATCAATGCCTTTCGCTTCTGGCGCAACTCGGCATCGGCCCCGTCCGCATGCTCCCCGCCCGCCGCGCGGGCGACCTGCCCGCCGTCGGCGCGAACACCGTCTTCGCCCTCGTCCAGCCCTTCCTCGGCGACACCCACGCCGCCCTGACAAGGCGCGGCGCAAGGCACCTGCCCGCCCCCTTCCCCTTCGGCGAAGAAGGCACGACCGCATGGCTCCGCGCCATCGCCGATGAATTCGGCGTCGCCCGCGACCTGTTCGAACAGGTCACCGCCGCCCCCCGCGCCCGTGCCCAGAAGGCCATCGCCACCCAGTCGCAGGAATTGCGCGGCAAGTCCGTCTTCTTCTTCCCCGACAGCCAGCTCGAAATCCCGCTCGCCCGCTTCCTGACCCGCGAATGCGGCATGACGGCGGTGGAAGTCGGCACCCCCTACCTGCACGAAGGCCTCGTCGGCCCCGACCTCGACCTCCTCCCCTCCGGCCCCGTCATCTCCGAAGGGCAGGACGTGGAAAAGCAGCTCGACCGCCAGCGCGCCGCCGCCCCCGACCTGACGGTCTGCGGCCTCGGCCTTGCAAACCCGCTGGAGGCCGAAGGCCACACCACCAAATGGGCCATCGAACTCGTCTTCACGCCGGTCCATTTCTACGAACAGGCAGGCGACCTTGCCGGTCTCTTCTCGCGCCCCCTGCGCCGCAAGGCGATCCTGCGGAAGGAGGCGGCGGAATGAAACTCACCCTCTGGACCTATGAAGGCCCGCCCCATGTCGGCGCGATGCGCGTGGCGACGGGGATGAAGGGGCTGCACTACGTCCTGCACGCCCCGCAGGGCGACACCTATGCAGACCTCCTGTTCACCATGATCGAACGGCGGAACCACCGGCCCCCGGTCACCTTCACCACCTTCCAGGCCCGCGACCTCGGCGCCGATACCGCCAACCTGTTCAAGGACTCGGCCCGCGACGCCTACAACCGCTTCCAGCCGCAGGCGATGATCGTCGGCGCCTCCTGCACCGCCGAACTGATCCAGGACGACCCCGGCGGTCTGGCCGAAGCCCTCGGCCTCCCCATCCCCGTGATCCCGCTGGAACTCCCCTCCTACCAGCGCAAGGAAAACTTCGGCGCGGACGAGACGTTCTTCCAGATCGTCAAGGCATTGGCCAAACCGATGCCCCGCACGGAAGCCATCACCTGCAACATCCTCGGCGCCACCGCGCTTGGCTTCCGCCACCGCGACGACGTGGCCGAGGTGACGAAGCTCCTCTCCCTAATGGGCATCACGGTCAACGTGGCCGCCCCGATGGGTGCCACGCCCGAAGACATCGCCCGCATGGGTCAGGCGCATTTCAACGTGCTGCTCTACCCCGAAACCGGCGAAACCGCCGCCCGCCATCTGGAACGCGCCTGCGGCCAGCCCTACACGAAAACCGTCCCCATCGGCGTCGGCGCCACCCGCGATTTCCTGCATGAAGTCAGCGCCTTGACGGGCATCTCTGCGAAAGTGGACGAATCCGGCCTCCGCCTGCCGTGGTGGTCGGCCTCCGTCGACTCCACCTACCTGACCGGCAAGCGCGTCTATATCTTCGGCGACGCCACCCATGTCATGGCCGCCGCCCGCATCGCCGCCACCGAGATCGGCTTCGAGGTGGTGGGCATGGGCTGCTTCAACCGCGAATTCGCAAGGCCCCTCCGCGCCGCTGCCAAAGCCTACGGCGTCGAACCCCTGATCACCGACGACTACCTCGAAGTCGAAGCCGAAATCGCCCGCCTGCAACCCGAACTCATCCTCGGCACGCAGATGGAGCGCCATATCGGCAAGCGTCTGGGCATCCCCTGCGCCGTCATCTCCGCCCCCGTCCACGTGCAGGACTTCCCCGCCCGCTATTCCCCCCAGATGGGTTTCGAAGGCGCGAATGTGATCTTCGACACATGGATCCACCCGCTCGTCATGGGACTGGAAGAACACCTCCTGACCATGTTCCGCGAGGATTTCGAATTCCACGACGACGCGGGCGCCAGCCATCACGGCGGCAAGGCCGTCGCACGGGTGGAACCCGAAGAACCGGGGGTTTCACACCCCCGGACCCCCGTGGGGTATTTGGACCAGGATGAAGGGGCATCCCCCA
>AYNO01000108.1 GCA_000500915.1 Rhodobacter sp. CACIA14H1
GATCCCTTGCACATCGGCCATGTCCGACCCGTCCAGATAGGCCACCAGCGCCTCCGACCCCGCCGCCAGCCGCTCGCTGTCCAGATGCAGGTTGCGCAGGAACCGCGCCCGCCATTCCGGCTCGATATCCTCCGTCTCGGCCAGGATCGCCGCCGTGGACCGGACCGAGGCCACCGCCGACAGCACCTCGTGCAGCGAATCCGACAGATGCGGATCATGGCTCATCCGGTCGTTCAGCGCCTCCACGGCACGCGCCAGCAAAGCCCTCTGCCGCTCCAGCGCCAGCACCGCCGCCGCCCATCCCGGAAACCGCCCCGCGAATTCCTCCGCCCGGTCGGTCTCCGCCCCCGCCTCCGGCCCCGCCGCCGCCGCCGCCGACCGCAATTCCTCGGCCAGCCCCGCCCCGCCCCCTCGGCAAGCGCCGCCACCTCCAGCCCCAGCACGCCCGCCAGCGTCTCCAGCACCGCGCCGGACACCCGCCGCCGGTTATGCTCGATCAGGTTCAGATAGGATGCCGAAACCCCCGCCGCCGCCGCGACCTCGGCCTGCCGCAACCCCAGCGCCATCCGCCGCTCCCGCAACCGCGTCCCCGCCAGCGCCATCACCGCCATGCCGCGCCCTCCCGTCTGCCCCGACGCGGAAATCTTTACAAATCGCAGAAAACTTTACAAACCCCCGCCCCATTTTCCGTCTCCAAATATCCACAGGGGGTGAATTGCCCCGCCTGCGGGGCAAGAGGGGGCGCGTGCGCCCCCTGACGGCGGAGCCGGAGCGGATGCGGAGGCGACAGGAAAGCCGTGCGGGCGGCACGCCCGCGCCGCTTGGCAAGCGGCCAAAGGAAAGGGCGCGCCCGGGTCTCCCCGGACGCGCCCCCTTTTTCCGCCGGAAAGACGCTTACTGCAGCGCCTTGTCCGTGATCGCGCTCGTCCAGGCCCCTTCCGGCGCCTTGGTGATCACCGGGTCCGACCCGCCCGACAGCAGCGACGCCACCGTGCGCTCCGCCGCAGCCACATCCAGCGCGCCATTGGAACCGGCGGTCAGCTTCGCCACCTCGCCCATCATGCGCTTCTGGTGGTTCTCGGTCTGTGCGCCGGTCTCGTCATTCTCCAGCACGATCATCGCCGCCTCGTCCGGGTTCTCCTCGGCATATTTCCACCCCTTCATCGAGGCGCGGACGAACTTCACCATCTTCTCCTCGAAAGCCGGATCGGACAGCTTGTCCTCCAGGACATAAAGCCCGTCCTCCAGCGTCGCCACGCCCTGATCCTCGTATTTGAAGGTCACCAGATCATCCGGGCTGATGCCCGCATCGATCACCTGCCAGTATTCGTTATAGGTCATGGTGGAAATGCAGGCCGCCTGCTTCTGCAGCAGCGGGTCCACGTTGAAGCCCTGCTTCAGCACGGTCACGCCCCCGGCGCTGCCATCGGTGGCAAGGCCCAGCTGGCTCATCCAGGACAGGAAGGGATATTCGTTCCCGAAGAACCACACGCCCAGCGTCTTGTCCGCGAAATCGGCAGGCGCGGTGATGCCCGTCTCCTTCAGACAGGTCAGCATCATGCCCGAGCTTGCGAAGGGCTGGGCGATATTGACCAGCGGCAGGCCCTTTTCCCGCGCGGCCAGCGCGGCAGGCATCCATTCCACGATCACATCGGCCCCGCCGCCCGCGATCACCTGCGTCGGCGCGATGTCGGGACCGCCCGGCTTGATCGTGACGTTCAGCCCCTCTTCCTCGTAGAACCCCTTGGCCTGCGCGACGTAATAGCCCGCGAACTGGGCCTGCGTGACCCATTTCAGCTGCAGCGTCACATCCTCGGCCTGCGCCGTCCCCGCCATCGCGGCAAGCAGCGCCCCCGTCAGCAACTTCTTCATCGTCTCAACCTCCATGTTGCGGCCCGCTTGTCCTGCGGGCCTTCGTTAATGCCTCTGCGACGGATGCCAGAAGGTCACCCACCGCTCCACCACGGTCACCGCGCCATAGAAGACCGACCCCGCCAGCGCCGCAACCGCAATCTCCGCCCAGACCATGTCCAGACCCAGCCGCCCCACCTCGGTCGAGATGCGGAAGCCCATCCCCACGATCGGACTGCCGAAGAATTCGGCAACGATGGCGCCGATCAGCGCCAAGGTGGTGGCGATCTTCACCCCGTTGAAGAAGAAGGGCATCGCCGCCGGCAGCCGCAGCTTCACGAGCGTCTGCCAATAGCCCGCCCCCCAGGTCGCCATCAGGTCGCGCTGCATCCGCTCGCTCGCCTGCAACCCCGCGACAAGGTTCACCAGCACGGGGAAGAAGACCATCACCACCACCACCGCCGCCTTCGACTGCCAGTCAAAGCCGAACCACATCACAAGGATGGGGGCGAGGCCCACGATGGGCAGCGCCGCGACGAAATTCCCGATGGGCAGCAGGCCCCGCTGCAGGACGGGCACGCGGTCGATGGCCACCGCAACGACAAAGGCCGCCCCCACCCCGATGACGAAGCCGGACAGCGCCCCCTTCACCACCGTCTGCACGAAATCGGCCCAGAGCACGCCCGCCGACCCCGCGATCTTCGCCCCGATCAGGCTCGGCGGCGGCAGGATCACGGGCTGCACGCCGAAACCCCGCACCACCCCTTCCCACAGGACCAGAACCGTCACCCCGAACAGGACCGGCACGAAGACCCGCCCCCCCCGTGTCCGGCCAAGGGCCGACCGCGCCACGGCCGCATTCACCGCCCACGCCGCCAGCCAGAAGACGACCGCACCGACCAGCCACATCATGCCGGCACCCCCATCCGCTTCCGCGCCACCCGCTCCACGATCCCCACCGCCACGATCAGCAGCCCGGCAAGGATCGCCGCCGCAAACAGCGCTGCCCACATGATCAGCGGCTCCCCGAACTGCGACCCGATCAGCATCCGCGCCCCCAGCCCCTCGATCGCGCCCGTCGGCAATTCGCCCACGATCGTCCCGATCAGCGCCGCCGCGACGGCCACCTTCAGGCTGGCAAAGAAATAGGGCATCGACGCGGGCAGCCGCAGCTTCCAGAAGGTCTCGCCCTCCGACGCGTTATAGGTCTTCAGCAGGTCCAGCTGCATCTGGTCTGGCGACCGCAACCCCTTCACCATGCTCACCAGCACGGGGAAGAAGGACAGATAGGCCGAAATCACCGCCTTCGGCACCTCGCGGCTGTCGATCCCCAACTGGTTCGCCACCGTCAGGATCATCGGCGCCAGCGCCACGATGGGGATGGTCTGGCTGATGATGGCCCAGGGCATCACGCTCATGTCCATCACGCGGAAGCGCACGATGGACACGGCCAGCGCCACCCCCAGCACGATCCCCAGCGCAAAGCCCATCATCGTGCCGCGAAAGGTGACGAAGCCGTGATAGACCAGCGACCGCTTGCTGGTCACCGCCTGCCCCGCCACACCCTTCCACAACTCCGCCGCCACCTGATGCGGCGGCGGCAGCAGCGGCCGGTCCTGCGCCATGGTCTGCGGCACCACCTCGGCGAAACTGACGGTCGTCCCCGCCCGCTCCGCCTGGTCATAGACCCATGTCGCATTCATCCAGACGGCCGCCGCATACCAGATCACCACGATGATCCCCAGCACGGCCAGCACGGGCAAAGCCTTCTCCTTCATCCCCGCGCCCTCACCCTTGCGCCCCCTGCGGCCAGGCGATCAGCGCCACTGCCACAATGCCCAGCACCACCCCCGCCGCCTGCATCCCCGTCATGCGCTCGCCGAACCACAGCACCCCGATCAGCGCCAGCGCCACCAGCTGCACCACGGAGGAGATCGACACCGCCAGCGCCAGACCGCTCTCCCGCATCAGCCGCACCATCATCAGGTTGCCGACCAGAAAGAACCCCAGCGCCACCGCCAGCGTCGGCCATGCCCCCGACCCGCATAGGCCCGCAACACCGAATTCGCCGCGACGAAGGCCGCCATCGCCCCGCCAAGCCACAGCATCAGACCGGCGCTCATACCGCCCCCCCGGCTTCATCTCGGCCCAAATACCCGACCACGACGCCCGCAAAGGTCACGACGCAGGCAGCGACGCGCCTCCCTCCCCCCTCGTGGGGGAGGGCCGGGGTGGGGGGGCTTGCCACCCGCTCACACCTCATCGCCATGCCCCGCCCGCAGACCTTCCCGCACCCGATGCGCAATCTCGATGAACTCGCGCGAGTCGCGGATGTCCAGCGGCCGCTCCTTCGGCAAGGGGCTCTCGATCACATCCGTGATCCGCCCGGGCCGCGGGCTCATCACCACGATCTTCGTGGACAGATAGACCGCCTCGGGGATCGAATGGGTGACAAAGCCGATCGTCTTCCCCGTCGCCGCCCAAAGCTTCAGCACCTCCTCGTTCAGCCGGTCCCGCACGATCTCGTCGAGGGCCCCAAAGGGCTCGTCCATCAGCAGGATATCCGCGTCAAAGGCCAGCGCCCGCGCGATCGAGGCCCGCTGCTGCATCCCCCCCGACAACTGCCACGGAAACTTCTTGCCGAACCCCTTCAGCTCGACCAGCTCCAGCACCCGCTCGATCCGCTCGGCCTGCTCGGCCTTCGAAAACCCCATGATCTCCAGCGGCAGCGCGATGTTCCCGGCAATCGTCCGCCACGGATACAGCCCCGCCGCCTGGAACACATAGCCATAGGCCCGCTTGCGCCGCGCCTCGTCGGGGCTCATCCCGTTCACCGTCAGGCTCCCGCCCGTCGGATGCTCCAGCGCCGCGACACAGCGCAGGAAGGTGGTCTTTCCGCATCCCGACGGCCCGATGAAGGACACGAAATCCCCCCGCTCCACCGTCAGGTTCACATCCTTCAGCGCATGGACCGGCCCGTCCCCCGTCTGGAAGGTCAGGTTCAGCCCCTTCGCCTCGATCACCGGCGCCGCCTTGTTCAACGTATCCTTCATCCCTGCCCGTTCCCGGCACGTCCCCGCGCACCGTCACAACCCTGTCGTGCAATCCTGCCAGACTGAAGCCCTGCCCCCCGACCGGAAAGCCCCCGCACCATGCAGGAAACCCTCGCCTTCGCCCCGACAGCCGACGATCTGGACGACGACCTCTTCACCGTCCCCGTCCTGACCTTCGCGCCGAAGCCCCCGCAACCGCAACCGCAAGAAGAAGGCTGACGCGGCCCCGCCCGCCATGGCAGACTGCCCGGACCAACAGCCCGGGACTCCCAGCCATGACCAGTGCCCCCCGTCCGCCCTGCCGCAAGCTCCGCCCCGCTGCCGACCATGTCTATGACGGCAAGCAGGGATTCACCTATTTCGAAGGCATCGCCCGCGAAACCACGGGGGCGCAGGCGATCTGCATGCACCTCCTGACCATCCCTCCAGGAGGCCGCGCAAGGGCGCACAAACACGCCACCCACGAAACCGCCATCTTCATGCTGGACGGCATCACCACCATGTATTGGGGCGACCGGCTGGAACACCGGATGGAGGTGGAAGCCGGCGACCTCCTCTACATCCCTGCCGACATGCCCCACCTGCCCTTCAATCCCGGCAGCACACCCGCACGCGCCGTCATCGCGCGGACCGATCCGCACGAACAGGAAAGCGTCGTTCTGCTGCCGGAGCTGGAGCATCTGGTCCCCTAGACCCCCGTTCCTCACACACCCGTCGCCGGAATGCCCGTCCGCTGCACGGGGCGCGGCGCGGTCAGTTCCTTCCACTGGCTCAACGCACGGTTCACCGCAGGCCGCGCCTCGCGCCCCACGAACTGGCCATGGCCCTCCTGCGTCTTCACCGCGCCATCGTCGATGGCCACCTGCCCCCGCGTCAGCACATAGCGCGGCAGGCCCTTCACCTTCTGCCCCTCGAACACGTTGTAATCGATGGCCGATTGCTGCGTGCTTGCCGAAATCACCTTCTCCTTCTCGGGGTCCAGCACGACCAGATCCGCATCCGCCCCCACCAGCACCGCGCCCTTCTTCGGATACAGGTTCAGGATCTTCGCAATATTGGTCGAGGTGACGGCGACAAACTCGTTCGGCGTCAACCGCCCCGTCCCCACCCCATGCGTCCACAGCATCGGGATACGGTCCTCCAGCCCCCCGGTCCCGTTCGGGATCTTCGAGAAGTTGCCGACCCCGAACCGCTTCTGCTCGGTCGTGAAGGAACAATGGTCCGTCGCCACCACCGACAGCGACCCCGACATCAGCCCCGCCCAGAGGGACGCCTGATGCTCCTTGTTGCGGAAGGGGGGCGACATGACACGCCGCGCCGCATGGTCCCAGTCGGGATGGAAATACTCGCTCTCGTCCAGCGTCAGATGCTGGATCAGGGGTTCACCCCAGACCCGCTTGCCCGCCTGCCGCGCCCGCCGGATCGCCTCATGCGCATCCTCGCAGGACACATGGACGACATACAAAGGCACCCCCGCCATGTCGGCAATCATGATGGCGCGGTTCGTCGCTCCCCTCCACCTGCGGCGGCCGGGAATAGGCATGACCCTCCGGCCCCGTATTCCCCTCGGCCAGCAGCTTCGCCGTCAGCTCCGCCACCACATCGCCATTCTCGGCATGGACCATGGCAAGCCCGCCCAGATCGCCCACGCGGCGGAAGGACGCGAACAGCTCGTCATCATTCACCATCAGTGCGCCCTTGTAGGCCATGAAATGCTTGAAGGAGGTGATCCCCGCCTTCACGCTGTCGGCCATGCCGTCCCAGACCTTCTCGCCCCACCATGTCACGGCCATGTGGTAGCTGTAGTCGCAATTCGCGCGGCCCGACTTGTTGTGCCACATCTGGGCCGCATCCATCAGCCCCTGCCCCTGACCCGGCAGGATGAAATCGACCACCATGGTGGTCCCGCCCGACAGCGCCGCCCGCGTCCCGCTCTCGAAATCGTCGGCGCTGTAGGTGCCCATGAAGGGCATCTCCAGATGCGTATGCGGGTCGATCCCGCCGGGCATCACATAGCAGCCCGTCGCATCCAGCTCCGTCCCGCCCTTCAACCCCTGCCCGATCTCGGTGATCTTCCCGCCCTCGATCCGCACATCGGCCTTGTAGGACAGGTCCGCCGTGACAACGGTGCCGTTCTTGATGATCGTCGCGCTCATCGGCTCATCTCCCTCTCGAAACCCTCGGGCTTCATCCGTTCCCAAATATCCTGCGGGGTCCGGGGGTGCAAAACCACCCGGGGTTTCCATCAGGAAACCACCTCGGCCACTTCCAGACAGGCATGGAGCAGCACATCCGTCCCCGCCGCCGCCCATTCCTCGGAAATGCTCTCCGCCTCGTTGTGCGAAAGCCCGTCCACGCAGGGACACATGACCATCACCGTCGGCGCCACGCGGTTGATCCAGCAGGCGTCATGCCCCGCGCCCGACACGATATCCATATGGGAATATCCAAGCTTTTCAGCCGATTGCCGGACGATCTTCACCAGACCGGGGTCAAAGGTGACAGGGTCGAAATGCCCCACATCCTCGATCTCGCATCCCAGACCCAGCTCCTTCGCCACCGCATGGGCCGCCCGCATCACCTCGGCCTTCATCGCATCCAGCTTCGCCTGCTCCGGCGACCGGATATCGACCGTGAAGACAACCTTCCCCGGAATGACATTCCGCGAATTGGGAAAGACCTTCACCTGCCCCACGGCCCCCACCGCATTCGGCTGATGGCTCATGGCGATCTGGTGGACCCGCTCGGTGATCCGCGCCATGCCCAGCCCCGCATTCACCCGCATATGCATGGGCGTGGACCCGGTATGCGCATCCTTCCCCGTCAGCGTGATCTCCAGCCACCACAGGCCCTGCCCGTGGGTCACGACGCCGATGGTCTTCCCCTCCGCCTCAAGGATCGGCCCCTGCTCGATATGCAGCTCCAGCATCGCGTGCATCTTCCGCGCACCGACCTTCTCGTCGCCCACCCAGCCGATCCGCTCCAGCTCCTCGCCGAAGACCTTGCCCTCAAGGTCCCGCCGCCCCTTCGCATAGTCCTCCGTATGGATCCCCGCAAAGACGCCACTGGCCAGCATCGCCGGCGCGAAGCGCGCCCCCTCCTCGTTCGTCCAGTTCGTCACGACGATGGGCCGCTTCGTCCGCACCCCCATGTCGTTCATCGTCCGCACCACCTCCAGCGCACCCAGAACGCCAAGCACGCCGTCATATTTCCCGCCCGTCGGCTGCGTATCCAGATGCGACCCCATATAGACCGGCAGCGCATCGGGGTCCGCCCCCGCCCGCGTGGCGAACATGTTGCCCATGCTGTCCACGCCCATGACCATCCCCGCCGCCTCGCACCAGCGCTTGAACAGGTGCCGCCCCTCGCTGTCGGCATCCGTCAGGGTCTGGCGGTTGCAGCCCCCCGCCACGCCGGGGCCGATCTTGGCCATCTCCTCGAGGCTGTCCCACAGCCGCGCGGAATTGATCCTCAGGTTCTCCCCGGGTGCTGGCATTCGCTTGCTCTCCCTGTGCGCCGCGAACTCTCCGGTCCGCTCATGCACGTCGTTGATCGACTCGCTTCCTGACCATATGGTCAATAGGAAGGCGACCACAACCTGACCATACGGTCAACGAAAATCACAGGCCGGAATGACCGAAACCGCCCGCATTTCACGCATCCGCTCCGGCCGCCGCACGGATATCAGGCAGCAGAACGAACGACTCATCCTCGAAGCCGCCGAAAAGGTCTTTGCCGAGGCGGGCTTCGGCGGCGCCACCATGCAGCTCATCGCCGATATGGCGGGCCTGCCCAAGGCCAACCTGCATTACTACTTCCCGACGAAGGAAGACCTCTACCGCCGCGTCGTGCAGAACATCTTCGAAATCTGGCTCGACGCCGCTTCCTCCTTCGATGCCGCCGCAGGCCCCGTCGAAGGCATCGGCGCCTATGTCGAGGCGAAGATGGACATCTCGCGCCGCCACCCCCACGGGTCCAAGGTCTGGGCGGCCGAGGTGATGCACGGCGCCCCCGTCATACAGGATTATCTGGAAACCACCCTCCGCGACTGGACCGAAGGCCGCATCGCCGTCATCCGCCGCTGGATCGACGACGGCAAGATGGCCCCCATCGACCCGCGCCACCTGCTCTACATGCTCTGGGCCACGACCCAGCACTACGCCGATTTCGGCCACCAGATCGAAACCCTGAACGCAGGCCACCCCCTGACCGACGCGCAATGGCGCGAGGCGACGGAAAGCGTCAAGCAGATCATCCTGCGCGGGATCGGGGCATTGTGACCTGCCAGACTCACCCCCGCCCCGACGCCGCAGGGGCAGATTGACGGCAGCGCCGCTTCCTCCCTACTGTCAAAGGTATCGAAACAGTATCGGTCGGGGGTATCCAACGTGAAGCATTCCAGAAACCGCGTGGTCGCCCCTGTCGCCAGTGAAGCCCTGACCGTCACAGCCCCCGGCCAGGTCGTCCGCAGCATGATCCACGGCCAGCCGATCCAGTTCTTCGTGGCCAATCCCCGCGACTCGATCCAGCGCGTCCACGCCACCGGCCAGTTCTACGAAACCGAGGAACTGGACATCATCCGCCGCTGGTGCCCGCCGGGCGCCACCTTCTGCGACATCGGCTCCAATGTCGGCAACCACTCGCTCTATGCGCTGAAATTCATGCACGCCGCGCGCGTGATCCTCTTCGAACCCAACCCCGACGCTATCGCCATCCTGCTGACCAATCTCGGCCTGAACGGCGTCCTCGACCGTTGCGACACGACGAAACTCGGCTACGGCCTGTCCGACCGCAACGAAGGCGGCAAGACGATACAGGCCAGCGCCCGCAACCTTGGCGGCGGGCGGATCATGGATGCCGACGGCAGCGAAGGCAGCATCACCCTGCGCCGCGGCGACGACCTGCTGGCCGACATCACCCCGGATTTCATCAAGATCGACGTCGAAGGCATGGAAATGTCGGTGCTTTCCGGCCTGTCGGGCACGGTCGCCCGCTGCCGCCCCACCTTCTTCGTCGAGGTGGACAACGTCAACCGCGACGCCTTCCTCCAATGGGTGGAAACCAACAGCTACGCCGTCCGCGCCCGCTTCCGCCGCTACCGCGCGAACGAGAATTTCCTGATCGTCCCCCGCCGCACCCGCAGCGCCGAGGCCGCGCCTGCCAGCGAACCGGCAGACGACATGGCCGAAGACCACGCAGACGCCCCCGCGCCGCCCGAACCGCAGGCGCAGGACAGGGCGAAATCCCCCAAATCCACAGCCAAATCCAAAACCTCGCGCTGACCTCGCGCAGGCCGCGCCCTTCTGCTATGCCTCTCCCCACACCGGGAGACGGAGACAGCGCCATGACCCTAGACGACCTCGCCACCGAAGCCGCCCGCCTGATCCTCCCCGAATTCACCGAGGAAACGGCCCTCCGCCTCGGCCTGACGGTGGCCGACATGGCCAGACCCGGCCGCCTGCCCATCGTCATCGACATCCGCACGCCGGACCGCACCCTCTTCCACCTCGCCATGCCGGGGTCGGCCCCGCTCAACGACCTCTGGGCGCGGCGCAAGTCCAACACCGCGCTGAAGTTCCAGATGGCCACCCTGCACTTGCAGGCCCAGATGGACCAGAAAGGCGAAACCCTCGCCAAGCACGGCCTCCCGTCCGAGGACTACGCCCCCAACGGCGGCGCCGTCCCGATCCGCGTGCGCGGCGTGGGCGTCGTGGCCTGCCTCACCGTCTCGGGTCTGCCGCAGGTCGAAGACCACAGGCTCGCCGTCCGCGCTCTCGAAACCCTGATCACCGGCTGACCCGCCCGCGCTTGCCCCCCGCGCCCCGCAGGCCTATCCTGCGGGCCATGCACCACTATTCCCTCCTCGACCTCGCCCCCGTGGCCGAAGGCCAGACGGCGGCGCAGGCGCTCGCCAACAGCGCCGACCTTGCCCGCCATGCCGAAGGCTGGGGCTATCACCGCTACTGGCTGGCCGAACACCACAACATGCCCGGCATCGCCTCCGCCGCCACCGCCGTGGTGATCAGCCATGTCGCCGCCGCCACGAAGACCATCCGCGTCGGCGCGGGCGGCATCATGCTGCCGAACCACGCCCCCCTCGTGATCGCGGAACAGTTCGGCACGCTGGCCACCCTCTTTCCCGGCCGCATCGACCTCGGCCTCGGCCGGGCGCCGGGCACCGACATGGCCACGGCCCGCGCCCTGCGCCGCCACATGGACCAGACCGACAGCTTCCCGCAGGACGTGACCGAACTCCTGAACTACCTTGACGAGGACGACCCCGCCGCCCGCGTCCGCGCCCATCCCGGCGCCGGCACCCATGTCCCCGTCTGGATACTGGGCAGCAGCCTCTATGGCGCCCAGCTCGCCGCCTATCTCGGCCTGCCCTATGCCTTCGCCTCGCATTTCGCCCCCGCCATGCTCTCCGACGCGCTGGCCACCTACCGCGCCACCTTCCGCCCCTCGCAATGGCTGGCCCGTCCCTATGCCATGATCGGCGTCGGCCTCTGCGCGGCGGAAACCGACGACGCGGCGCGCCTCCTCCGCACCTCGCAGCAACTCGCCTTCGCCCGCCTCCGCATGGGCCGCCCCGGCAAACTGCCCGCGCCGCAGCCCGACCTGTCCGAAATCCCCGCCGCCATGCTGGCCGAGGTGGACCACGCCCTCTCCTGCTCCGCCACCGGCAGCCCCGCGACGGTGGAGGCACGGCTGAAAGCCATCATCGCCGAACACCGCCCGGACGAGGTCATGCTCACCGGCATGATCCACGACCACGGCGCCCGCCTCCGCTCCTTCGCCATCGGGGCCGAGGTGCTGTCCGGCCTCGTGACAAAGGCCGCCGCCTGACGCGGGCAGCGGATGGAACTGTGCATCCCCGCACGGTTAACCATGAACCGCCCCGCCACTCTCTCCGGATTTGTATGTACACTTTGCGGTACAGAACACGGCACAGCATCCGGCACGGCCGATTCCGCCAAAACCAAGCGATTCCCGCCACTTGCACCCCGCCGTAAACGTAGGGTGCGCCATGGCGCACCCTACCCGTCACACCGCCAGCAACTTCCGGAACAGCATGTCCAGATAATCCCCCGCCTCGGCAAAGGGGTCATGCTCCGGCCCCAGCACGGCCCGCACCTGCATGTCGAAATCCGCATAATGCTGCGTCAGCGCCCAGATCGAGAAGATCAGATGCGCCGGCGGCAGCCGCGCGATCCGGCCCTCCTCCATCCAGCGCGTCAGGATGACCGATTTCTCGTCCACCAGCCGCTTCAGATCCCCCTCGATCGCCTCGCGCATCCGCGGTGCGCCCTGCAGGATCTCGTTGGCAAAAAGCCTTGATTCCCTTGGGAAATCCCGGCTCAACTCCACCTTCCGGCGGACATAGCCAAGGATTTCCGCCACCGGCTCCCCCTCTGCATCCATCTCGCGCAGCGGGTCCAGCCACGTATCCAGAAGCCGCGTCAGCAGCGCCTGGTGCATGGCCTCCTTCGACGGGAAATAATACAGCAGATTGGGCTTCGACAGCCCCGCCACCTCGGCAATCTGGTCCAGCGT
This sequence comes from Rhodobacter sp. CACIA14H1, assembly GCA_000500915.1. Classification (GTDB taxonomy): domain Bacteria; phylum Pseudomonadota; class Alphaproteobacteria; order Rhodobacterales; family Rhodobacteraceae; genus Paragemmobacter. The sequence goes on from AYNO01000108.1 coordinate 12,459, forward strand.
GGCCCCGCGAAAGCCATAGGCGGAAAACACCTCCAGCGCCGCCTCGAGGATGGCCTCGGAATTCTTCTGCTGGATACGCGTGCGGGGTCTGCTCATCATCGGGTCCGGTGCTGGCACCGCCCGACATTGGCGCATTTATTCAAAGGGATGCAAGGGCGGAAGCAGCCGCGCCGCCCCCGCCCCGCCGGTCACCGGACCGTCACTCGATCGCGGCGACCATCAGATAGGGCACGGCCACCAACATGCCCGTCACCAGCGCCAGCGTCCGCGTCAAACCTTTGAAGTTCATGGGGTATCTCCCTTTCGTGTCCCTGTTCGCCCCCCTCATGTAGGGCGCAGCGGGCGGCGCGGAAACCACCCCTTCACGAAAAATCGCAACCCTCAGCCGCGCACCCGTTGCAGGACGACATCCATGCCCCCGCCCCAGGCCTCCAGCGCCCCCCGCGTCTCCAGCACCCGCACCAGCGCCTCGGTGATACCGCCCGGCGTGGCGATGCCCCGCCGGATATCCTCCAGCCCCGCCACCTCGCGCAGCAGCACCTCGGCATTGCCGCGCAGCGTCTCGGCGACCAGCCGCCGCGCGACCGCAGGTGCCACCCCCTGCGCAGCGAACCAGCCGATCAGCGCATCCATCCAGAAGAACACCGCCCCCGACATCGCGCCAAAGGCCGTCGCCGTCACGAACTCCGCTTCATCGCCGAAGACATGCAAAGGCCCCAGCGCCGCGAGAAACCCCTCCCACTCCGTCCGTGCCGGATACAGCAGGCACGGGCCCAGCCCATGCGCATTGGCCAGCCCCGGCATCATCGCGCAGGCCGCCGCCGCAGGCGCCACGGCCGCCGCCACCGCCGCCAGCCGCGCCCCCGCCATGGCCGACAAGACCGACTGCCCCGCCCGGAACCGCAAGCCCCGCAGGATATCCACCCCCTCCGCCGCGGGCAGGCAGACCAGCACCAGATCGCAGCCGTCCACAACCGCCTGATTGCTGCGGGCCACATTCACCCCGTGCGACGCCGCCAGCGCCGCCGCCCGATCCGCCGACCTCGGCGAAACGGTAAAATGATACCCCAAACCCTCCGCCCCGCGGATCAGGAACTCCGCCAGATGCCCGGTCCCCAGAACCCCGATCCGCATTCAGGGCATTTCCTCGAGAACCTCCGCTACGGCCTTGGCCGTAAAGGAAATATCCGCCTCCGTATGCACCAGCGACGACAGCGAATGCAGCGTGGCAGACGGGTTCATGTAAACCCCCTTGTCGAACAACCGCAGCACGAAGTTGCGGAACTTGACCCTGTCAACATGGGTGCAGAAGTCCCTGAAATCGTTGATCTCTTCCTTATCGGTAAAGAATATCTGGAACATCGAGTTCACG
>AYNO01000109.1 GCA_000500915.1 Rhodobacter sp. CACIA14H1
CGTGGCAAGGTTGCGCCCGTCGAACCAGACCTCGCCCGCCGAAGGGGTGTCCAGCCCGCCGAGGATGTTCAGGAAGGTGGACTTGCCAGAGCCGGAAGGGCCGAGGATCACGACGAATTCGCCGCGTCTGGCCGCGAAGTCCACGCCGCGCAGGGCCTGCACCTCGACCGCCGCGTTGCGGTAGGTCTTGGTCAGCCCGCTGGCCCTGATGACGGTGTCGTCCTGCGCGTCCATGCTTCCGCATCCTGCCCCGTTGCAACAGGGTAACGGAAGTTGACAACCGGGCGTTGACGCAGGTCAACCGGTTTCGGCGGCGGGCGGCGGTGCGGCGGACAGGTCGGCCAGCGATGCCTCGATCCCCTCGACGGTCAGCAGGCCCGTATCGGGGGGGAAGAACAGCATCAGACCTGTTTCGTGCAGGGCCGTGCTGTCGGGCAGGTAGGGCGACAGGTCGAAGCGGGATTCGCGGGGGGCCGCGTCGGGATAGAGCATCAGCCCCGCGCCGAGGACGGAGTCGCGGAAGGGCACGCCCTGCCCCGGATAGTGGCGCAGGATCACCACGACCGGCAGGGGCCCGGCCTGCGCCGTCATGGCCGAGACGCGCAGCAGGGCCACCATGCGGCCCGTATCGGCAAAGGGGGCAAAGCGGAATTCCAGACTGCGCCAGCGCGACGCGGCGGCGGCGGTGAAGTCGATCTCCAGCTTCGACCAGCCGCGCGACACGGCGACCTTCCGGCCGGGACCGGGTTCGATGTTCAGGAAGACCCCTTTGGCGATTTCGGCATGGTCCGTCACCTTGCCCGCCCATCCCTTGCGGGTGGCAGCCGACAGGATGCGGGCCGGACCGGCCACGGGCGGCACGCCCGCCCTGTCGCGCAGGCTGTGCAGCGCAGCGTCGGCCACGACCGGCGGCGGGGCGGCGATGCCGGTGACGGACAGGCCGTAAAGGTCCAGATCGACATCCCGCGCCTCGAGGAAGAAGATCAGCCGTGCGGACGCCGCCTCGTGCAGCAGGGGGGCGGGGATGTCGGACAGCGAGACGGGAAAGACCGCGCCGCGCCGTTCGGGGCCGAGTTCGACCATGGTGGACGATCCGTCATGGCTGCGGCCATCGGGGCCGATCACGCGCAGCAGCGCGAAGAGCGACAGCTTGCGCGGGCTGGCCGCATCGAGGCAGGGGATCAGGCTTTCCAGCCCGCGCAGGGCCAGCGGGTCAAGGTCGGTCTCCACTGCATACCAGTCGGCGGCGCCCAGGTTGACGGGCGTCAGCCGCCAATGCGCCGCGCCGAGCGGCGGCACGATGCCCGCCACGCGCAGGGCGCCCCCCTTGGACGGATCGAAGGTGACGCGCAGCGCCCCGCCGAGGGAAAATCCCTGCCGGTGCAGGGCCGGTTGCGCCACTAGGGGCGGAAAGGCGCTGTCCGACGGATCGGGGCGGATGGCGGCAAGCCAGGCGGGAAGGGTGTCGGACATGATCTTCGCAATTCCTGTCGTCAGCGCGGCATCGTGCCGGGTTTTCCGGCGATGTGGTAATGGCGGTTCGGCCCGTTCACGTTCAGGAAGGCCGCGAGGAAGGCCCCCCAGCGGTCATAGAGGGCGGCGTGCTTGCGGGTGATCTTGCCATAGTTGATGTCCCAAAGCCCCCCGCCGCTGCGGAAGATGGACCCGGCGCGGATGCGGTAGCCGAACAGCGGTTCGGGGATCATCACCCCGCGATGCCCGCCCGCCAGCAGCGAGATCATGCCGTCCCAGTCATCAAGGAACATGCGCAGGTCGGGGTCGTGCCAGCCGTCGCGCAGATAGGCCTCGCGCTTGTAAACCAGCGACTGGCAGTTGGTCTGGTTCATCACGAGGTGGAGGGGCGGTTCGGCATTCCACGTCGCCCAGTTGCGGATGCGGCCCCGCGTGTCGAAATCCTCGATCCACGCACCGCAGAAGGAGACCTCGTCATAGGTCTGCAGGACGGACAGCGCCTTTTCGTAATAGCGCGGCGCCACCACGTCATCGGCATCCAGCAGCGCGACAAAGGGCGCGGTGGCGGCGCGGACGCCGGTGTTGCGGGCATTGGCCACGCCGCCATTGGGGATGGACAGGATGCGCAGGCGGTCCGCGTCCAGCCCGTGATCGGCATGCAGCCGGTCCAGCCTGTCGCGCGAGGCGGGATCGGTGGAGCCGTCATCGACAAGGACGATCTCCATCCCGGCAACGGTGGAGCGGGTCAGGCTGGCCAGCGTCGCATCGATGAAGCGGCCCATGTTGAAATAGGGGATGACGACGGAAAGCTGCGGTCCCGTCGCGGGCGGCGGCGTCGGGAGGATGCAGGACGGGTCAGGCGGGGAGAGGAAGGGAAAGCTCCTGCGGGCGGGGCTGTTGCGCAGGCTGGCGACCAGCGCCTCCTTCCGGTCGAGGAAGGTCTGCGGGTCGCATTGCGCGGCGATGGTGGCGCGGGCATGGGCGGCCATGGCGGCGCGGCTTGCCCCGTCCAGCGCCAATGCGCGGCGCAGGGCGCCGGCAAAGGCGTGGCGGTCCTGCACATCGACGAGGAAGAGGTCGCGCCCGTCCTGCGCGATTTCGCGGATGCCGCCGTTGGTGCCGGCGATGCAGAGCGTCCCTTCGGCCATGGATTCCACGACCGAATAGGGGAAGTTGTCGAAATGCGACGGGTGCAGCTGCGCCACGGCGCTGCGGGCGGTGCGGCGGATCAGGTCGCGCGGGCGCTTGCCCATCAGGCGCAGCAGCCCCGCATCGGCGTGGCGGGCATAGCGGCGCAGCAGGTAGCCGCCGAAGCTTGTGCCGCTGGCGTGGTGGGGGGCATCGTCGCCATAGATCAGGAAGGGAATGCGGCAGCCGTCGTCCCAGAGCAGTTCCAGCGCACGGATCGCCTCTTCCGCGCCCTTCCAGTGGGTCAGGCGCGAGGCCATGTAGAAATGGTCGCGCGGCAGGTCCGGCTGGGGGTCGGGCTGCGGACCGGCGGGCGCGGGCGGGAAGGGATTGTGCAGCACCTCCGCCCGCGGCAGCCGCGCACCCGTAGAGGCGAGTTCGCGCGACAAAAGGTCAAGGATCGCCTGCGAACAGCCGATGACGAGATCGGCCCCCGCGATGGCCTGCAATTCCATCTGCCCCGTCCAGTAGCGCGGCAGTTCGGGTTCCGGCATCTGGTCGAAGCGGTCGATCAGATAGGTGGGGGTATGGGCCGTCACAACAACCGGCACATCGGCGTAACGGGCGTTGCGGCACAGCTTCTGCTGGATCGCCAGTGCGCCGATGCCGAAGCCGTCGGGGAATTCCATATAGTCGGGGCGCGGCAGGTCCAGCATCCCGGTTTCGATCTGCATCAGCAGCAGGTCGGCAAAGCGTTCGAACATCCGGCCGGTCGAGACCCAGAACCCCAGTTCCTCCACCGATCCGAAGCGGTGCGGGTTCAGCGACACGATCTGCACGTTCGGATGCGGATGGCTGCGCCGCACCAGCCCCGACTGTGCCTGCGACAGGCAGAACACCACCAGCGACGATGCGGGACGGGCGGCATATGCCGCGGTCACGATGCGCATGTAGGTCGCAAGGCCGCCCCCGATGTCGGGCGGATATTCGAAGGTGAAATACCAAGCGTGCATCGACCGAACTCGTTACCAACAGGTCAAGGCTAGAACCTTGCCCGCACCGCCGCAAGCCGGATGGTGGCGGGGGGCTGCCAGCGCCCTGCCCCAACCCTGCCCTGTGAGGGGCTTCCGACGGCGCGTCAGGAAGCCGCTGCGCTGCCGTAGCTGACCCAGACGGTCTTGAGAGCGGTGTACTTGTCGAAACTGTGGATCGACAGGTCGCGCCCGTGGCCCGACTGCTTCATCCCGCCGAAGGGGGTCATGGCCGACAGCGCATCCACCGTGTTGACCGAAACCGTCCCCGCATGAAGCCGGTCGGACACCCGCAGGGCGCGGTCCAGATCGCGGGTCCAGACCGAGGCGGCAAGGCCATAGGGCGTGTCATTCGCCAGCGCGACGGCCTCTGCCTCGGTTGCGAAGGTCTGGATCGACAGGACGGGACCGAAGATCTCCTCGCGCACGATGCGGGCATCGGGTGCCGCGCCGATGAAGACGGTCGGCTGCACATAGGCGTCGGACCCGTCCAGCGTGATCCTTTCGCCGCCGCACAGCAGCCGCGCCGACTGCCGGCCCGCGGCGATGAAGCCCATCACCGCATCGGCATGGTCGCGCGTCACCAGCGGCCCCATGCGCGACGCGGGGTCCAGCGGATCGCCCGGCTGATAGGCCGCAGCCCGCGTGACCATGCGCAGGGCCATCTCCTCGGCCACGCTTTCATGGACCAGAAGGCGGGAGTTGGCGGAACAGACCTCGCCCTGGTTGAAGAAGATGCCGAAGGCGGCCTTGTCGGCGGCGGCGTCCAGATCGGCGTCGGGGAAGACAAGGTTCGGCGACTTGCCGCCCGTCTCCAGCCAGACCTGCTTCATGTTCGACTGGCCCGCATAGGTCTGGAACAGCTTGCCCACCGGCGTCGATCCGGTGAAGGCAATGGCATCCACGTCGGGATGGCGGCCCAGCGCCTCGCCCGCCTCCTCGCCATAGCCGGTGACCACGTTCAACACCCCGTCCGGCAGCCCCGCCTCGGACGCCAGTTCGGCAAGGCGCAGGGCGGAAAGCGGCGACTGTTCGGCGGGTTTCAGCACGACCGAATTGCCGGTGGCCAGCGCGGGGGCCAGCTTCCATGTCGCCATGTCCAGCGGGAAGTTCCACGGCACCACCGCCCCGATGACACCCAGCGGAACGCGGCGGATCATGGCCAGATTGCCCGCCCCGGTGGGCGCGATCTCGTCATAGAGCTTGTCTATGGCCTCGGCGTGCCACTGGAAGAAATGGGCCGACCCGGGGGCGTCTATGGTGGCGGCATCCGTCACCAGCTTGCCCATGTCCAGACTGTCCAGCAGCGCCAGTTCCGGCACGTTCTGCCGGATCAGCGCGGCAAGGCGCAGCAGCACCTCCTTGCGGTCGGCAGGGGCCTTGCGGGACCAGCGGCCATCCTCGAAGGCGCGGCGGGCCGAGGCCACGGCGCGGTCCACATCGGCGGCGGCGCCTCGGGCGACTTCGGCCAGAACCTGCCCGTTGGCGGGGTTCACCGTCGCAAAGCGGCGGCCATCGGCGGCAGGCACCGCCTTGCCGTCGATCCAGAGCAGGTCGCGCAGGCGCAGACGGGCGGCCTGCGCCTTCCATTCGTCACGGGTGAATTGCGTCATCTGGGCACCTCTCAGGAGGGGGTCAGTCAGGCGGGGGGCAGTCAGGCGGGGGGCAGTCAGGCGGGGGGCAGTCAGGCGGGGGGCAGGCGCGACGGGCCGGGCTCCAGCCCCGCCACCTCGCGCCGGAACGAGGGCGTGTCGCCCCGGTCGTCGGGTTCGTCCAGTTCCTCGGCAAAGCGGCGGCCGGCATAGGTGGCCCAGGCGATGGGACCGGGGGCCGCCGCATCGCCGATCAGGCGGACGCTGCGGATGCCCGCCCCTTCCCATTCCGCCTGACGGGCGCGCAGGTCATGCCACAGCGCGTCATGCGGGATGCGGGACGTGACCATCAGCACGGCATCGGCCGGCAGCGTCGTGACCGCGCCGGTCCATGTGCATGCCAGCGCAACCCCGCCCGCGCCGATGCTGTCGGGGGCTTTGGACAGATGCACCCGCACGCCCAGCGCCAGCAGGCGGCGCATGATGGTGCCCTGTTCCAGCGTGTTTTCCGTCCATTCCGCCACCTTTGCGGCCGGGGTGACGAAATCCACCTCGCAGCCCCGCGCCACCAGCAGTTCGGCCATGACCGACCCCATGTAGAAATGGTCGTCGTCGTAAAGCGTCACGCGGCCGCCTGTCGGCCCCTGCCCCGCCATCAGGTCGTCGGGGGTGAAGACGGGCATGGCGGGATCGGTGGGCACGGGATGCAGGTGGTAACGGGCCACCACATCGCGCCGCCAGCTTGCACCGGTGGCCAGCGCCACATGCTCTGCCCCCATCGCAAGGATGTCGTCGGCGGTCAGGCGGCTGTCGCGGTAGATCGCTGCGTTGACCAGCGGCGCAAGCTGCCCCGTCCGGTAATCCGCCACCCGCCCCCATGCCGAAAGCCCCGGCAGCCGCCGCTCGCGGGCCACGCGGCCGCCAAGGGTATCCGTCGCCTCGGCCAGCGTCACGGCATAGCCCCGCCGCGCGGCCTGCAGCGCCGCCTCCAGCCCGGCAGGCCCCGCCCCCACCACCAGAACCGATGACGAAGGCCCCTTCGCCCGCACCCGTTCGGGGTGCCAGCCCTTGCGCCATTCCTCCATGAAGGCGGTGTTCTGCGTGCAGCGGCTGATGCCGCCCGTCATGTCGCCGGAAACGCAGATGTTGCAGCCGATGCATTCGCGGATGTCGTCGAAGCGGCCTTCCTCGATCTTCTTCGGCAGGAAAGGGTCGGCGATGGACGGCCGCGCCGCGCCGATGAAATCCAGCACGCCGCTGCGGACCTGCCGCACCATCGCATCCGCGCTGGTGAAGCGGCCCACGCCCACCACCGGTCTGGAGGTCAGCGCCTTGATCCCCCTGACCAGTTCCTCCTGCGCCCCCTCCTGCACGAAGCGCGAGGTGCCGGAGCAGGCTTCCCACGTGCCTTGCGCCAGGTCCCAGAGGTCGGGAAGGTCGCCATGCATCTCGATGAAATCGCGCAGTTCCGCATTGGAAAAGCCGAAGGCGCCCCCTTCATGCAGCGACAGGCGCAGGGTCAGGGCCAGTTCGCCCCGCGTCTCCTCCCGCGCCTCCTCGATCACCTCGCGCAGGAAGCGCGACCGGTTTTCGAGCGAGCCGCCATATTCATCCGTCCGGTGGTTGGTGGCGCGGGACAGGAAATGCTGCAGGATGCCGAAGCCGTGGGCCCCGTAAAGGCAGATCAGGTCGAACCCCGCGGCCTGCGACCGGCGGAAGGCGTTGCGGAACCAGCGGCGTAGGTCGCGGATATCCTCGCGGTCCATGGTGCGGGCCTGCACGGGGTCGGAGGTGAAGGTGAGGATGGGGCCGCCCGTCACCGCAAGCGGCACGTCGCGGGAGTAAAGGTTGGGGCCGTTGATGCCCGAATAGGCCAGCTGGATGCCCGCCAGCGCACCGTGGGATTTCATCGCCTCGGCCATGGCGGCAAGGGCGGGGATATCCTTGTCCTCCCACAGGTGCTGTTCGATGAAGGGGGTGATTTCGGACGACGGGTGGATTTCCGTCTGTTCCGTGAAGATCACGCCCCAGCCACCTTCGGCCTTGGTGCGGCGCATCTCGGCCACGGCAGAGGGGTCGCGGTAGCCGCCCCCGTTGCAATGGGGGACCTGGTAGAACCGGTTCTTCGCCACCTTCGGCCCGATGCGGACGGGCTCGAACAGGATGTCGTACTGGCCGGGGCGGGTGTCCTTGGGCATGGGTTCACCTGATGGGTCGGTAATCGGAAATCTGGGTCTGGAGAAGGACGGGATCGGGACGGCGCGACAGGTCGGCGGTCAGCAGGGCGGGGGCCGGACCGGCGAAGCCGAGGATGGCTGCATCGGGCGCGACGATGGTGGACCCGCCGCAATAGGCGATGTCGCCTTCGGTGCCGCAGTAATTGGCATAGGCGATGGTCATGCCATGGTTGATGGCATGGGCGGGCACCACGATACGGCTGACATGGATGTTCGGTTCGGGATTCGCCGTGGGAACAAGGAGGAGTTCGGTGCCCTCTTCGGCAAGCCTGCGGATCAGGGGCGCGAATTCCACGTCGTAGCAGATCAGGATCGCGGCGCGGATGCCGTCGATGGCAAAGGTGGCCAGCGCATCGCCGGGGGCATAGATCGCCTTCTCGCGCGGGCCGAAAAGCTGGGTCTTGCGGTAATGGGCCACTTCCCGCCCCGTGGCGTCGAAGGCCACGGCAGAGTTGAAGACCCCGTTCCCGTCGCGTTCGGCATAGCCCACCACCAGCCCGCAGGCCGTGGCGCGGCAGAGGTCTGCCAGTGCCCTGTGCCAGTCGCCCCCGCGCGGCTGGGCCAAGGCGGGGATGTTACCGGAATTGTAGCCGGGAAAGAACACCTCCGGCGCGACCAGCAGGCGGGCGCCCACGGCCGCAGCCCCCGCCAGCGCGGCCCGCAGGTCGGCCAGCGCGGCGGGCGTGTCATCGGTGCGGGCATGGCCCTGCCAGAGGGCGATGGTGATGGACATGACTCCTCCGGTCCGGCCATGGGCCGGCTGGTTCCGTTGCGGTCGGGGCCGGTGGTCCGGCCCCGCCCCTGTCACTTCTTCAGGTTGGTCCAGATCGCGTCGTAAAGCTTCTGGGTCTCCGCGTCGCAGGCCTGCGCAAAGACGCCGGGCGTCGCATCGGCGGGCGGGTTGTTCTCGGGGCTGTTCTTGATCGCCTCGTCAAGGAAGGGCTCCACCCCCGACACGCCGGACGTATAGGCCGCGTAATTCGTCACCGCCGCCGCGTTTTCCGGCACGAGCAGGAAGTTCATGAACTTGATCGCATTCTCGCGGTTGGGCGCGTCCTTCAGCAGGACCATGTTGTCCATCCACAGGACATGGCCTTCCTTGGGATAGGAATATTCCACATTCGCCCCTTCCGCCCGCGCCTTGGCCGAGAAGCCGTTATAGATCATCCCCGCCGCCGCATCGCCCGACACCAGCACGTCCTTCGACGTGTCGGACCCGAAGGAGGCCCAGTGCTGTTTCGCCTCCAGCAGCATGTCGTTCAGCGCCTTGAGCTGTTCGCGGTCCGTCGTGCATTGCGGGATGCCGAGATAGAGCGAGCCGAGGATCAGCACCTCGTTCTGGCTGTCCAGCACGTTGATCTTGCCCTGCAGTTCCGGCGGCGGGTCGAAGATGATCGCAAGCGAGGAGATGTCGCCCTGATAGACATCGCGGTTGACCGAGAAGGACGTGCCGCCCCACTGGTAGGGGATCGACGACTTCCGGCCGGGATCGAAATAGACATCCATCCATTGCGGGGCGATGTTGCCGTGGTTGGACATCTCTTCCGGCGTGAAAGTGTCCAGCATCCCCTCGTCCGCCATGATCTTGACCATGAAGTCGGCAGGCACCGCCACGTCATACTGGCCCATCTTCCCCGCCTTCAGCGCGGCCAGCATCGACTCGTTGCTGTCATAGGTGTCGATGGTCACGTCGATGCCCGTCTCGGCCTCGAACTTGTCCACCAGTTCCTGCGGGATGTATTCGAACCAGTGATAGACGGACAGCTTGCCCTCGGCATGGGCCGCGCCCGTCATGAGCGCAAGCGTGGCGGCAGTTGTGAAAAGCTTTTTCATAGCAGCTCCCGTTGGGTTTATGCCCGGGTCTTTTGCCCGATGCGGTTGACGAGGTAGGACAGCGACACGAACAGCACCGACACGGCCAGCATCAGGGTGGAAATCGCCATGATGTTGGGCTTTATCCCCTGTTTGACCGAACCGAAGATCGCCGTGGGCAGGGTTTCCATCCCCGCGCCCTTGACGAAGTTGGTGATGATGAAATCGTCGAGGCTGATGATGAAGGCCAGCAGGTAGCCCGAAATCACCCCCGGCATCAGCAGCGGCAGCAGCACCAGCCGGAACGCCTGTGCGCGGGTCGCATAAAGGTCGCGGGCGGCCTGTTCATAGACCTCTTCGATCCCCGAAAGGCGGGCGGCGATGGGCAGGTAGGCGAAGGGGATGCAGAAGGTGATGTGGGCGATCAAGATGGTCAGGTAGCCGGTGGTCAGCCCGATGGCCGAAAAGAAGATCAGCGTGGCGACGGCGGTGACGATCTCGGGCACCAGCAGCGGCAGGTTGATCAGCGCATAGGTGGCCGACTTGCCCCGGAACCGCCCGCCCCGGATCATCGCCAGCGCGGCGGCGACGGCGATGGCGGTGGATGCGGTCGCGGCAAGCACGGCGATGGTGACGGAGTTCCACGCCGCCGCGCCGAAGCGTTCCGCCTCGGGCCCCGTGAAGACGTCGGCATACCAGCGCCACGAAAAGCCGCCCCATGTGGTGATCGACGGGCTGTCGTTGAAGCTGTAGATGGTCACGACGACCAGCGGCGCATAAAGCACCACCAGACAGGCCACCGCGATGCCAAGGAAACCGGGATAGTGCCGGACGCCCTTCATCCCCGCGCCCCCCGTGCCGCCGCCCGCGCCTGCCACAGCAGGACCAGCAGCACCATCGTCATCAGCACCACCGACACCGCCGCGCCGAAGGGCCAGTTGCCCTGTGACCCCCGGAACTGTTCGTCGATCAGGCTGCCGATCATATAGGTCTTGGCCCCGCCCAGCAGGTCGGGCGCAAGGAAGGCCCCCAGCGACGGCACGAAGACGAGGATGCAGCCCGCCACGATGCCGGGCCGGACCACCGGCAGCACGATTTCGCGCAGGATGGTCCAGCGCCCCGCGTAAAGATCCGCCGCCGCCTCGGACAGGGCGAAGTTGTAGCGCTCCACGGCGGCATAGACGGGCAGCACCATGAAGGGCAGATAGCTGTAGAACAGCCCCAACTGCACGGCGAGGTTGGTGTTCACCAGCGGCAGCGGATCGGTGATCAGCCCCAGCGACATGAGGGAGTCGTTCAGCGGCCCGTTCTCGCGGATCAGGAATTTCAGGCTGACGGTGCGGATCAGCAGGTTCACCCAATAGGGGATGGTGATCAGGAACAGCCAGACCGTCCGCTGCGCGGCGGGGCGCGTGGCGATGAACCACGCGGTGGGAAAGCCCACCAGAAGGCAGGCCAGCGTCGCCAGCGCCGCCTGCCAGATCGACCGCCAGAAGATCGAGATGTAGGTCCATTCGATCACCGGCGGTTCGTCCCCGAACAGGCCACGGTTCAGGAAGAACTGGTCATAGGCCGCAAGGGTGAAATCCCAGACGACCCCGCCGCGGAATTCCTTGGTCAGGAAGGAATAGACCACCATCAGCAGCACGGGCAGCAGCATGAAGATGCCCACCACCGCCCATGCGGGGATCAGCAGGGGGATGGTCAGCCCCTTCCAGCCCGTGCCGCCCGCAGGCGGGGGAAGCGGTGCCCCCGCCATCAGTCGGCCAGAAGGCGCGCCGCGCCTTCCTCCAGATGCAGGCCCACGGTCGCGCCCGCCTCGGGCACCTGCGTCCGCGCGGAATTCTGCAGCCGGACGGTGAAGGGCGTCCCGTCCGCCAGCCGCGCCAGAAGCTGCAGGTCCGTCCCCAGATAGACCACCCGCTCCACCGTTCCCGTCAACTCACCCGTGCCGGTCAGCGACAGCCGCTCGGGCCGGATCGACAGGTGGTGCCGTCCCGTCGCCGTGGTTTCGGCCGGGCAGCGCAGCCTGTGCCCGCCGGGCAGCACCACATCGGCCATTCCGCCGGAAACGGCGGTCACATCCACCTCGATCAGGTTCGTCTCGCCGATGAAATCCGCGACAAACCGGTTGTGCGGCGACTCGTAGATGTCCCGCGCCGTGCCGATCTGCTGCACGCGGCCCTGCGACATGACGGCGATGCGGTCGGACATCGTCAGCGCCTCTTCCTGGTCATGCGTGACGAAGACGAAGGTGATGCCCGTCTGTTCCTGCAGCGTCTTCAGTTCCACCCGCATCGCCTGCCGAAGCTTCAGGTCCAGCGCCGACAGCGGCTCGTCCAGCAGCAGCACCTTGGGCGCCGGTGCCAGCGCCCGCGCCAGCGCCACGCGCTGCTGCTGCCCGCCCGACAGTTGCGCGGGCATCCGGTCCGCGAAGTCCGACAGATGCACCATCTCCAGCATCCGCCCCGCCACCGCCCGCCGTTCGGCAAGGGCGACGCCCTTCATCTTCAACCCGAAGGCCACGTTGTCGATCACCGACATGTGCGGGAACAGCGCGTATTGCTGGAAGACCGTGTTGACGGGCCGCTGGTTCGGCTCAAGCGCGGCGATGTTGCGGCCGAACAGGCGGATCTCGCCCCCGGTCACATCCTCGAACCCCGCGATGCAGCGCAACAGCGTGGTCTTGCCGCAGCCCGACGGACCCAGCAGCGTGAAGAACTCGTTGTCCCGTATCTCCATCGACACGCCATGCAGCGCGGTCGCGGTGCCGTAACGCTTGACGACCGAACTGATGTCGATTGCCGTTGACATGCGGCCCATACCCCCCGGAATTTCGAAACAGGTTAAGATTGGCCGACGCGGGGGGTATATACCCCCAGAGAGGTATCATGCGCGCCCAGCCCAATGCCGCCGAGGGCCGGCTTGCCGAAACGATCCGCCGCCTGCAGGGGCAGGGCTTCGAAAGCGCATTGCATGACTGGCTGCGCCGCTGCCTCGCGCCGGACAACATCATCATCCTTGCCTATCGGGATGCCGCCGCGCCGCAGGTGCTGTTCACCCAGACCGGACAGCCGCAGGTCTTTGCGCAACTGGACGGAACCTATCTGGCGGGGGCCTATCTTCTGGACCCCTATCACGACCTGCACGTCACGCGGGTCGCGGCGGGGGCCTACCGGCTGCGCGACGTGGCGCCCGATGCCTTCCACCGCAGCCGCTATTTCCTGGACTACTACCAGCAGACGACACTGGTGGACGAGGTCACCTTCATCGCCTACCCGCATCCCGACATCTCGCTGAACATCTGCCTTGGCCGCGACGCCTCCAGCGGACGCCCCTTCACGGCGGCCGAGGTGGAAACCGCGCAGCGCCTTGCCCCCGTCGTCGCCGCGCTGGCCGAAGGCCACTGGGCCACACTCGCCGATCCCGGCGGCGGCGCCGCCGACGTGACGGCGGCACTGGCCGGCGCGATGCGCGACCGCCACGGCGTCGGCCTGTCACCGCGACAGGCCGAAGTCGCCCTGCTGATCCTGCGGGGCCATTCGACACAGTCCATCGGGCTGCGCCTCGGCCTGTCGCCCCAGACGGTCAAGGTGTTCCGCAAGCAGCTCTATGCGAAATGCGGGCTGTCCTCGCAGGCGGAACTCTTCGCGCTGATGGTGCCGCTGCTGGCGGCGGCCCCTTCCGGCCGCAGCTGACAGGAAAAGGCAAAGGGGGAAGGGCGATGCGCCCTCCCCCCTCCGTCGATCCTGCGGCAAGGGCGTCAGTCGCGCCCGCGGCCGCGGCGGACATGGCCCGCGCCGTCATCGGCCCCGCGCCCGCGCCGTTCCGCCACCTGACCCGTGGTCAGGCCCGACTGCGCCACCACGGCCGCCACCTTCGCGCCGCCGGTCGCCTCCGGTGCCGCCATGGCGGACGAAGCAAGGAAACCCGCGCCAAGAACGGCGGCGACGGACAGGCTGGTCATCACTTTACGCATCTTCAACTCTCCCGAAACGCGGGCCCTCTGCCCGATGACCGGACCACAGCACGCGCCGCGCCGCCGATCCATCCGCGCCGGACTTCCGCGCCCCGTCTCCGGACCTCGTGCCCGCCGGCTGCGGCCCTTGGTCCGGCGCCGCCATCGGACCAAAGTCCGAAACCCCGCCATTCCCGTTGGATTTCCGTCCGCCCTTGCCGCATCATCCCGCGCATGGATGTGGATACCAGTGCCACGGCCCCGTTGCGGCCACCCCCCTTCAGCGCCCTCCGCCGTGCAGGCGGATGGTTCGCGCGGCTCTCCCTCGTGCAGCAATTCGCGCTTGTCGGCAGCCTTGTCACGCTGGCGGGGATGGGCGTGACCGGCAACTGGGTGGGGAATGCCATACAGGCCAGCGTCGTGCGCAACTCCGCCATATCCTCGGCGGTCTATATGGAAAGCTTCATCGCGCCGCTGTCGCAGGAACT
>AYNO01000110.1 GCA_000500915.1 Rhodobacter sp. CACIA14H1
GGCCGAACTTCCGCGGCCAGACAGAACCGAGCGCCGATGGCGGCGCGATGACCAGTGCGCCGGGGTGGGATTTGGCGTCGATGCCTTGGCCCGCATGGATCGTCTCTGGCAGGGCATACCCTTGTTTCCGCAGGATTTCTGTCGTGACCGTCACCGCGCCGTGGGTCAGGATGGGGCCGATCGGGTCCACCCCGCCATCAGGCGCTGCGCCTTGCCGAAGCTGTAGGCCCCAAGGATGGAGGTCCGGCCCTCGGCCGCGTTGGCGGCCCACCAGCGGGTAATGTCGGCCATGACCTGCGCCTGCGGGCGCCAGCGGAAGACGGGCAGGCCGAAGGTGCATTCGCTGATGAAGGCATGGCAGCGGACGGGGGCAAAGGCTTCGGCCAGACCGTCGGGCTCCACCTTGTAATCCCCTGACACGACCCAGATTTCCCCGTCCCGTTCCACCGCGATCTGGGCCGACCCCGGCACATGGCCGGCCGGATGGAAGCTGACCGTGACGCCCCCGATGCGCAGCGGTTCGCCATAGCCGATCCCCTGCGCGTCGATGTCGCCCAGACGGTGGCGGATCACGGGAAGCGCCTGATGGGTGGCCAGATAGCGGCGATGGCCCCAGCGGGCGTGGTCGGAATGGCCGTGGGTGATCAGGGCGCGGTCCACGGGGCGCCACGGGTCTATGAAGAAATCACCCGAAGGGCAGTAGATGCCCCGGTCTGTAAAGGTCAGGACGGGATCGGCCATGCATGAAACCTAGGGCTGTGCCGTGGGCGGGCCAGTCGGGACAATTGCCTAAAGTTTGTGCGGTTGCACATGTCGCGCCCAGTCCTTTCCTGCCTAGGGTCTTTCCCGCAGCGGGCCGCGCTGTTTAACTCGGTTCAATGGCGGTGGGTCCGGGGGCGGTGGCGGTGACGCAATATTTCAACGAGATGTATCAGGGCGGCAAGGTGCGCCCGCCCTATGCGCGGCTGGAAGACTGGATGAAGGCGATGCCCGCCGAATTGCGGACGCTGAAACAGGCCGAGGCCGAGGATCTGTTCCGCCGCATCGGCATCACCTTTGCCGTCTATGGCGAAGGGGGCGATCCTGACCGGCTGATCCCCTTCGACATGTTCCCCCGTGTCTTCACCGGGGCGGAATGGGCGCGGCTGGAGAAGGGGATCAAGCAGCGGGCGCGGGCGTTGAATGCCTTTCTGGTGGATGTCTATCAGCGCGGCGAGATCGTCCGTGCGGGCCGCGTGCCGTCGCGGCTGGTCTATCAGAACGAGGCCTATGAAAAGGCCGTGGCGGGTATCCGGCCGCCGAAGGGGGTCTATTCCCATATCGTCGGGATCGACATCGTGCGGACGGGGCCGGACGAATTCTTTGTGCTGGAGGACAATTGCCGCACCCCTTCGGGCGTGTCCTACATGCTGGAAAACCGCGAGATCATGATGCGGATGTTCCCCGACCTGTTCCGCGAAAACCGCATCGAACCCGTTGAAAAATATCCCGAAATCCTGCGCCGCACGCTGGCCTCCGTCGCGCCCGAGAAGTGCAGCGGGGAACCCGTGGTCGTCCTGCTGACGCCCGGCCATTTCAACAGCGCCTATTACGAACACAGCTTCCTTGCCGATCTGATGGGGATCGAACTGGTGGAAGGGCAGGACCTTTTCGTCGAAGGCGAATTCGTCTGGATGCGGACGACGGAAGGCCCGAAGAAGGTGGATGTGATCTATCGCCGGATCGACGATGCGTTCATCGACCCGCTGTGTTTCCGGCCCGACTCAATGCTGGGCGTGCCGGGGCTGATGGATGTCTACCGGTCTGGCGGCGTGACGATCTGTTCGGCCCCCGGCGCGGGGGTGGCGGATGACAAGGCGGTCTATACCTTCGTTCCCGAAATGATCCGCTTCTATCTGGGCGAAGAGCCGATCCTGCAGAACGTGCCGACCTGGCAATGCGGCAAGGCCGATGATCTGCGTTATGTTTTGGATAACCTTTCTGAACTGGTGGTTAAGGAAGTCCATGGATCGGGCGGTTACGGGATGCTGGTCGGCCCGAAATCGACGAAGGACGAGGTCGCGGCGTTCCGTGGGAAAATCCTTGCCGATCCGGGCAATTACATCGCGCAGCCGACGCTGTCGCTTTCCACCACGCCCACCTTCGTGGCCGAAGGTGTGGCCCCGCGCCATGTGGACCTGCGGCCCTATTGCCTTGTGGGTGAACGGATCGAACTGGTCCCCGGCGCGTTGACGCGGGTCGCGCTGAAGGAAGGGTCGCTGGTCGTGAATTCATCCCAAGGCGGCGGGGTGAAGGACACATGGGTTCTGGCGGAGTGATGCGATGCTGAGCCGGACCGCAGACAACCTTTACTGGATCGCCCGCTACATGGAACGGGCGGAAACCGCCGCCCGTCTGCTGGAGGTGGGGTCGCGCATCGCGCTGCTGCCATCGGCGGCCGGATACCGGAACGAATGGGATTCGCTGTTACAGGCATCGGGCAATGCCGATGCCTTCGGGCGCAAATACGGCGACCCGGTGCAGCGCAACATCGAAAGCTTCCTGTTCTTTGACCATGACAACCCGTCTTCCGTCGCCTCCTGCATCACCACCGCCCGCGAGAACGGGCGCATCGTCCGCACCGCGCTGACCGCGCAGGTCTGGGACGCGCTGAACACCGCCTTTCAGGAGCTGCGCCAGCTGGAGCGCAAACCGCGCAGCGAGCTGGAGCTTTCGCGCCTGACGGAATGGACGATGCGACATGCGGCGATGGTGCGCGGCGCGATCGAGGCCACCCTTCTGCGCAATGATGGGTGGGATTTCCTAAATCTTGGTTACGGCCTCGAACGGGCGGACAACACGGCGCGTCTGATGGACGTGAAATATTACGTCCTGTTGCCGCGGGTGGAGTTCGTGGGGTCGGGGCTGGACAATTACCAGTGGACGACTCTGCTGCGCGCCATGTCGGCGCATCGGGCCTTCCACTGGGCCTATGGGGGCGAGGTGACGGCGGCGAAGATCGCGCATTTCCTGATCCTGAACACGCAATGTCCGCGTTCGCTGATCACCTGCGTCGAGGGGATTTCCACGCATCTGGACCGGCTTTCAAAGGCTTACGGGGCCACGACCGACGCGCAGGCGCAGGCGCGGGCGATGCTGCTTGCCCTGCGCGAGACGAAGGTGGACGACATCTTCGACGAGGGCCTGCACGACTTCCTGTCGCGTTTCATCCGCGAGACGGCGGCGCTGGGGTCGGTGGTGCATGACACCTATCTGAGCGGGGATATGCGCTGATGCTGCTGTCGGTCGATCATGTGACGCGCTACCGCTATGGCCTTCCGGTGCGCGCGGTGATGCAGAGCCACCGGCTGACGCCGTCGGTCTTTGACGGGCAGAAGGTGCGCGACTGGACGGTGACGGTGTCGGGGGGCATCCCCGGCGGGTCGTTCCGTGACGGGGCGGGGGACCGTGTGCAGGGCTGGACCGTGAAGGGGCCGGTGTCCGAGGTCGAGGTGCGGGTGACGGGGACGGTGGAAACCGTCGATCTGGCGGGGGTTCTGCGGGGCCACCGCGAGGTGGTGCCGCCCGAGGTCTATCTGGTGGATACCCTGCCGACGCGGGCGGATGCGGCGTTGATTTCCTTGTCGAAATCGGCCGAGGGGGCGGATGGGCCGCTTTCGGCGGCGCATCTGCTGGCGGGGGCGGTGGCGGATGCGATTGCCTACCGTCCCGGGGCGACCCATGCCCATACGACGGCGGCCGAGGCCCTGGCCCTGGGCGAGGGGGTGTGTCAGGACCATGCCCATGCGATGGTTGCCGTGGCGCGGGTGGCGGGGCTGCCGGCGCGGTATGTTTCCGGCTATCTGTTCGCCGATGCGGATGGGATGGCGCATGAGGCGGCGCATGCCTGGGCCGAGGTTTTCGTGGCGGGTCTGGGCTGGGTGGGGTTCGATCCGGCGAACCGGTGTTGCCCGGATGACCGCTATATCCGGTTGGGATCGGGGCTGGATGCACAGGATGCGGCCCCCATCCGCGGGATTGCGCGGGGGGTTGGATCGGAATCGCTGGATGTGACGGTTGCGGTCCAGTCCTTGCAGCAATAGGGTCGGGCATCCTTGGGGAACGGACGATGACCTATTGCGTGGGACTGCTGCTGAATGACGGGATGGTGCTGCTGTCGGACACCCGCACCAATGCGGGGTTGGACAACATTTCCACCTACCGCAAGATGTTCCACTTCGAAGACCCCGGCGAACGTGTCATCACGATCATGACGGCGGGCAGCCTGTCGGTCACGCAGACCACCATCGCCCGCCTGCGCGAGGCGATCGACGCGCCCGAGGCGGATGGCGAGTCGTCCATCATGCTGGCGCCCACGCTTCTGAAAGTCGCTGAAATCGTTGGAAATATGCTGGCCGAGGTGCGGGCCGAGATCGACGAGAAACTGTCGGCGATGCAGGGGGCGAGTGCGTCGATGATCGTGGCGGGGCAGCGGAAGGGGGGGGCGATGCGGTTGTTCCTCATCTATCCCGAGGGGAATTTTATCGAGGCGACCGAGGACACGCCCTTCCTGCAGATCGGCGAACACAAATATGGCAAGCCCATCCTCGACCGCGTGGTGAAGCCGTCCACCAGCCTTGCCGATGCCCAGAAGGCGGTTCTGCTGTCGATGGATTCCACTTTGAGATCAAACCTTTCGGTGGGGATGCCGCTGGATCTGTGCGTGATCGAACGGGATGCCTGCAAGGTCACGCTGAAGCGGCGGATCGAGGCCGGGGACGAACAGTTCCGCGCCATGTCGGAAGCCTGGAGCAGGGCGTTGCGGGACGGGTTTTCGACCATCAACCTGTGACATCGCCCGTATCGGCGGCTGTACCGGCGGCTGTGCCGCAGAGTGTACCGCAAACTGTCAGCACGCAGCGGGCGGTGCCTTCGGAATGGCGTAACGAAGCGGGGCCGCGTCGGGGCCAAATTTCTTTGAAGAAATTTGCAAAAATCTTCGAAGATTTTTGGGGTCAGCGTTGCGCGTCGAAGAGTGCCGCCGCCGTGTCGAAGAACCGCGTCCGGTGGGCGGGGGTTTCCATCGGCACTTCGTGTTCCGCGCCGGGATAGAGGTCCAGCCGCCCCTGCGGCCAGGCCGCCATGCGCAGGTGGACCGGGGCGACATCCACCACCTTCTCGGCCGAGCCGAGCGCGGTGATGGCGGGTATGGCGGGCGAGGGCAGGGCCGCCAGCGCCCCGCATTCGCGCAGCGCCGCGTTTAGCCAGCCGAGGGACGGCCCGCCGAGTGCGAGGTCGGGCTGCGCCGAGACCTGACGGCGCATGTAGTCCCACATGTCGGGATCGGTGGTCAGCACATTGCCCTGGAACGGGACGGACAGGACATAGGTCTGCCCTCCGGTGCTGGGTGCATAGCGGTGCGCCTGTCCCAGCGGGCCGGCCAGACGGCCGAGGACATGGGCGAAGGGGCGCATCCATGCCGCCATCTGTATCCCCCACATTGGGGCAGAGAAGGCGGCGGCGCGGAAGGGCAGCCCGCGGATCAGCGACCGGAGCCCGATGCAGCCGCCCATGGAGTGGCAGAGCAGGTGGTAGGGTCGGGGCAGGCCCTCGGCATCGGCAAAGGCCACCAGCGCATCCACGTCGCGCTGGTATTCGGCAAAGCTGCCGACATGGCCCACCAGACGGTCGGCATAGGCGCGGTCGGCCAGACCCTGCCCGCGCCAGTCCACGGACAGCGTGGAATAGCCGCGCACCAGAAGGTCGGCAGCAGCGCGGCCATATTTTTCGACATATTCGGTGCGGCCCGGAAAGAGGAACACGGTGCCCTTCGTCCCGCCGCCCCAGAGCGCCGCACGGATGCGCAGCCCGTCAGGGGCGGTCAGCCAGACGGCGCGGCCCCCTGCGGGACCGTCCGCCAGATCGGCGAAGAAGGGCGCCGGCGCCGTCACGACAGGGCAGAGCCCAGTTTCATCGCCATGCCCATGGAGCCGTCCACCGACAGCTTGCCGGACATGAAGGCCATCGTCGGGTTCAGGTCGCCGTCAAGGATCGCCCGGAAGGTGTCGGTGGAGGCGGTGAGCGTCACATCCGCCTCTTCGTCGCCCGCCCGCACGCCGCTGGCGTCCAGCATGATCGCGCCTTCGCCGGTGATGACGAATTTCGCCACCCCGTCGAAGCCGCCGTTGAGTTTGGCCGAAAGGGCTTCGACCGCCGCGTTGATCACATCACTCATGGTCCACCTCCGTCTTTCGGTCCCGTCGCCTGATCGTGACGGCGGGACACTGGCGTTCTGGCGCATTTGCGCTACCCTTCCAGTTATGGAAGCGCGTGGTCTGTTACACAATCATGTCGTCGCGGCAGTCTTGCTGCTTTTCGCCTGCCTTGCCTCTGTCGGGGCAAAGGCGGAGGACCTTGATTCGCTTTTCGCGCAGCTGAAGGAGGCGGATGCCCCGCAGGCGGCGCGGCTGGAGCGGGAAATCTGGAACGAATGGTCGAAGTCGGGATCGCCCGCGATGGACCTGCTGCTGCAACGCGGGCGGGATGCGATGGAGGCGGGCGATACCCGCGCCGCCATCGAACATCTGACCGCGCTGACCGACCATGCGCCGGATTTCGCCGAAGGCTGGAATGCGCGGGCGACGGCCTATTTCCAGGCAGGCCAGCTTGGCCCTTCGGTCAATGACATCGCCAAGACGCTGACGCTGAACCCGCGGCATTTCGGGGCCCTGTCCGGTCTGGGGATGATCTTCGAACAGCTGGGTCAGCCGGAAAAGGCGCTGGAGGCCTACAGGGCGGCGCTGGCTATACATCCCCATCTTCAGGGGGTAATCGAGGCCGTGGATCGGCTGGAAGCGGAAACGGCCGGAACGGACCTTTAAAGGCGCGATCATGGGAATGGGTGGACGGGTGACGGCGGTCCTTGGGCCGACGAACACCGGCAAGACGCATTACGCGATCGAGCGGATGCTGGCGCACCGGACGGGGGTGATCGGCCTGCCCCTGCGGCTTCTGGCGCGCGAGGTCTATGACAGGATCGTCGCGCAGCGCGGGCCTTCTGTCGTGGCCCTCGTCACGGGCGAGGAGCGGATCGTGCCGGAGCGGACGGCCTACTGGGTCTGCACGGTGGAGGCGATGCCGCTGGAGATCGGGGCGGATTTCGTCGCGGTGGACGAGATCCAGCTTTGCGCCGACCCGGAGCGGGGGCATGTCTTCACCGACCGTCTGCTGCGGGCGCGGGGGCTGCACGAGACGCTGTTCCTGGGGTCCGACACGATGCGCGGGGCGATTGCCGCGCTGGTGCCGGGTGTGGGTTTCGTCAAGCGGGACCGGCTGTCCACGCTGACCTGGTCAGGTTCGAAAAAGATCAGCCGGATGCCGCCGCGCAGTGCCATCGTGGGGTTTTCGGTTGAAAATGTGTATGCGATTGCCGAGCTGATCCGGCGGCAGAAGGGCGGTTGCGCGGTCGTCATGGGGGCGCTTTCGCCCCGCACGCGGAACGCGCAGGTGGCTTTGTACCAGAATGGCGACGTGGATTATCTGGTGGCCACCGATGCCATCGGGATGGGGCTGAACCTCGATATCCGGCATGTGGCCTTTTCCAGCACGGCGAAGTTCGACGGGCGGCGGATGCGGGCGCTTTACCCGCAGGAGCTGGCGCAGATCGCGGGGCGGGCGGGGCGGCATGTGGAGAACGGCACCTTCGGCGTGACGGGCGAGGCGCGGCCGCTGGACGAGGAGATGATCGACGCCATCGAGAACCACCGTTTCGCGCCGGTGAAGAAGTTGCAGTGGCGCAATGCGGGGCTGGAATTCGGCAGCGTGGAGCGGCTGGTGCGGTCGCTGGAGGCGCCGACCAGCAACGAATGGCTGACGCGGGCGCGGGATGCGGATGACGTGGTCGCGCTGAAGACCCTGTCGGAAATGGCCGAGGTGCGGGACCGCATCAGGGGGCCGCAGGATGTGAAGCTTTTGTGGGATGTCTGCCGCGTGCCGGATTTCCGGTCTTCCTCCACGATGGAACATGCGGGGCTGCTGGCGCGTATATTTGAATTCGTGAAGGGCGGGCGCGTGCCTTCGGACTGGCTGGCAAAGGCCGTGGCGCGGATCGACAGGACGGACGGGGATATCGACGCCATCTCGAAGCGGTTGGCCTATATCCGGACCTGGACCTATGTGGCCCAGCGTTCGGGCTGGGTGGACGACGAAAGCCATTGGCGCGGGGAGACGCGCGCTGTAGAAGACCGCCTGTCGGATGCGCTCCATGCGCGGCTGACGCAGCGATTTGTTGACCGGCGGACGAGCGTGCTGTTGCGGCGGTTGAAGCAGAAGGAGACCCTCGTGGCCGAGGTGAATGACAAGGGCGAAGTGACGGTCGAGGGCGAATTCGTCGGGCGGCTGGAAGGGTTCCGGTTCCGGCAGGATGCCTCGGCCTCGCCCGAAGAGGCGCGGACGCTGCGTCAGGCGGCGGTGCAGGCCCTGCGGCCCGAGTTCCACCTGCGGGCGGACCGGTTCTACAACGCGCCGGATACGGAGCTGGATTTCACCGAACAGGGCGGGCTGATGTGGGGGACCACGGCGGTCGGCAAGCTGGTGAAGGGCGGCGAGACGCTGCGGCCGTCGGTCGAGGGATTCGTCGATGAGGAAGCGGGGCCGGACGTCGCCGAGAAGGTGAAGCGGCGGTTGCAGCATTTCATCGACCGCAAGGTGGCGGCCCTGTTCGAGCCGCTGGCGGCGATGAGCCGGGACGAGCAGTTGACGGGTCTGGCGCGGGGATTCGCGTTCCGGCTGGTCGAAGGGCTGGGCGTGCTGCCGCGGGATGCGGTGGCGGAAGAGGTCAAGCAGCTGGATCAGGAGGCGCGGGGGGCGCTGCGCAAGCATGGCGTGCGCTTCGGGCAGTTCACGGTGTTCCTGCCGCTGCTGCTGAAGCCCGCGCCGACGCGGCTGCGGCTGGTGCTGTGGTCGCTGTGGAACGGGCTGGACGAGTTTCCCGAAAGCCCGCCGCCCGGTCTGGTGACGATCCCCAACATCGCCGAGGTGCCGAAGCAGCATTACACCCTGTCGGGCTATCATCCGGCAGGGACACGGGCGATCCGCATCGACATGCTGGAACGGCTGGCCGACATCCTGCGCACCAAGGACAGCCGCGCAGGGTTCGAGGCGACGCCGGACATGCTGTCGATCACCGGCATGACGCTGGAGCAGTTCGCCGACCTGATGGGCGGCCTTGGCTACAAGGGCGAGAAGGGCGAGCGCGTGAAGGTCAAGGCGGCAGAACCGCCGAAGCCGGAGGAACCGCAATCCACCGCGCCGATCCCCGAGGAAGTGTCGGTTCTCGCCCCGCCGCCGGAGCCTGAGCCCGCCGCCGAAGGCGAGGAGGCCGCGCCGCAGGAGATGGAGGTGTTCTATACCTTCACCTGGGCGCCCAAGCCGCGCTTCCAGCGGCCCGAGCGGGGCAACCGCCCGCAGGGCGACCGTCCGAACCGTGGCGACCGCCCGCAGGGCGAGCGTGGTGAGGGACGGGGCGAAGGTCGGGGCGACCGGCCCAAGCGCGAGGGCGGCGACCGGCCGCAGGGCGAACGGCGCGAGGGTGGCAAGCCGAAGCATGGCGGAGGCAAGGGTCACGGCGGTGGCAAGCCCGAGCGCCGTGATGGCGGCAAGCCGCAGGGGGCGAAGTCCTTCGAGTCACGTCCGCCAAGGGCCGAAAAGCCCATCGATCCGGACAATCCCTTTGCCGTTCTGGCGGCGCTGAAGAATAAGTCCTGACTTGGCCGGTCCCGGCGCACGCGACACGGGACGCAGCGCCCCGCCGCAGCGGGAGGTGATTCGGCTGGACAAGTGGCTGTGGCAGGCGCGGTTCTTCAAGACCCGCGCCCTTGCCGCCGACGTGGCGGAAAGCGGTCATCTGCGGATCAACGGGCAGCCGACGAAGAAGCCCGGCGCGGGGGTGGGCGCGGGGGATGTGCTGACCTTTCCGCAAGGATCGCGCATCCGTGTCGTGCGGATTCTGGGCATCGGGCTGCGGCGCGGGCCTGCGACAGAGGCACAGGCGCTCTATCTTGATCTGGATGCACGCGATGAGGCGCCCGATCCGCTTGAATGATCCGGCAAACCCCACTAGTCAGGCGACCGTAACGCTTGGAGACCCGCCATGACCTATGTGGTGACCGACAACTGCATCGCCTGCAAATACACCGATTGCGTGGAAGTCTGCCCCGTGGACTGCTTCTACGAGGGCGAGAACATGCTGGTCATCCATCCGGACGAATGCATCGATTGCGGCGTCTGCGAACCGGAATGCCCCGCCGACGCGATCCGTCCGGATACGGAGCCGGACATGGAGGAATGGGTCGCCTTCAACCGCAAGTATTCGGAAATGTGGCCGGTCCTGACCGTGAAGAAGGACCCGCTGCCCGAAGCCGAGGCGCGGGATGGCGAGACGGGCAAGCTGGCCAAGTACTTCTCGGAAGCGCCCGGCGAGGGAAGCTGAGCGGGCCATGACGATTCGGCAAAGCCGGTCTGCCGATTCGGAATAGCTGTGGATAATTGCCGAAATTCGCGGCTTTCGCGGAACGACAGCCCTGTTGCCGTTGTTGGAATCAGGGCGATTCTGTGGTATACACTTTGTCACAAACCACACGGAAGCCTGATGCCTGGCTCAGAGCTGCTCGCCTGAGCGGGGTCTTTCTGTGACAATTCGACCGGATCACCGGGGCCGCGAGGGTCCGGCCGTCCGGATTGTCGCGTGAGGCAGGCGGTCCCATCGAGGATGCGACTGAATGACCAAGACCAAGAAGCCCGAGTTCCGCCCCAACGAATTCGTCGTCTATCCGGCGCATGGCGTGGGCAAGATCATGTCGATCGAGGAACAGGAAATTGCAGGTATCCGGCTGGAACTGTTCGTCATCTCGTTCGAGAAGGACAAGATGACGCTGCGGGTTCCGACCCACAAGGCGACCGAGATCGGGATGCGCCAGCTGTCTTCGCCCGACATCGTGACGAAGGCGCTGGACACGCTGAAGGGCAAGGCGCGGGTGAAGCGGGCGATGTGGTCGCGCCGTGCGCAGGAATACGAGCAGAAGATCAATTCGGGCGATCTGCTGTCCATCGCGGAGGTCGTGCGCGACCTGCACCGCACCGATGACCAGCGCGAGCAGAGCTATTCGGAGCGCCAGCTTTACGAGGCCGCGCTGGAGCGGCTGACGCGGGAAGTGGCGGCTGTTTCCGGCGTGGACGAGGCGGGTGCGCAGAAGCAGGTCGATGATGTGCTGCTGAGCCGCGCTGCCTGATCTGTTTCGCCGGCATTTACACAGGGGCCGTGGGGGAACCTGCGGCCCTTTCGCTTTGTAGGGTGCGCCATGGCGCACCCTACGGGGCGGTCTTTACCGCCGGGCCGTCGGGTGGGGTTGCGGGATGCGACGGCCGCCACCCTTGCGTTGGCTTGCGTCAGAGGAGATGTGCCGCCGCGAAGGCCAGCACCGCCGCTTCGGCCAGTTGCTGGGACGCGCCGAGGATGTCGCCGGTCTGGCCGCCGATCTTCCTGCTTGCGGCGCGGGCGAGGAGGGCGGTGGTTGCGGCGGCTGCCAGAGCCAGCGGGACGACCGTCAGGCCGGTGCAGAGGAAGCCCGTGGCCACGGCGATGGCCAGGGCGGCGACCACCGCCTCGCGCGGGGGCCGGCCCGTCAGATGCGACAGGCCCGTGCCGCGGGCGTTGGGCAGGGTGGCGATCAGCACCGCCATCGGGGCGCGGGACAGGGCGCCTGCGGCGAGCAGCGCCGCCCAGTGCTGCCCCGAGGCGATGAGCGCGGTCAGCGCGGACCAGCGCAGCAGCGTGACGAGGAGGAGCGCGAGGGTGCCATAGGCGCCGATGCGGCTGTCCTTCATGATTTCCAGCCGCCGTTCCCTCGTCTGGCCGCCGATCAGGCCGTCGGCGGTATCGGCAAGGCCGTCCTCGTGCAGGCCGCCGGTCAGGAGGGCGCCGGCCATCAGCGCAAGGGCGGCGGCGACGCCTGCGGGGAGATGGAGCCAGAGCGCGACAGAGGCCGCCGCTGCCGCCAGCGCCCCGACGGCGGCACCGGCGACGGGCCAGGCCCAGGCGGCGCGGGGGGAGGGCGCATCGCGTGTGGTGACGGGCAGGCGGGTCAGGAGCGAGAAGGCGGCGGCAAGATCGGCCAGCGCGCGTGTCGCGGTGTCGCGGTTGGTCATGGGGGTGTCCTTTCCCGGCTGGCCTTTGACGCGGGCAAGGGATAGCCAAGCGCGGCACGACCTTCAACGATGGACCTTTCCCCATGACCTTTTCCACGCTTTCGGATTTCCGCAACCTTCTTGCCGCCGCGCCTGCTGCCGACGAGGCCGCGCGGGCGGCTGCGGTGGAGCGGAACGGGCAGTTGACGAAGCCGCCGGGGGCGCTGGGGCGGCTGGAGGATCTGGCGGTGTGGTTCGCGGGCTGGCGGGGGACCGACCGGCCGCGTTGCGACCGGCCGCAGGTCATCGTCTTTGCGGGCAATCACGGGGTGGTCGCTCAGGGGGTATCGGCCTTTCCGGCGGAGGTGACGGTGCAGATGGTTGCCAACTTCCGGCATGGCGGGGCGGCGATCAACCAGCTGGCGCGGGCCTTCGGGGCGGAGATGGCCGTCCATGCGCTGGAGCTGGAGCGGCCGGTGGTGGATTTCACGACCGGCCCGGCGATGGACGAGGCGGAGGTGGTGGCGGCGCTGCGCCGCGGCTGGGAGGCGGTGGATCCCACCGCCGATGTGCTGGTGGTGGGCGAGATGGGCATCGGCAACACCACGCCCGCGGCGGCGCTGGCGGCGGCTCTGTTCGGCGGTGGTGCCGAGTCATGGGTCGGGCGCGGGACGGGCGTGGATGATGCCGGGCTGGCGCGGAAGGCGGATGCGGTGGCGCGGGGGCTGGCCTTGCATGCCGCTGTGCTTGGCGATCCGTTGCAGGTGCTGCGCTGTCTTGGGGGGCGGGAACTTGCGGCCATGGCCGGGGCGATTGCGCGGGCGCGGGTGGAGCGGGTGCCGGTTGTGCTGGACGGGTTCATCTGCACGGCCTCGGCCGCGGTGCTGGAGAAGGCGGTGGCCGGGTCGCTGGACCATTGCGTGGCAGGTCATGTGAGCGCGGAGGGCGCGCATGGGCGGCTGCTGGCGGCCTTGGGGAAGGAGCCGCTTCTGAACCTTGGCCTGCGGCTGGGGGAAGGGTCCGGCGCGGCGCTGGCGCTGGGCGTGGTGAAGGGGGCGCTGGCCTGCCATTCGGGCATGGCGACCTTTGCCGAGGCGGGGGTGTCGGGCGGCTGATGTCGCAAGGCGGAGCGGGCGTTCCGCCCGCATTCCCCTGAGGGTCGCCTGCGCGGCCTGGGCCGCTTGGCT
>AYNO01000111.1 GCA_000500915.1 Rhodobacter sp. CACIA14H1
TATCCCCTGTGTGCCTTGTCTTTCGGGGTATGATCATTTCTGCTGGGGAGGGACAATCGCAGTTCCGGCCTGTTTCGCGGTTAAGGGGTGGTTTCGGAAGGGCGTGATTAAAATTTGTGCAAAGCGTCTGTTTGGTGGGCGGTTTGAGAATGGATTGGGCGGTGGAATGGTGGAACTTCTGACTTCTGCACAAATGCGCGCCATCGAGGTGGCGGAGATTGAGAACGGCGCGGTGACCGGGCTGGAGCTGATGGAGCGGGCCGGGCGCGGGGTCGTGGAGGCGATGGAGGCGGAGTGGCCGGAGTTGCGCCACGCTGGTGGACGCGCCGTGGTGCTGTGCGGGCCGGGGAACAATGGCGGCGACGGGTTCGTGGTGGCGCGGCTGTTGAAGGAGCGGGGTTGGACGGTTCTGGTCGGACTTTGGGGCGATGCCGAAAGACTGCCACCCGATGCGCGGGCGAACCATGACAGGTGGCTGGCGGTTGGCGAGGTCCTTTCGCTGCTCGACTACGATTCCAGTGGCGCATTGGACCGGATGGTCGAGTTGGCGGGCGGCAAGGACGACCCGCCGCTTTACGTCATTGACGCCTTGTTCGGGACCGGCCTGAAACGCGCACTGCCGGCCGAGGAATTTTCGGGTCTGGCGATGCTGGGGGTCCATCTGGACGACCTTTGGA
The DNA here is from genome assembly GCA_000500915.1 of Rhodobacter sp. CACIA14H1. Taxonomy (GTDB): domain Bacteria; phylum Pseudomonadota; class Alphaproteobacteria; order Rhodobacterales; family Rhodobacteraceae; genus Paragemmobacter. The sequence continues at coordinate 678 of AYNO01000111.1, forward strand.
TCGAAAACGGCCCCATGACGTATTTTGTTTCTGTTGACCTTCCGTCCGGGCTTTGCGCGGACAGCGGAAGGATCTTGCTGTCTCTGGATGGCGAGAACCCGCTTCCGCCCGAAGAAATCGACCAAGACCCGCGCTTTGCTGCGATAATGGCGAGCCTTACCGTGACATTCCATGCGCCGAAGCTTGGGCATGTGCTGGGGGATGGCCCGCGTATGTGCGGGAAATTGCGCGTGGTCGATATCGGTTTGCCGCACATCTTCCCGCAACTGCGCGATGTCACGGATGCGTCGCATGGCTGGTACACGCGTTGCCTGGAGAAGTACCGTTCCAACAAATACGGTAATGGCTCTGCACTGGTTCTGGCAGGTGGGGCGGGGCGCGGCGGCGCGGCGCGGCTTGCGGCGCGGGGCGCGTTGCGGGTGGGGGCGGGGCTGGTGACGGTGGGATGCCCGCGCGATGCCTTGACCGAGAACGCGGCACGGCTGGATGCGGTCATGCTGCGGGAGATCGGGGATGCGTCTGCGTTGCGGCGGGTGCTGCAGGACCGGCGGATCGGGGCGGTCTGTCTTGGGCCGGGGCTGGGAACGGGCGAAAGGCAGGCAGGTCTGGTCGCGGCGGCTTTGGGGATGCCCGTCCCGGGCTTGACCCGGGACCTCTCGGGTGGCGTGGGTGAGGGTTCCGGCGGAGGCCCCGGGGCAAGCCCGGGGCGGGGTTTGGTCTTGGATGCCGACGCCCTGACCATCCTTTCTCGGGATACGGCGCTGTTCGGGGCGTTGCATAAGCGGTGCGTGCTGACGCCGCATGGCGGGGAGTTTGCGCGGCTGTTTCCGGATATTGCGGAAAAGCTTGCCGCACCTGCCACCACGGGACCGGCCTACTCCAAGGTGGATGCAACGCGCGAGGCCGCAGTTCGGGCGGGGTGTGTGGTGCTGTTCAAGGGGGCGGATACGGTAATTGCCGCGCCGGATGGGCAGTGTGCGGTCAACTCTGCCCATTACGAGTGGGCGGCGCCTTGGCTGGCGACCGCCGGATCGGGGGATGTGCTGGCGGGGTTCATCGCGGGGCTGATGGCGCGGAGGTTTGCGCCTTTCGAGGCGGCCTGCGCGGGGGCGTGGCTGCATGTGGAATGTGCGCGGGAGTTCGGGCCGGGGCTGATTGCCGAGGACCTGCCGGAGATGCTGCCTGCGGTGTTCCGGCGGCTGGGGGTGTGAGGGCCAATTTTCTTCGAAGAAAATTGCAAATTCCTTCGAAGGAATTTGGGTTGCGGAGGCGGGCGTGGTGCTTGGCATTTTCCTCTCGCATCCCCCTTGGCGCTTTGCTAGAAGGGCGCGGAATTTTCAGGGCGCGTGCGGGCCGGACCCGAGGGGGACGGGCGTGTGCGCTTTGGGCAATTTGCGGGCGTGGCGGAATTGGCAGACGCACCGGATTTAGGTTCCGGCGCCTTACGGCGTGGGGGTTCAAGTCCCTTCGCCCGCACCAGGGATGAGATGAGAAGGACGTACACATGCAGGTCACCGAGACCCTGAACGAAGGTCTGAAGCGCGCCTACACCATCACGGTGACGGCGGCCGAACTGGACGCGAAGGTTCAGGAAAAGCTGGTCGAGGCGCAGCCCGAGATCGAGATGAAGGGCTTCCGCAAGGGCAAGGTGCCGCTGGCGATCCTGAAGAAGCAGTTCGGCCAGCGCCTTCTTGGCGACGCGATGCAGGATGCTATCGACGGCGCGATGAAGGACCATTTCGACAAGACCGGCGACCGCCCCGCGCTGCAGCCCGATGTGAAGATGGTCGATGGCGAGACCTGGGCCGAAGGCAAGGATGTCGTGGTCGAGATGTCCTATGAGGCGCTGCCGCCGATTCCCGATGTGGATGCCGGCAAGATTGCGATCGAGAAGCTGGTCGTGAAGGCGTCGGATGCCGATGTCGAAGAGGCGCTGAAGAACCTTGCGTCGAACGCCCAGTCCTTCGAGGACCGCAAGAAGGGTTCCAAGGCCAAGGATGGCGACCAGATCGTGATCGACTTCAAGGGGTCGGTCGATGGCGAGCTGTTTGAGGGCGGTTCGGCCGAGGATTACCCGCTGGTGCTGGGTTCCAAGTCCTTCATCCCGGGCTTCGAGGACCAGCTGGTCGGTGCCAAGGTCGGTGACGAGGTTTCCGTCAACGTGACCTTCCCCGAGGAATACGGCGCCAAGCATCTGGCCGGCAAGGCTGCGGTCTTTGCCTGCACGGTGAAGGCCGTGAAGGAGCCGAAGGCTGCCGAGATCGACGACGAGCTGGCCAAGAAGTTCGGCGCAGAGGATCTGGCCGCGCTGAAAGGGCAGATCGCGGAACGTCTGGAGTCCGAATACAAGGGCGCCTCGCGGGCCGTGCTGAAGCGGGCGCTGCTGGACCAGCTGGACGCGATGGTGAAGTTCGACCTTCCCGCCCGTCTGGTGGAGGCCGAGGCCGCGCAGATCGCGCATCAGCTCTGGCACGAGGAAAACCCGCACGAGCATGGCCACAACCACGGAAATATCGAGCCGACGGACGAGCACAAGACGCTGGCAGAGCGCCGCGTGCGTCTGGGCCTGCTGCTGGCCGAGGTGGGCCGCAAGGCCGAGGTGACGGTGACCGACGCGGAAATGACGCAGGCCGTGCTGGCGCAGGCCCGCAACTATCCGGGCCAGGAACGCGCCTATTTCGAGTTCGTCCAGAAGAACGCGCAGGTCCAGCAGCAGCTTCGCGCACCGATCTTCGAGGACAAGGTCGTGGACCACATCGTGGCCGGCGCCAAGGTGACCGAGAAGGAAGTCGGCAAGGACGTTCTCCAGAAGGCTATCGAAGCGCTGGACGAGATGTGATATTGCCGCGGCGGGACGGTGCGTCCCGCCTGCGTGACCCAACAGGAACGCGCGGGATGGATGCATCCTGCGCGTTCTTCTTTGCGCGCCCGTGTAAGTGGTGTTTCGGTTTCGGGTCTATACGATGCAGGTAGTGACGGTTCCGGCTGCGCAGGACGCCGCCGGAGAGTTGGGTGGTGGCGCGGGCAGGCTTTTCGCGCCGAAGGCGGGGCGGCCCACGGCACTTGGGCGAGTGGCCCCATTCCGTCCCGAAGGGCGGCTTCCGGCAATCTTTCTGTTGTGCATCCCGCGTTGCGGGGCGGGCAGCGTGTTGCGGTTCCTGCAAGGGCTGTATGGAGCGAACGCCGTTCTGTGCCGGGCGGAAACGCGGCTGGAAGGCATCTTTTCGGGCGCGGAGCAGCCGGTCCGGGCCGATTGCCTGGCAGGGACGCTGCCGCTGGTGCGGTGGCTGCATTTCACGGGGGCCGAAACTTATGCCCGTGTGACGGTCTTGAGGAACCCCTGGGCGCGGATGGTGTCCCAGATCAACCATCTTGCAGCCTTGGGGCCTGAGGAGGCGACGGCGGCCGGTCCTTCTGTGGCGGCGTTGGCGCATGAGGTGGGACGCGCGGATTTCACATCGCGGACCGGGTTGGAGCGGTTCATCAACCGACTGCGGCTGATCGATGGTGGCTTCGACAACCTTCAGGTCCGCATGTTGCTGACGGGCACGATGTCGGCCATGGTCAAGCAGATCACGGCCCGGGACGTGGACATGGCCCTGCAGCAGATCCAGCGTTTTGCCGTGGTCGGGTTCTGCGAGGACCAGCTCGGGATGCAGCGGGCGCTGGTGCGGTTGACCGGCATGGAGGCGCGGATCGGCGCGGTCTTCGAAGGGGCGGGGCGCAGCACCCTCCTGTCCGTGCGCAACACGCTGGCCCGTGACATGCTGGCGCCGCTCTATGAATGCGACATGGAGCTTTATGCGCGGGCGCGGGCGATGTCCGGCGGGCAGGGTTCAGGGGGCGGGCTTCGTGACGGTCTCGCGCCATAGGATATAGAGCCCGGCGAGGATGATGATGGTGATGCCGGCCCAGTCCGTCGGGGTCGGCCAGTCGCGCCAGAAGACCCAGCCGTAGATGACCGACCAGAGCAGGCCGGTATATTCCAGGGGGGTGACGACCGACGCCTCGCCGATGCGGTAGGCCTGTGTCAGCAGCGTCAGGCCGGCCGCGGCGATCACGCCGCAGGCCATCATCAGAAGCAGGTCATGGGCGGTTGGCATGACCCATCCGCGCAGGAGGAATTCCAGTGACGGGTGGGCATCGCCCGCAAAGGCGCCGCTGCCGAGGAGGGCGGACATGGCAAGGGCTGCGACCAGAAAGACGGCATTTCCCCAGAAGGCAAGCGCCGCCGCGCTTTCCGTCGTGCCGAGGCGGCGGGCGGCGATCATCGATATGGCATAGGTCAGGCCGGACAGGACGGGCAGCAGGGCGGCCCAGTCGAACAGGTCGCTGCCGGGGCGCACCATGACCAGCACGCCTGCAAAGCCTGCGAGGAGTGCGATCCAGCGGCGGGGGCCGACGCGTTCGGCAAGAAAGAACACGGACAGGACGGTGATGAAGAGCGGGGCGGAGAAATAGAGGGCGACGGTGGTCGCCATCGGCAGGGCGGCAAGGGCGAGGTAATAGCTGGTATAGGCAAGGAACATGACCACGCCGCGCCCGATCATGGCCCGTGTCCCGGGGGTGAGGAGCCTGCCAAGCCCGCCGTCAAGATGGACGAGCAGCAGCAGGAACGGAAGCGCCGTCAGGGAGCGCAGGACCATCGCCTGATGCAGGGGGTAGGCGCCGGAAAGCAGTTTCAGGATCAGGTCCTGCACTGAAAAGACCGCGACGCCCGCCATGAGGAACAGGATTCCCCGTGCGTTCTGTCCGGGCAGGGGATGTGACGTGGCGGTCATCCGGGGCTCCTTCGCGGTCAGGCTAGGGGGCGGGCGGGGGCGTGGCTTCGTCGCGGGCGACATGGGGATGTCGTTGCACGGATGCCGGAGGCTACGAAAAAACCGCGCGGGTTGCCCCGCGCGGTCTGTGTCTTTCGCCCTGTGGCGTCAGGCTCAGGCGTCTTCCGACGCCGCGCCGCCGATATCGTCGAAGAGTTCGGCGATTTCGAAATCGGCCGCGGCTTCGGCTTCGGCTGCCAGTTCCTGGATCGACTTGCCCGAGGCCTGCAGTTCGGCTTCTTCCGGCGAACGGGCCACGTTCAGCGTGATGCGCACCGTGACTTCGGGGTGCAGCACGACCGAGACGGAGTGCAGGCCGAGGTCCTTGATCGGGCGGTCCAGAACGACCTGTGCGCGGTTCACGGTGAAGCCGGCGGCGGTGGCGGCATCGGCGGCGTCACGGGTGGTGACGGAGCCGTACAGCGCACCCGCATCCGAGGCGGAGCGAATCACGACGAAGGCCTGACCGTCCAGCTTGGCGCCGACGGCTTCGGCTTCCTTCTTGGTCTCGAGGTTGGTGGCCTCGAGCTGGGCCTTCTTGGCCTCGAAGGACTTGATGTTGGCTTCCGAGGCGCGGAGCGCCTTGCCCTGCGGCAGGAGGAAGTTGCGGGCGTAGCCGTCCTTGACGTTGACGACTTCACCCATCTGGCCAAGCTTGGCCACGCGCTGAAGGAGGATGACTTGCATGGGGGTCTCTCCTTACTTCACGGCGTAGGGGAGCAGGGCGAGGAAGCGGGCGCGCTTGATCGCCTGCGCCAGTTCACGCTGCTTCTTGGCCGAGACGGCGGTGATGCGGGACGGGACGATCTTGCCACGCTCGGAAATGTAGCGCTGCAGCAGACGGACGTCCTTGTAGTCGATCGCGGGAGCATTGTCGCCCGAGAAGGGGCAGACCTTGCGGCGGCGGAAAAACGGTTTGTTCGCCATGGTTTATGGTCCTTTCCTAAGCCGGATCAACGACGCGCCGGGGCGCGGTCGGGACGGTCGCCGAAGCTGCGCTCGCGGCGTTCGCCACCGCCGAAGCCGCCTTCGGGACGGTCGCCACGGTCGCCACGCTCACGCTCGTCGCGCTTCTGCATCTGGACCGACGGGCCTTCGCCGTGCTTGTCCACCTTGATGGTCAGGACACGCATCACGTCGTCATGCAGGCGCATCAGGCGTTCCATTTCCTGCACGGCAGCCGAGGGGGCGTCCGATTTCAGGAAGGCATAGTGGCCCTTGCGGTTCTTGTTGATCTTGTAGGCCATCGTCTTGACGCCCCAGTACTCGGATTCGACGACCTTGCCGCCGTTATCCGCGAGAACCGTGGAGAAGTGTTCGATAAGGCCTTCGGCCTGCGCGTTGGAAAGGTCCTGACGCGCGATGAAGACATGCTCGTAAAGAGCCATGTGCACTCCAGTTCTTGACATGGCGCATTTCATAGGGCGGGCGTTCGGCCCTTCCGCGGCCCGTCCACGAGAGGCTGCGCCGGTTCGTGTTATTGCGGAAAGGATGCGGCCTTATACAGAAAGGGCGCGGGAGTGCAAGCGCGGGCGTCAGCGGGCAGAGGCGGGCAGGCCGAAGAGGCTGTCGAAGGCCAGCGTGAAGAGCCAGGTGTAGATCAGGAAGGCCAGGATCAGCGCCGCTTCGTAGGCAAGGGCCACGAGGAGGGGCACGGCGAACCACCATGCGGTGAGGGGGAGGAGCAGGCAGACGAGGCCGGCTTCGAACAGCAGCGCGTGCGCGGCACGGCGGGCGAAGCTGCGGCCCCTGACGGTCTGGCGCCGCTCCCACGACTCGAAGAGGGCGTTGAACATCAGGTTCCACAGCATGGCGACGGTCGAGGCGAGGACCGAAAAGACGAAGGAACCGGCCGCCGAAGTGTCGGCCATCAGAAGCAGCAGAGCCGTGGACAGGGCGATACCGCCGGCTTCGAAGCTGGTGGCATAGATCACGCGGCGCAGGGTGGGGTGGTCGTGCAGGGCCATGGGCGGCCTATGCCCTGCGACCCTGCCGTCTGCAAGGGCGGGTCAGACCCGGTAGGCCAGCCGCAGGCCGCCCCAGTGCCGCCCGTCCACGATGATGGGGGCCGACACGTCCTTCATCAGCGCGAATTGCCCGCCCCCCATGTCGCGGCGGTAGGATTGCAGCAGGAAGGGCGTCTGCGACCTGCCTGCACCCAGCCCCACCCTGTCCGCGAAGATGCGGCGGTTGCGGCAGTTGGCGGCGTTCCAGTCCTTCTGTCCCGGGCGCTGCGGCTGCGAGAACACCCGGTTATGGGTGGGCAGGTAGCCGTTCACGTCCACCGCCGCGCAGAACACGATTCGCGGGGACAGGGCGAGCAGCGGTTCCTGGATCGCGGGAAGGACCTGATCGCACAGAAGGGTGAAGGGCGCCATGACCTGTTCGGGGTCGGTGCCGGGGATCGGCTTGTAGATATGGGTAAAGAGATCGGCGCGGGTGATGCGGCCCTGTTGCAGTGCGGCCGAGAAGGCCGCGGCCACTTCGGCGGCGCCCTTGCGGACAGCCTCGATAAAGGGTGTATCCACGGTTTCGACACCGAGGCGGGCGGTGGCGGAGACGAGTCTTTCGCTGGCACCCAGCAATTCGGACAGCCGTCCGCGTGCGCTGTCCAGACGCTGCGCCGCCTCGCCCACGCCGGATTCGATCCCCGAGATGCCGCGGCGGGCGGATGCCACCTTGTCCATACCGTCATCCGCCTTGGCGGTGATTTCGGATTGCCGGTCGGCGATGGCGCGGACGGCGGAACCGATTTCCGTCATCGCGTCGCCGATGCTGCCGGTTTCGCGGTGCAGTCCGGTCGCGCTGCCTGCGGCGGTGCGGCCGCTTTCGGCCAGCGTGTTGACTTCGCCGCCCAGACGGTCGAGCGCGGCGCCGATGCGCGTCGTGGCTTCCTGTGTGCGGGCGGAAAGCTGTTTCACCTCTTGCGCGACGACCATGAAACCGCGGCCCGCGCTGCCGGCGCGTGCCGCCTCGATCGAGGCGTTGAGGGCGAGGAGGTTCGTGGTCCTTGCGATCGCCTCGATCTCGCCCGCGGCGCGGGCGACGAGGGAGAGGGTGGCCGTCAGCCCGCCGACGCGGTTGCCGAGTTCGGCGGCCTGATCGGCAAGTTTCGTGACGTGGTCGAGCGCGGTGGCAATGCGCGTCTCGCCGGCGCCGACGGTCTGCAGGGCGCGGGCCGTGGCTTCGAGGGCCGCCGCGGCGGCACCGCGCACGGCATCGTTGCCGTCATAGAGCGCATCGGACAGCGCATGGAGCGCGGCCAGCGTTTCGACCTGGCGTGACATGAGCGTTCCCACATCCTCGACCGCGCCGGAAGCATCGGCGAGCGAGACGGAGAGCGTCCCCACCTCGGTCGCGATTGCTTGGATGGCGGCCGTTTCGGCCGTGTTGCCGCCCGCATCGGCTGCGCCGGCAAGGTCGATGGCTGCTAGATCGTTCATGATACCCTTTCCACATCGAAACAGGACCGATTGTGCAATGCCGAGATTGCCGAAGTGCAAACGGATGTCTGGCGGGAAATGTGAGGGTGGCCCGCATGATTGCGCGGGGCGTCCGCTTTGGGCTATGCGGGGGGCGGGGCGCAGGGACGGCGCCGGTTGAACGGGAGGATGGGCGATGGGCCGGGCATTCGTATTTCCGGGGCAGGGGGCGCAGGCCATCGGCATGGGGCGCGCACTGGCCGAGGCCTATCCGGCGGCGAAGGCCGTCTTTGACGAGGTGGACGAGGCGCTTGGCGAGAAGCTGTCGGCGCTGGTCCGGGAGGGCGACATCGCGGAGCTGACGCTGACGCAGAACGCCCAGCCCGCGCTGATGGCGACATCCATGGCCGCGCTGCGGGCGCTGGAGGCCGAGGGGATCACCGTCGCCTCCCATGCGGCTTTCGTCGCGGGGCATTCTCTGGGGGAATATTCCGCGCTCTGTGCCGCGGGGTCGATCGGGCTGGCCGATACGGCGCGGCTGTTGCGGGTGCGCGGCCGGGCGATGCAGGAGGCCGTGCCGGTGGGCGTCGGGGCCATGGCCGCGCTGCTGGGGCTGGATTTCGAGGCCGCCTCTGCCGTGGCTGCCGAGGCGGCGCAGGGCGAGGTCTGCCAGGCAGCCAATGACAATGACCCCGCGCAGGTGGTGGTGTCGGGCCACAAGGCGGCGGTGGAGCGGGCGGTGGAGATCGCGAAGGCACGCGGGGCGAAGCGGGCCTTGCTTCTGCCGGTCTCCGCCCCGTTCCATTGTGCCCTGATGCAACCCGCCGCGCGGGTGATGGCCGAGGCGCTGGCAGCGGTGGTGATCGCAAAGCCGGTTGTGCCGGTGGTCGTGAACGTCCGCGCCGAGGCGGTGACGGAGCCGGACCGCATCCGCGACCTGCTGGTCGCGCAGGTGACGGGGTCGGTGCGCTGGCGCGAGTCGATCCTGTGGATGGAGGGCGCGGGCGTCGGCGAATTCTGGGAGATCGGCGCGGGCAAGGCCCTTTCCGGCATGATCAAGCGCATCGTGTCGGGCGAGGTGGTGACGCGGGCGATCGGGACGCCCGAGGACGTGCTGGCGGCGAAGGGCTGACACGGGGGCAGGGCGGAGCGGCGTTCCGCCGCAAGCCTTTCCTCTCGCCTCCGCCTCCGCTCCGGCTCGGCCGGGGGGCATTCTGCCCCCGTCGCCGCGCAGGGCGCGGCGACTCCCCCTGAGGATATTTGCGGGACGGAAAATGGACGAGGATCGCGTCGAGATTGCCGGTTTCGGGGTGTTGCCCTGCTGTTCCTACAGGTCCGAGGGGCTGCAGGAGCGGCTGGCGGCGCTGGTCATTGCGGGGCGGAAGCGGGCGACGGTATGGGACGGGCGGGAGGGGAACCCGACCGCGCCGGGGATGCTCTGGGCCGTGATGGTGGCGGGGCGGGCGGTGGCGGTGATCGAGACGGTCACGGTCGGGCGGCGGCGGTTCCGCGAGATCGACGCGGCCTTCGCGGCAACGGAAGGCGAAGGGGACGGGTCGCTGGACTTCTGGCGGGCGGCGCACGAGGATTACTTCCGCAAGGCCGGGTCCTTCGATCCCGAGATGTGGTTGTGGTGCGAGGAGTTCCGGCTGGTTGCCGTTCTGGATCAGGGGCTTGCGGCTGCGGCAGCGGCGCATGTCGCCGCCGAGGAGGCGGAAGCGGCGGCCTTTCTGGCGGGGCGGGGCTGACGGGTGGTGCGGCCTGCGCGATGCTGCTAGGAGGGGGCGCGGATTTTCTGAAGGGAGCGGACGATGTTCGATCTGACGGGTAAGGCGGCGCTGGTGACGGGCGCTTCGGGCGGGATCGGGGCCGAGATCGCGCGGGTCCTGCACGGGGCGGGGGCGACGGTCGGTCTGTCCGGGACGCGGGTGGAGCCGCTGGAGGCGCTGGCGGCGGAACTGGGCGGGCGGGCGTACGTGTTGCCCTGCAACCTGTCGGATGCTGCCGAGGTGGAAGGGCTGGTCAAGCGGGCCGCCGAGGCGATGGGCGCGGTCGATATCCTGGTGAACAATGCCGGGATCACGCGGGACGGGCTGGTGATGCGGATGTCGGACGAGGATTGGGCGTCGGTCCTGGATGTGAACCTGACCTCCACCTTCCGGCTGTGCCGGGCTGCGGTGCGCGGGATGATGAAGGCGCGCTGGGGGCGGATCGTGAATATCGGGTCTGTCGTCGGGACCACCGGAAATGGCGGGCAGGTGAATTATGCCGCGTCCAAGGCGGGGCTGCTGGGCCTGTCCAAGTCGCTGGCCGCCGAAGTGGCAAGCCGGGGGATCACGGTCAATGTCGTGGCGCCGGGCTTCATCGCGACGGCGATGACGGACAAGCTGAACGAGGAGCAGAAGGGCCGCATCCTCGGGTCCATCCCGGCGGGGCGGATGGGGGAGCCTGCCGAGATCGCGGCGGCGGTGCTGTATCTGGCCTCGCAGGAGGCGGCCTATGTGACGGGTGCCACGCTGCATGTGAATGGCGGCATGGACATGGTCTGAGCGGGGCTGCGCCGCAGCCCTATGGAAAGCGTTTGCCTTGCGCGGACGCCCTTGCTATAGGCGCGGCGAACGGGCCGGGGTGAAACCCGGCCGGACCCGTGACCACATGCGGGGAAGGCGCCCCTCGGGGCAGGGACACTGGACGGGAAGACCCCTCCATGGAAAAGAGGAAGTGACATGAGCGACATCGCCGCACGCGTGAAGAAGATCGTGGTCGAGCATCTGGGCGTCGAAGAGGACAAGGTGACCGAGAATGCCTCGTTCATCGACGATCTGGGCGCGGATTCGCTTGACACCGTGGAACTGGTCATGGCCTTCGAGGAAGAGTTCGGGATCGAGATCCCGGATGACGCGGCCGAGACGATCCAGACCTTCGGCGACGCGGTGAAGTTCATCTCGGAAGCCGCCTGATCCATCGGCTCAGGTTTAATTCGCAAGCGGGCGTCCCGGTCGGGGCGCCCGTTGTGCTTTCGTGGCAAGGGGTTGCGGAAACGGGCTTTGCAGAATCGGGACCGGGGGCGAGGATGGGCTGCCGGGAAACAGGAGGCTGCCATGGCGACGCTGGGGGCGATGTTCGGGGCGGGGCGGGTGGAGACCTTCATGGGCCTGCCCGCCTGCCGTGACCTGTCGGCGCTGGAGGCGCGGATCGTCGTGATGGGGGCTGCGGGATGCACGCCCTATCCGTCGGTCGGGTTCTACTGCGCGGGCGGGCCTGCCGCGATCCGGGCGGCAGGGGCGGCCTATGCGGCCAATCTGGGGCATGTGGACTTCGACCTCGGCGGGCCGATGCTGCCCGACGGGGTGGCCGCCGTCGATGCGGGCGATATCGAGATGCACGAGGAAGACCCCGAGGGAAACCGCGCGCGCCTGCGGGGGGCGGTGCTGCAAGTCCTTGGAAAGGGGGCGGTTCCTGTCCTGCTGGGCGGGGATGACTCCCTGCCCGTGCCGATGCTGCAGGCGCTTGGCGATGCCGGGCGGCGGGTGACGGTGCTGCAGATCGACGCGCATATCGACTGGCGCGAGGAGGTGCAGGGGGAACGCTGGGGGCTGTCCTCGACCATGCGGCGGGCGTCGGAGATGGCGCATGTGGAGCGGATCATCCAGGTGGGCCAGCGGGGCATCGGGTCGGCGCGGACGGCGGACCTGCGGGACGCGCTGGCGGCGGGGGTGGAGTTCGTGCCGGCGGGCGAAGTGGCGCGGGCGGGCGTATGGCGGGCGGTGGACCTGATCCCCGAGGGGAGCGAGGTGGTCATCTGTCTGGATGTCGATGCGCTGGACCCTTCGGTCATGCCGGCGGTGATCGGGCGGACGGCGGGGGGGCTGGGCTACTGGCAGGTGATGGAGCTGATCGGGGCGGTGGCGGAGAAGGGGCGGATCGTCGCCTTCGACATGGTCGAATTCATGCCCGACCGCGACATCGACGGGATGGGGGCGATGGTGGCGGCGCAGATGCTGGCGGGGGTGATCGGGGTGATCGCGCGGCAGGGCTAAGCCCTTGCGGGCGCTGCGTTTATTTCTGGCGGGGGCCTGTTTCGACCGTGCCGCGGGCTGTGCCGCGATCTGTGCCGCAAACTGTACATACGCGCGGTCCGTTCGCGGGCCGTTAAGGTTAACGCGGGGCGGGGTGAGTCGGGGTCTGACGGATGGGGGCTTGACGGGGCAAGGGAGGTCTGGTCCGTGGGTCCGTGGGTCCGTGGGTCCGTGGGTCCGTGGGTCCGTGGGTCCGTGGGTCCGTGGGTCCGTGGGTCCGTGGGTCCGTGGGTCCGTGGGTCCGTGGGTCCGTGGGTCCGTGGGTCCGTGGGTCCGTGGGTCCGTGGGTCCGTGGGTCCGTGGGTCCGTGGGTCCGTGGGTCCGTGGGTCCGTGGGTCCGT
>AYNO01000112.1 GCA_000500915.1 Rhodobacter sp. CACIA14H1
AAGGCAAGTTGAACGCCCCTTTGCCAAATCGCGGGCCTTGCCCCATATCGGGGAAAAGCCAGCGGGGGGCACATGAGCAAATCCTTTCTCGACCCGGACCATCCGATGTTCCGCCGTGTCTGGGTGCGGTGGGTGACCACCCTCGCGCCGCTGGCCTGGGGGGCGTTCGAACTGTATCTCGGCAATCCGTTCTGGGCGATTCTCTTCGCAGCAGCAGGGGTTTATGCAGGCTGGGCGCTGATCGTCAAAGGCCCCGGTCAGGGCTGAAGCAGCGCCGCCACCTCGTCGGCCAGCGCCGCGATTTCGGCCTTGGCCGGACCGCGGCCTTCCGCCACCCCCCGCCCCTCGCCCAGCGTTTCGGCATAGGCCATGCGCGAGGCGAGCCGCGCTTCGGCAAGCGTGGCCTTGGCGCTGGCGGCGGTGGCGACGGTTCCGGCGAGGCGGGTGCCGGATTTCCAGCGGTTCAGCACCAGCAGGGCCTTGCGCCCCTCGCGTCCGACAAGGTCCAGCACCCCGTCCACGGCCCAGAGATCGACATGGGACGAGGCGACGGGGATCAGCACGATATCGGCTTCGCGGAGGGCGGGGCGGAGGTCGGCATCGACCTTCGGAGGGGTATCGACGATGATCAGGTCGTTGGTTTTACGAAGTTTTTCGCATTCGTAGCTGACGCCCCAGGCGCTGGCGGTGGAGAAGTCCAACCCCTCGGTCCCGAACTCGCGCCGTGCCATGAACCAGCGGCCAAGGCTGCCCTGCGGATCGGTGTCCAGCAGCGCAACCCTTTGACCGCGCAGCAGGAATTCCACGGCAAGGTTGACCGCCAGCGTCGTCTTGCCCGCGCCGCCCTTCTGCTGCGCGATGGTGATGACCTTGCCCATCCGACCCTCTCACTGACCACGATGCCGCATTGCAGCATGGATGCTGCACTGCGTCAATGCGACGGAATCGGCTGTGCAGAGGGCTGTGCCGCGTTCTGTACCGCAAACTGTCAGCACGCGGCGGGCGGTGGTGTCACGATCCCTTCACCGCCGCAGCGCAGCGGGCACAGGGGCGGAACCTGCCACGGGGGCGGGGCGTTCGGGGGGAAAGCCATACCGGAGACGACCGATGAAACCGATCACCCTGCTGATTGCCCTGCTGACCCTGACCGCCTGCGAGACGATGGAAGGCTTCGGCCGCGACGTCGAACAGGCGGGCGAGGTGATCACCGAGGAAAGCCAGGAGGAGCAGGCGGGCATGTGACCCGCCCGCCCCGCGCCCCTATCGCGTCCCCCGACCCGCGCCGGGCGACCGGCCATCCGCAACAGGAGTGAGACCATGCAGACCAGACCCGCCACCGCCCTTGCCGCCCTGATCGCCCTGCTCTTCATCACCGCCTGCGGCCCGCTGATCGGCGCCGGCGCCGTCGTCGGCGCGGACGAGATCGCCGAGGAGGAGGATGGGGGGGACGGGTTGTTCTGAGGGGGGATGAAAGCCGCCCTTCAGGGCGCTTGCAATCATTGCCAGCCGGAATAGGATTTCGCGCTCAGGTTGTGCGTGATGAGTGCGTCCTATGTCCAGTGGACCAGACCGGCAAGACTCCGGGAGCGTTGAACGGCAGCGGCTGATCTTCAACGAGAAGTGCAGGGCGCAGGGCGGGTTCTTCTTCAACCTTGCCGTTGCCGTCATCGCGGCAGGACCCGTGGCGAGCTTTGTCCGCATGGAACCCAGCCTCGACGGACCGCTGACGATCATCTCTTTATTCTTCGGCGCTATCTTCTATCTTGTGGGCAACAACCGTCTGGACCGGATGGAGAGTGAACAGTGACAGAGTATTTGCCGATCCTTGCCATGGGTGGCTTCGGCTTGGTGATCGCCATCGTCGGCCATTTCAGCCTGTCACGCGAACGCAAGGCGCTGCTGGACGCGCGGGCGCGTCTGGCGGAGGGGGAGGCGACGAAGGCTGCAACTGGAACCAAGGCCGCATCGGTGCGGGACCTTGCGCTGTCGGCGTTGGTCCTGCGTGCCGGCCTTCCGCGCAATGCGCAGGGCGCAGCGAAGCAGTATCGGCGGGTGAGGGGGAAGGTGTAGGGCGGGATTGACCACGCTCTAAGCTTGGTGCTGATTGTCCGCTGTTTCAGACTTAGTTCGCTCCGTCGTCACCCAAAATCCAAGGCCTGTGGCGCCATGAATAGTTTCCGACATTGATCCTGCCCGCGGCTTATTCTCCGTCGTCCATAAATCATTCCTTGCCGCGACTAAAGCTAACGAAAGGCTCATTGAGAAAAGCACAAACCGAACAGCTCGTTTGCATGGCCAATCGCTCATAAACGCATACGAATCATTCTCTTGCTTGGGAAAGGCGGCAAGTAACAACATAACACCCGCAGTATAAGATGGATGTACTGCTTGAGAGAACGCCCGAAACTCAGCGCCAGCATATTCTTCAACCTCGCGCGCTATTGTAGCGCCAAACAAGCTATTCAACAGCTCTGTACGACGACGAGGCAAGCTTCCACGAGCAATATGCTTCTGATAGAACTTTTCGGGGTCGTCACCACCATTGGTATAATCATCTGATGCACGTTGATCAAACGAGACAAGAAAAAGAACGTCGAAGGCTTCAGATAAGGTTCTCGCAAGGATTCTTGCAGGTATATCTTCACCAGCCCAAACACATCGACGAAATACATCCAGAACTTGTCGAATAAAGAAGCTTAACGACAGGGCCGATCTCGAAACCGCCGCTAGCGTTGTAGCATCAGAGCTGCTTTCCTCAGCTTTAAAGAGAGCTGGCACTACTAAATCGAAAACGGAACTCAGTAACTCAAGGCCGACCAGCAGGTCGGCACCTTCTTCCCCAATCTGACGGAGAAAATCAGACTCTTCACGAACGAACTCAACAAATGGGGAAAATGAGAATCCAACATCTTCATAATCGCGAAGCACGCAATGACGCTGCGCGAAGTCAAGAAACGAGGAAGAAACTATCCCTCTAAATGACTCGAAAGAACCAATAACCTTTTCCACTGCTCCACCAATAAATCACCCATCCATCTTCAACGCCGAAATAAACGCCTCCTGCGGGATCTCCACCTTGCCGAACTGGCGCATGCGCTTCTTGCCGGCCTTCTGCTTGTCCAGAAGCTTCCGCTTCCGCGTCGCGTCGCCGCCATAGCACTTGGCCGTCACGTCCTTGCGCATGGCCGACAGCGTCTCGCGGGCGATGACGCGGCCGCCGATGGCCGCCTGGATCGGGATCTTGAACATGTGGCGGGGGATCAGCTCCTTCAGCTTTTCCACCATCGCCCTCCCCCGCATCTCGGCCCGGTCGCGGTGGACCATCATCGACAGCGCGTCCACCGGTTCCTCGTTCACGAGGATGGACATCTTGACCAGATGATCCTCGCGGTATTCGGAAATCTGGTAGTCGAAGGAGGCGTAGCCCTTGGTCACGGATTTCAGGCGGTCGTAGAAGTCGAAGACCACCTCGGCCAGCGGCAGGTCGTATTCCACCATGGCGCGGTTGCCGGCATAGGTCAGGTTCAGCTGGATGCCGCGGCGGTCCTGGCAGAGTTTCAGGATGTCGCCGAGGTATTCGTCCGGCACCATGATCGTGGCCTTGATGCGCGGCTCTTCGATATGGTCCACATAGGTCAGGTCGGGCATGTCGGCGGGGTTGTGCAGGTCGCGCACCTCTCCGTCCTTCATGTGCAGCTTGAACACCACCGACGGCGCGGTGGTGATGAGGTCGAGGTCATATTCCCGCTCCAGCCGGTCGCGGATCACCTCGAGGTGGAGAAGGCCGAGGAAGCCGCAGCGGAAGCCGAAGCCGAGGGCGGCGGAGGTTTCCATTTCGTAGCTGAAAGACGCGTCGTTCAGCGCCAGTTTCTCGATCGCGTCGCGGAGGGCTTCGAAGTCGTTGGCATCGACGGGGAAGAGGCCGCAGAAGACCACGGGTTGCGCGGGTTTGAACCCCGGCAGGGGCGTGTCGCACCCTTTGCGTTCATGGGTGATGGTGTCGCCCACGCGGGTGTCGCGGACCTGCTTGATGGATGCGGTCAGCACGCCGATCTCGCCCGGCCCCAGTTCGGCGATGTCCACCATCTGCGGTTTCAGGACCGCCAGCTTGTCGATGCCATAGACGGCGCCGGTCTGCATCATCTTCACGCGGTCGCCCTTGCGGATGACGCCGTCCATGACGCGGATCATGACGACGACGCCGAGATAGGCGTCATACCAGCTGTCCACCAGCATGGCCTTCAAGGGCGCGTCGCGGTCGCCTTTCGGGGCGGGCAGGCGCTGCACGATCGCCTCCAGCACATCAGGGATGCCGAGGCCGGTCTTGGCGGAAATCGGGATGGCGTCCGAGGCGTCGAGGCCGATCACATCCTCGATATTCTCCTTCACGCGGTCGGGGTCGGCGGCGGGGAGGTCGATCTTGTTCAGGACCGGCACGATCTCGTGGCCCGCATCGATGGCCTGATAGACGTTGGCAAGGGTCTGGGCTTCGACGCCCTGACTTGCATCGACCACCAGCAGCGACCCTTCCACGGCGCGCATGGAGCGGCTGACCTCATAGGCGAAGTCCACGTGGCCGGGCGTGTCGATCAGGTTCAGGATATAGGTCTGCCCATCCTTGGCCGGATATTCGATCCGCACGGTGTTCGCCTTGATGGTGATCCCGCGTTCGCGTTCGATGTCCATGCTGTCCAGCAGCTGGGCCTTCATGTCGCGTTCGGCCACCGTCCCGGTCATCTGGATGAGCCGGTCGGCGAGCGTGGATTTGCCGTGGTCGATATGGGCCACGATCGAGAAGTTGCGGATGCGGTCAAGCTGGGTCATGGCGGGGCATATAGCCTGTCGGGGAAGGGTCGGAAAGCCCCCCGAGGGCCCGCTGTCGGGGCCTGTTGCAGGGCGGCCCTCCGGCTGCGGGACGGAGGCGAAAACGTGATCGGCTGCGCGGCACGGGGAAGATTGAAAAAACCCGCCGGATCGGCATAATCCCGCGCAAAGAACGACTGCGGGCGATGCGCCCTGCGGCAAGAGGCAGAGATGATGAAGACCATCCTTTCCGGCGCGGCAGTGGCGGCGCTTCTCTTTCCCCTGTCGATGTCGGCGGCCGATGCGGGCCCCATCGAACGCGCCTGCCTGCGGTCGGACCGCGATGCGGCGAACCGGACGGTCTGTGCCTGCATCCAGCAGGTCGCGGACATGACCCTGCGCGGGGGCGACCAGCGGCGGGCGGCGAAGTTCTTTGCCGATCCGGAAAAGGCGCACGAGACATGGATGTCGAAGCGCGAAAGCGACGATGCCTTCTGGGAGCGCTACAAGAATTTCGGTGCCACGGCCGAGGCCTATTGCGCCGGCTGACGCGGGCCGTGCATCAGCGGGGGCGGAGCGTGGCGGCGAGGGCGCGGGATGCATCCTCGACCATGTCCAGAACGCGGTCATATTCGCCGGTGTACCAGGGGTCCGGCACCTCGTCCCCGTGCTGCGGCGCGTGGGTGAGGAAGAGTTCGGGCTGCGTGCCGCCTGCGGGGGCCAGCGACTGCACATCGCGCAGGTTGGCGCGGTCCATCACGAGGATGCGGTCGAAGCGGGTGAAATCCCCGGCCGTGATCTGGCGGGCGCGGAGCGGCGTCAGGTCGTAGCCGCGCCTGCGGGCGGCGGCGACGGCGGGGGGATGGGGCGGTTCGCCCGCGTGCCAGCCGCCGGTGCCGCAGCTGTCCACCTCTACCTCCAGCCCTTCGGCGGCGGCGATGGCGCGGAAGACGCCTTCGGCGGTGGGGGAACGGCAGATATTGCCGAGGCAGACGAAAAGGATGCGGGTTGTCATGCAGCCTTGGGTAGCGGGGCGACGGGCCGCAGGCAAGGGGGGCGCGGGGGGGGTGCGGGGGGCGGCGGCCCGCCCCCCCTGTGTCCGGGGTCAGCCGCCGGTGCCGTGGTTCATGTGCTTGGAATGGTCCATGTCGCCATGGCCGGAATGGTCCATCATCCCCTCGCCCGGCTTGCGGGCATTGTCCACCACGGCCTCGACCGTGATCTCGCCCGCCTGTTCGAAGACCAGCGTCAGGGGGAAGGTATCGCCATCCGCCAGCGCCCGCGTCAGGCCCATCAGCATGACATGGTCGCCGCCACGGGCGAATTCGTGCATCTCGCCCGCCGGAAGGGGGACGCCGCCTTCGATCTGCATCATCTGCATGACGCCATCGGCGGATTCCTTGTGGGTGTGCAGTTCCGCCTTCTGCGCCACGTCGGCCACGGCTCCGATCAGGCGGTCGTCGGTTTCGCCGTTGTTGTGGATCATCAGGAACACCGCGCCGGAGCCGCCTTCCTGCCCGTTGGAGCGGGCATAGACGTCATGGATGTGCATCCCTTCGGGATGTTCCTCGGCCATGGCGGGCATGGAGATGAGGAATGCAGCCGCAAGCGCGGCCAGTTTCGAAGCATAGGTCATGGGATCGTCCCTTGTCTGTCTGGAGTAATCTGCCGGTGACGGATCAGACAGGCGGGGGCGGTCCCCGTGCGGCGGGATCGGGGGCGCTGTCGCCTTCGACCGGAAGCGGCAGGGCGCAGACATGCGGTTCGGACCGCGTGACCGGGCGGGACGGGACTGCGGCGGGCTGGCCGTCAGGCGCAAGCGTCGCGGCAAGGCAGTCGGGGCAGTGCTGCGGGACATCGACGGGATTGCCCGCCGCGTCCAGCGTGACCACCGTTCCCGCGCCATGGTCGGCGCAGAGTTCCACCTGCATCGCGCCCGCCATGCGGGCATGGGCGGCAACCGACGTGACCGAGGTCACGGTCAGCATCAGCGCAAGCAGCAGGCTGGTCAGGGTGCGCAGGGTCATGCCGTCCAGTTAGGCCTTTCGCGGCGCGGGGAAAAGGGGGCAGCATGTCGCCCCCCTGCCCTGCTGCCGTCCTGCCGCCCTCTTGCCGGTGCCGGGGGCCACGCAAGCGAAAGGCCCCGCTGCGGCTGGCGCGGCGGGGCCCTCCGGATCGGGACGGCAAGGGATCAGGCGGTGGCCTGGGCCTTGACGATGTCCTTCTTGATCTTCAGCGCGTTGGCCGAGAGTTCGTCATCCTTCGCCTTGGCGAGGAAGGCGTCCAGCCCGCCACGGTGATCGACCGACCGCAGCGCGGCGGCCGAGATGCGCAGCTTGAAGGACTGGCCCAGCACGTCCGAGATCAGCGTGACGTCGTTCAGGTTCGGCAGGAAGCGGCGACGCGACTTGTTGTTCGCGTGGCTCACGGTGTTGCCGGTCATCGGGCCCTTGCCCGTCAGTTCGCAGACGCGCGACATCGTCTTGTTCCTTCGTATGTCAACGGGACGCGGCCCGTATAGGTGGGGAACCCGAGTCACCCCGGGCGTCCGAATTCGATTGGGGGCGTGTAAGTGGAAAGCCCGCCCGCGTCAAGCGACCCTTGGCGGAAGGGCGCGGCCCGGGGCGCGATTTTTCGCAGGGATCGCACGGCAGGGGAAGGGGCAGCTGCGGGCGCGGCAGTCCAGGCGGCGGTTCCCGTCGCCGCCGTCGCCGGGGGCCAGCCCCCATCGCCCGCGCAGGCGCGGGCGATTCCCCCGGGATATTTGGGGACGGAAAATGCGGGCAGGGTCAGCGCAGGGCCGACAGCAGCCGCTCTGCCGCCGCCTCGGGGCTGAGGCGGCCTTCGGCCACATCCTGACCGAGCGTTTCCATCCGGCTGCGCACCGGTTCGCGCGACAGGGCGGCGAGCAGGCCCTGCCGCACCTCGTCCTCGAACCAGTGGCGGGCCTGCGCGGCGCGGCGGGCGGTCCAGTGGCCGTTCTCCTGCCGCCAGGCGGCCAGCGTCTGCATGTCCTCCCATGCCGCCGCCAGCCCGCCGGTTTCCAGCGCCGAGACGCACATCGCGCGGGGGAAGCCCTCGGGGTCCTGCGGGCGGCGGCGCAGCAGGCGCAGGGCACCGGCATATTCGGCCATCGTCCGCTGCGCGGCGGGTTTCAGGTCGCCATCGGCCTTGTTCACGAGGATGAGGTCCGCCATCTCCATGATCCCGCGCTTCACGCCCTGCAATTCGTCACCGCCCGCGGGGGCCAGAAGCAGCAGGAACAGGTCACAGAGTTCGGCCACCACGGTTTCGGACTGGCCGACGCCCACCGTCTCGATCAGGACGATGTCGAAGCCCGCCGATTCGCAGAGCGCCACCGCCTCGCGGGTGCGGCGGGCGACGCCACCCATGCGGGCCTGCGACGGCGACGGGCGGATGAAGGCGCGGGATTCGCGCGACAGGCGCTCCATCCGCGTCTTGTCGCCGAGGATGGACCCGCCGGAGCGGGCGGAGGACGGGTCCACCGCCAGAACGGCGACGCGCAGGCCCTGCGCGATCAGCATCAGGCCGAAGCTTTCGATGAAGGTGGATTTGCCGACGCCGGGGGTGCCGGACAGGCCGAGACGGAGCGCCTGTCTGGGCGGCCCGCTGCGGAGGCGGTCCAGCAGGTCGAGCGCCTGCGCCCGGTGGTCGGCGCGGCCGCTTTCCACCAGCGTGATGGCGCGGGCCAGCGCCCGGCGGTCCCCCGCCGCGACGCCTGCGGCCAGTGCCGACACATCGGTTTCCCTGCCGGTCATGCGTGCCTCCGGTCTGTGCCGGACCGTTCTAGCGCGAGGGCGGCGGAAGATGCCAGAGCGGGCGGTGTGTGGAGTTCCCTGCCGCCGTTCCCTCTGGCCCCGCCGCCCCTGCGCCGCGATAAGGGGGGGATGACGGATTCGCTGCCCATCGACGACGCCCTGCCCGCGCTGCGTGCCGCGATTGCCGCGCGTGGCATGGCGGTGCTGCAGGCCCCGCCCGGCGCTGGCAAGACGACGCGCGTGCCGCTGGACCTGCTGGCGGCGGGGCTTGTCGCGGGCCGCATCGTCATGCTGGAGCCGCGCCGCCTTGCCGCCCGCGCCGCCGCCGAGCGGATGGCCGAAACGCTGGGCGAAGGCGTCGGGCAGACCGTCGGCTACCGCATCCGGGGCGAGGCGAAGGTCAGCCGCGCCACGCGGATCGAGGTGGTGACGGAGGGCATCCTGACCCGCATGATCCAGTCCGACCCGTCGCTGGAGGGCGTGGGGGCGGTGATCTTCGACGAATTCCACGAACGCAGCCTGACGGCCGATCTGGGCCTTGCGCTCTGTCTGGAAATCCGCGGGGCGCTGCGCGAGGACCTTATCCTGCTGGCCATGTCCGCCACGCTGGACGCCGCCCCCGTGGCGCGGCTGATGGGCGAGGCGCCGCTTGTCACATCGGAAGGGCGGGCCTTCCCGGTCGAGACGCGCTGGCTGACCCGCCCGCCCGATGCCTCGGTCCGATACGAGGCCGCGGTGGCGAACCTTGTCCTGCAGGCGCTGGAGGAGACGGCCGAGGGAGGTGTCCTGTGTTTCCTGCCCGGCGAGGGGGAAATCCGGCGGGTGGAGGCGGCGCTGGCCCCGCGCCTGCCTGCCGGGGTGGTGGTGCGGCCCCTGTTCGGCGCGATGGATTTCGCGGCGCAGCGGGCGGCGCTGGCGCCGGTGGCGGGGCGCAAGGTGGTGCTGGCCACGTCGATTGCCGAAACCTCGCTGACGATTCCCGATATCCGCGTCGTCGTGGATGGCGGGCGGGCGCGGCGGGCGCGGTATGACGCGCCGTCGGGCATGTCGCGTCTGGTGACGGAGCGCGTCACGAAGGCCGAGGCGGAACAGCGCCGGGGCCGTGCCGGACGCGTGGCACCCGGCATCTGCTACCGGCTGTGGACGAAGGGAGAGGAGGGCGGCCTGTCCCCCTTCCCCCCTGCCGAGATCGAGGCGGCGGACCTGACGCCCCTTGCGCTGGAACTGGCGCTGTGGGGGTCGGCGGACCTGCCCTTCCTGACGCCGCCCCATGCGGGTGTGCTGGCCGAGGCGCGGGGGCTGCTGGCCGATCTCGGAGCGCTGGATGACGGGGGGCGCATCACGGATCACGGGCGCAGGCTGGCGGCGCTGCCGCTGCATCCGCGTCTGGGGCACATGCTGGCCGTGGCGGGGCCGGGGGCCGCGCCGCTGGCCGCGCTGCTGGCCGAACGCGACCCGCTGCGGGGCGACCCGCCGGACCTTGTGGCGCGGCTGAAGGCCGTGGACCGCCCGCCGCCCCATGCCCACCGCGCCACGATCGACCGCATCCGGGACGAGGCGAGGCGACTGGCCCGCGCCGTGCCGCAGGGCGAAGGCGGCGACCTGTCGGTGGCGCAGATGGCGGCGCTGGCCTATCCGGACCGCATCGGGCTGCGCCGCAAGGGCGATGCGCCGCGCTGGGTGCTGTCGGGTGGCAAGGGGGCGGCGATGGCGGCGGGGCTGCCCCTGTCGGGCGCAAGGCTGATCGTGGCGACCGACCTTGACGGCGACCCGCGCGAGGCGACGGTGCGTCAGGCCGTGGCGATATCCGAGGCCGAAGTGCGGGCGCTTTTCGCCGCCCGCATCCGCTGGCACGATGTCTGCGAATGGTCGCGCCGCGAAGGGCGGGTGCTGGCGCGGCGGCAGGAACGGCTGGGGTCGCTCGTGCTGGACGACCGCACATGGCCGGATGCCCCTGCCGAGGCCGTGGCCCGCGCCGCGCTGGACGGCATCCGCCAGACCGGCCTGCCATGGACGGCATCGGCCCGCCGCTTCCGCGCAAGGGTGGAACTGGCGCGGGGGGCGGGCGACGCCTTCCCCGACATGACCGATGCCGCGCTGGTGGCGGGGCTGGAGGACTGGCTGCTGCCCCATATGGGCAAGGCGCGGACCGAGGCGGAATTGCGGGCGCTGGACCTGACCGAGGCGTTACGCGGGATGCTGTCCTGGGATCAGGCGCAGGCGCTGGACCGCATCGCGCCGCCGCATTTCGAAACCCCGCTGGGGCGGCGCGTCCCCATCGATTACGAAGGCGAGGCGCCGTCGATCGAGGTGCGCCTTCAGGAGATGTTCGGGGTGACCACGCATCCCGTCACGGGGGCGGACCGGAAGCCGCTGCGTATCACTCTGCTGTCGCCCGCCCAGCGCCCCGTGCAGGTGACGATGGACCTGCCGCGCTTCTGGGCCACGAGCTATGCCGATGTCAGGAAGGACATGCGCGGGCAATATCCGAAACATCCCTGGCCCGAGGACCCGACGCAGGCAGAACCCACATTGCGAGCAAAGCCGCGCGGCACCTGATCCCCGCCCACCCCGTCCCGGGCTTGACCCGGGACCTCCGCATCGCGCAACCGCGCCCGGTTCAGGGGAGGCCCCGGCGCAGGGCCGGGGCGCGTGGGGACGGGTGACAGGGGTGCAGCCCGCGAAACGCGCTGTAACACAACGTCAACCGCGCCCCCTTCCGCCGGACGGGCGAAAGGTCTATGCGTCCTGTAACGTTTACGGAGCCGATTTCCATGACCGAAATCCAAGCCGCCCGTCGCGGCCGCTGGGCCGTTGCGGCCATGTTCCTTGCCAATGGGTTCACCATGGGGGCATGGGCGCCACAGATCCCGCTGCTGCTGCCGCGCCATGACATCAGCGAATTCACGCTGGGGCTGCTGATCCTTGCGCTCGGCCTCGGCGCGGTGGGGGCGATGCTCTTTGCGGGCCGCCTGATCGCCCGCTTCGGGTCGCAGACCGTGCTGCGGGTCTTTGCCCTGTCCATCGTGCCGGTGCTGCCGGCGGTGGTCTTTTCCCCGAACCTCTGGCTGCTGACGCCCGCGATGATGCTGCTGGGCGCGATGATCGGCTGCATGGACGTCGCCATGAATGCCAGCGCGGTCGAGGTGGAGCGGCGGCTGGGCCGCGCCATCATGTCCTCCTCCCACGGGTTCTGGAGCCTTGGCGGTTTCTTCGGCGGGGCGCTGGGCGGCTGGCTGATCGCGCATTGGGGGGCCAGGGTCAGGCGCTCTGGGCCGCGACGGTGGCGGCGGTGCTGGTGGTGGGGGCGATGCCCTTCGTCCTGTACGACCCGCCGCATGTGACACCGGCAGGCGAGACCGCGCCCCAGACGACGCTTCTGCCGCGCGATCCGGCGATCTGGCTGCTGGGGGTGCTGGCGCTGTTTTCCATGGTGCCGGAAGGGGCGGTGCTGGACTGGGCCGCGCTTTACCTGCAGCAGGAGCTGGGGTCGGACGTGGCGCGGTCGGGGCTGGCCTTCGCCTTCTTTTCCGGCGCGATGGCGGTGATGCGTTTCGCGGGGGACAGCGTGCGCAATCGTTTCGGCGCGGTCCGGACGCTGCGCTGGTCGGGGTTCATCGCGGCGGCGGGGATGCTGGGCGGTGCGGCGGCGCCCACCGACCTGATCGCGGTGGCAAGCTTCGCCGTGTCGGGGCTTGGCGTGGCGAACATGGTGCCGATCATGTTCTCGGCCGCGGGCAACCATCCCGGCCTTGCCCCCGGCGCGGGGATCGCGGCGGTCACGATGTTCGGCTATTCCGGCATCCTCGTCGCGCCTTCGACCATCGGCTTCGTGGCCGAACATGTGGGCTTCCGCTGGACCTATGGCACGCTGGCGCTGCTGCTGGTCTTCGTCGCGCTGATGGCGGGGCGGACGGCGGCGGCGGACGGGCTGCGCCCTGCGGGGGCGGTGGCGAAACCGGCCTGACGGGGGGGGCCTCAGGCCCCCATGTAATCGCCCTTGCCCAGCTCCACCCCGTTGTGGCGGAGGATGTTGTAGGCCGTGGCGATGTGGAAATAGAACTGCGGCAGGGAATAGAGGTTCAGGAAGGTCTCGCCGTCCATCGTCACCTCGTTCCCGCGGATCTTGATGCGGATGTCGCGGCTTTCCGCCCCGTCATAGCGGGCGGGGTCGAAGCCCGCCATGTAGCCGCGTGCGGCACGGATGCGGTCCTGCAATTCGGCAAAGGTGGTTTCGGTATCGGGAAAGGATTTCGGCTCCTCGCCCGCCAGACGGGCGGCGGCGCGGGCGGCGAAGTCGCAGGACAGCTGCACCTGTTTCACGAAGGGGAACATGTCGGGAAAGAGGCGGAAGGTCAGCATCGCCTCGGGCTTGATGTTCTTCGCGGTGCAATGCGACTCGGCCTTGTCGAGGAGGCGCGAGAGGTTGGCAAGGAAACGGTCGTAAACGGCGACGGAACGGTGATGCATGAAGGCCCCCTCTGGATGGCGCGGAGGGTGTGCCGGGGGGCGGGGCGTGTCAATGGGGGCGTCAGCCGTCGCAAGCCTCAAGGCTCGTCCCGGTGCAAGGAATGTCGAAAGG
>AYNO01000113.1 GCA_000500915.1 Rhodobacter sp. CACIA14H1
GGAAGCCGGCGACAACGTGGGCGTGCTGCTGCGCGGCATCGACCGTGACGGCGTGGAGCGCGGCCAGGTGCTGTGCAAGCCGAAGTCGGTGAACCCGCACACGAAGTTCGAGGCCGAAGCCTACATCCTGACGAAGGAAGAAGGCGGCCGTCACACGCCGTTCTTCGCGAACTACCGCCCGCAGTTCTACTTCCGCACGACGGACGTGACCGGGACGGTGGAGCTGCCGGCCGGGACCGAGATGGTGATGCCGGGCGACAACCTGAAGTTCAACGTGACGCTGATCGCCCCGATCGCGATGGAAGAGAAGCTGCGCTTCGCCATCCGCGAAGGCGGCCGCACCGTCGGCGCGGGCGTCGTCTCGAAGATCATCGAGTGATGTGAATTTCCCGGTCGCCCCGCAAGGCGCGACCCGGAGCAAGAAAGATCGCGAATCGCCTTTCCAAAGGCAGGAGCAATCTGTAAGGACGCGCGGCGCACCCTTCCGGGGGTGCGCCGCAGACCATCAACAAATGTGAACCTATGGGTCGGGCAATCCAGCGCGGCCTACGTTCCGAAGGAAAACAAAGATGCAAGGTCAGACCATCCGCATCCGGCTGAAGGCCTTCGATTACCGCGTTCTGGACGCCAGCACGCAGGAAATCGTGAACACGGCCAAGCGGACCGGCGCGCAAGTGCGCGGCCCGATCCCGCTGCCGAACAAGATCGAGAAGTTCACGGTTCTCCGTGGTCCGCACATCGACAAGAAGTCGCGCGACCAGTGGGAAATCCGGACGCACAAGCGTCTTCTCGACATCGTCGATCCGACCCCCCAGACCGTGGACGCGCTGATGAAGCTCGACCTCGCCGCTGGCGTGGACGTCGAGATCAAGGTTTGAGGAGGGCATGACCATGCGCTCTGGCGTTATCGCAAAGAAGCTGGGCATGACCCGGCTGTTCCTTGAGAACGGCACGCAGGTTCCTGTGACCGTTCTCCAACTCGACAACCTGCAAGTGGTCGCGCAGCGCACCGCCGAGAAGGATGGATATACCGCCGTCCAGCTGGGCGCGGGCAATGCCAAGGCCAAGCGGACCACTGCCGCGCAGCGCGGCCACTTCGCCAAGGCGAATGTGGCGCCCAAGCGCAAGATCGCGGAATTCCGCGTGTCGGCGGACAACCTGATCGAAGTGGGCGCGGAAATCACCGCCGACCACTATCTGGCAGGCCAGTTCGTGGACATCGCCGGCACCTCGATCGGTAAGGGTTTTGCCGGTGCGATGAAGCGGCACAACTTCGGCGGTCTGCGGGCCTCGCACGGTGTGTCGATCAGCCACCGTTCGCACGGGTCCACGGGCCAGTGCCAGGACCCCGGCAAGGTGTTCAAGGGCAAGAAGATGGCCGGTCACCTCGGTGCCGTCCGCGTGACCACGCAGAACCTGCAGGTCGTGCGCACGGATGCCGACCGTGGCCTGATCATGGTGAAGGGTGCCGTCCCCGGTTCCAAGGGTGGCTGGGTCACCGTCAAGGATGCGGTGAAGAAGCCCGCGCTGAAGGATGCTCCGCGTCCTGCGGCGATCCGCACCGCTGCTGCTCCGGCCGCCGAAGTCGCGGTCGAAGGGGGTGAAGCATGAAACTGGATGTGATCAAGCTGGACGGCGGCAAGGCCGGCTCCATCGATCTGGACGAAGCGCTGTTCGGCCTCGAGCCGCGCGCGGACATCCTGCACCGCGTGGTCCGCTGGCAGCGTGCGAAGGCACAGGCCGGCACCCACTCGGTCCTTGGCAAGTCGGACGTGTCCTACTCGACCAAGAAGATCTACCGCCAGAAGGGCACCGGTGGCGCACGTCACGGGTCCCGCAAGGCGCCGATCTTCCGTCACGGTGGCGTTTACAAGGGCCCGACCCCGCGGTCGCACGCCCATGACCTGCCGAAGAAGTTCCGCGCCCTCGGGCTGCGTCACGCGCTGTCGGCCAAGGCCAAGGCGGGTGAGCTGGTGATCGTGGACAGCCTTGCGATGGCGGAAGCCAAGACCGCGATGCTGGCCAAGACCGTCAAGGAACGGGGCTGGAAGCGCGTGCTGATCATCGACGGCGCGGATGTCGACGCGAATTTCGCGCTGGCTGCCCGCAACCTCGAAGGGATCGACGTGCTGCCGACCATCGGCGCAAACGTCTATGACATCCTGAAGCGTGACACGCTGGTGATCACGAAGGCGGGTGTCGAAGCTCTGGAGGCTCGTCTGAAATGAGCGCGAAACCCGAACACTTCGACCTGATCAAGAAGCCGATCATCACCGAGAAAGCGACCATGGCGTCGGAGAACGGTGCGGTCGTCTTCCAGGTGGCGATGGACGCGACGAAGCCCGCGATCAAGGAAGCCGTCGAGGCGGTCTTTGGCGTGAAGGTGAAGGCGGTGAATACCGTCGTCTCCAAGGGCAAGGTCAAGAAGTTCCGCGGCCGTCCCGGCGAGCGGAGCGACAAGAAGAAGGCCTATGTCACGCTGGAGGAAGGCAACACTATCGACGTTGCCACGGGCCTCTGATAGAAGCCGCACGAATCTTGCGGCCCCGGTTTCCGGGGCCGTGGATTTTTTGAAGAATACGGTCCTCGCCGTGAGGCGCTGACCGACCTGCCGGGGATCTTCGGAGCCCTATAACCTCGGGTCGCCGCCTGCGACCCCTCAAGCTGACGGAAGACAGAGAGCATGGCACTCAAGTCGTATAAACCGACGACGCCTGGCCAGCGTGGGCTGGTTCTGATCGACCGTTCGGAGCTGTGGAAAGGACGCCCCGTCAAAGCCCTCACCGAGGGTCTGACCAAGACGGGCGGCCGGAACAACACCGGACGTGTCACGATGTGGCACAAGGGCGGCGGCGCAAAGCGCCTGTACCGCGTTGTGGATTTCAAGCGCCGCAAGTTCGATATCGCGGCGACCGTGGAACGGATCGAATATGACCCGAACCGCACCGCCTTCATCGCGCTGGTGAAGTATGCGGATGGTGAACTGGCCTATATCCTGGCGCCGCAGCGTCTGGCCGTCGGCGATCAGGTGATCGCGGGCGCCAAGACCGACGTGAAGCCGGGCAATGCCATGCCCTTCAGCGGGATGCCGATCGGGACGATCGTGCACAACGTCGAGCTGAAGCCCGGCAAGGGCGGCCAGCTGGCACGCGCTGCGGGCACCTATGCCCAGTTCGTCGGCCGTGACGGCGGCTATGCGCAGATCCGCCTTTCGTCGGGCGAACTGCGGATGGTGCGTCAGGAATGCATGGCGACCATCGGTGCCGTGTCGAACCCCGACAACTCCAACCAGAACCTGGGTAAAGCAGGCCGCAAGCGGCACATGGGCGTCCGCCCGACCGTCCGCGGCGTTGCCATGAACCCGATCGACCACCCGCATGGTGGTGGTGAAGGCCGCACCTCGGGTGGCCGTCACCCCGTCACCCCGTGGGGCAAGGGCACCAAGGGCAACCGGACCCGGTCAAACAAGAAGACGGACAAGTACATTGTCCGCTCGCGTCACGCGAAGAAAGGGCGCTAATCCATGGCACGTTCTATCTGGAAGGGCCCGTTCGTCGATGCCTACGTCCTGAAGAAGGCCGAGAAGGCGCGGGAGTCGGGCAAGAACGAAGTGATCAAGATCTGGTCGCGCCGTTCGACGATCCTGCCGCAGTTCGTTGGTCTGACCTTCGGGGTCTATAACGGCCACAAGCATATCCCGGTGGCGATCACCGAGGAGATGATCGGTCAGAAGTTCGGTGAATACTCGCCGACCCGCACCTACTACGGCCATGCGGCCGACAAGAAAGCCAAGAGGAAGTAAGCCATGGGTAAGGAAAAGAATCCGCGCCGCGTGGCGGACAACGAAGCGATGGCGATTGCCCGGATGCTTCGCACCTCGCCGCAGAAACTGAACCTCGTCGCCGGTCTGATCCGCGGCAAGAAGGTGGACAAGGCGCTGGCCGACCTCACCTTCTCGAAGCGCCGGATCGCGGGTGACGTGAAGAAGTGCCTGCAGTCGGCCATCGCCAATGCCGAGAACAACCACGGTCTGGATGTGGACAACCTCGTCGTGGCGGAAGCCTGGGTTGGCAAGAACCTTGTGATGAAGCGTGGCCGCCCGCGTGCGCGTGGCCGTTTCGGCAAGATCATGAAGCCGTTCAGCGAAATCACCATTAAGGTGCGTCAGACCGGGGAGTCGGCATAATGGGACAGAAGGTTAACCCGATCGGGATGCGCCTCCAGGTCAACCGGACCTGGGACAGCCGCTGGTTCGCCGAGTCGAAGGACTATGGCAACCTGCTGCTTGAAGACCTCAAGATGCGCGAGTTCATCCACGAGGAATGCAAGCAGGCCGGCGTCAGCCGCGTGATCATCGAGCGTCCGCACAAGAAGTGCCGCGTGACGATCCACACGGCTCGTCCGGGCGTGATCATCGGCAAGAAGGGCGCGGATATCGAAGGTCTGCGCAAGAAGCTGTCGGTCTTCACCAAGTCCGAACTGCACCTGAACATCGTCGAAGTCCGCAAGCCGGAACTGGACGCCCAGCTGGTGGCCGAGTCGATCGCCCAGCAGATGGAGCGCCGGGTTTCGTTCCGCCGCGCGATGAAGCGGGGCGTGCAGAACGCGATGCGCATGGGCGCCCTGGGTATCCGGGTGAACGTTGCGGGTCGTCTGGGCGGTGCGGAAATCGCGCGTACGGAATGGTACCGCGAAGGCCGCGTGCCGCTGCACACGCTGCGCGCCGACATCGACTATGCGCTGTCGGAAGCCGAGACGCCCTACGGGATCATCGGCGTGAAGGTGTGGATCTTCAAGGGCGAGATCCTTGAGCATGATCCGCAGGCCCGCGACCGCCGTCAGGCGGAAGCGCAGGACGGCGCTGCGCCGCGTGCGCCGCGCCGCGACCGCGAACGCGCGTAAGGGAGTAGAAGGAAATGCTGCAACCGAAACGGACGAAGTTCCGCAAACAGCACAAGGGCCGTATCCACGGCGAGGCGAAGGGCGGCTTCCTGCTGAACTTCGGCTCCTTCGCCCTGAAGGCCACGGAACCCGAGCGCGTCACCGCGCGGCAGATCGAGGCGGCCCGCCGCGCGATCACCCGCCACATGAAGCGTCAGGGCCGTGTCTGGATCCGCGTGTTCCCCGATGTGCCGGTGTCGTCGAAGCCGACAGAAGTGCGTATGGGTAAGGGCAAGGGCTCGGTCGATTACTGGGCGGCCAAGGTGAAGCCGGGCCGCATCATGTTCGAGATCGACGGCGTGTCCGAGGTCATCGCACGCGAGGCTCTGCGTCTGGGGGCGATGAAGCTTCCGGTGACGACGCGCATCGTGGCGAAGGAAGACTGGTGATGTAGGGTGCGCCATGGCGCACCCTACCGGGGCCCCTGCCGGAGACGGCGGGGGCCTTTTGCTTTTGCGGGCCATCGGCGGGGTAGGGTGCGCTATGGCGCACCCTACGCGGGCGCAGGTTTTCTCGGGAAAGGGCTTGCCCTCGTGCCCCCCCTTCTGTAATGGGACGCATCCACGGTTCCGGGGCGACTCGGAATCGTTGGTTCATCATTGATCCACCAGATTCAAGGTAACCCTGAGCAGACCGCAGGGGCCCTCTGGTGATTGAGAAAAGGACAAAGGCCGTGAAAGCCGAAGAACTGCGGGGCAAGACCCCTGACCAGCTGCGTGACAGCCTGGTCGCACTGAAGAAGGAAGCCTTCAACCTGCGCTTCCAGCAGGCCACCGGCCAGCTCGAGAATACCGCCCGGTTCAACGCCATCCGCAAGGACGTGGCGCGCATCAAGACGGTGCTGAACCAAAAAGCCGCCGAAGCCGCGAAGTAAGAGGACCACGAAATGCCCAAGCGTATCCTGCAAGGTGTCGTGACCTCGGACAAGAACGAGCAGACGATCACCGTCCTCGTCGAGCGCCGCTTCAAGCACCCGCTGCTGCAAAAGACCGTCCGCAAGTCCAAGAAGTACCGGGCCCACGACGAGCACAACAAGTTCAAGGTCGGCGACACTGTCCGTATCGAAGAGTGCGCACCGATTTCGAAAACGAAACGCTGGACGGTGGTCGTCGAGGCGTAAGCCTCGGGCCTCCGTTCGGCACGAACGAAACCCTGGGACGGTTGCAGATCATGACCGTTCCCAAAGGTCGGGAGTAACCCAATGATCCAGATGCAGACCAATCTGGATGTTGCTGACAACTCCGGCGCGCGCCGGGTTCAGTGCATCAAGGTTCTGGGCGGTTCGCACCGCCGCTACGCATCCGTCGGCGACATCATCGTGGTGTCGGTGAAGGAAGCGATTCCGAAGGGCCGCGTGAAGAAGGGGGACGTCCGCAAGGCCGTCGTCGTCCGCACCGCCAAGGAAGTCCGCCGTGAAGACGGCACCTCCATCCGTTTCGACCGCAATGCCGCCGTCATCCTGAACAACCAGGGAGAACCGGTCGGCACCCGTATCTTCGGGCCGGTCGTGCGCGAGCTGCGTGCCAAGAACTTCATGAAGATCATCTCGCTGGCTCCGGAGGTGCTCTGATGGCTGCGAAGCTCAAGAAAGGTGACACGGTCATCGTGCTCACCGGCAAGGACAAGGGCAAGAAGGGCGAGATTTCCGCCGTCATGCCGAAGGACAACAAGGCGATCGTGGACGGCGTGAACGTCGCCATCCGCCACACCAAGCAGTCCGCGTCGTCGCAGGGCGGCCGTCTGCCGGTGTCGCAGCCGATCGACCTGTCGAACCTGGCCATCGTTGACAAGAACGGCAAGGCAACCCGCGTCGGCTTCCGCATGGAAGGCGACAAGAAGGTGCGCTACGCCAAATCGACCGGGGAGGCGATCTGATGCTTGACGCAGCTACCTATACCCCGCGTCTGAAGGCCGAATATGCGGGCAAGATCCGCGCCGCGATGAAGGCGGAGTTCGGCTACAAGAACGACATGCAGATCCCCAAGCTGGACAAGATCGTCCTGAACATGGGCGTCGGCGAAGCCGTCAAGGACACCAAGAAGGTGAAGCAGGCGGCCGAGGAACTGTCGCAGATCGCCGGCCAGAAGGCCGTCATCACCAAGGCCAAGAAGTCCATCGCCGGTTTCCGCGTCCGCGAGGAAATGCCGCTGGGCTGCAAGGTCACCCTGCGCGGCGACCGGATGTATGAATTCCTGGACCGTCTGATCACAATCGCCCTGCCGCGCGTCCGCGACTTCCGCGGCGTGAAGGGCACGTCCTTCGACGGCCGTGGCAACTACGCCATGGGCCTGAAGGAACATATCGTGTTCCCCGAGATCAACTTCGACAAGGTCGACGAAGTTCTAGGGATGGACATCATCATCTGCACGAACGCGAAGACCGACGCGGAAGCCAAGGCGCTGTTGAAGCATTTCAACATGCCCTTCACGTCGTAAGCGCGAGGAACCTGATATGGCAAAGAAATCCATGGTGAACCGCGAAGTGAAGCGGCAGAAGCTCGTGAAGCAGCACGCTTCCAAGCGCGCTGCCCTGAAAGCGGTGATCAACGACCAGTCCAAGCCGATGGAAGAGCGCTTCAAGGCGACCCTGAAACTGGCCGAACTGCCCCGTAACTCGTCCGCCACCCGGCTGCACAACCGCTGCCAGCTGACGGGCCGTCCCCACGCTTACTACCGTAAGCTGAAGCTCTCGCGGATCATGCTGCGCGAACTGGCCTCCTTCGGCCAGATCCCGGGCATGGTGAAGTCGAGCTGGTAAGGGAGGAACACAGATGTCTATGAACGATCCTCTCGGCGATATGCTGACCCGCATCCGCAACGCGCAACTGCGCGGCAAGTCCACCGTGTCGTCGCCGGCTTCCAAGCTGCGCGCATGGGTTCTGGATGTGCTGGCTTCGGAAGGCTACATCCGCGGCTACGAGAAGAAGACGACCGAGAATGGCCAGGGCGAACTGGTGATCTCGCTGAAGTACTTCGAAGGCGCCCCCGTGATCCGCGAACTCAAGCGCGTGTCCAAGCCGGGCCGTCGCGTCTATATGGCTGTCAAGGACATCCCGTCGGTGCGCAACGGTCTGGGCGTTTCCATCGTCTCCACGCCCAAGGGCGTGATGTCGGACGCAGCGGCTCGCTCTGCCAATGTTGGCGGCGAAGTCCTCTGCACCGTGTTCTGAGGAGGGTGGTATGTCTCGTATCGGAAAGAAACCCGTCGAACTGCCCAAGGGTGTGTCGGCTTCGATCTCTGGCCAGACCATCGAGGTGAAGGGGCCGAAAGGCACCCGCACCTTCACCGCTGGCGACGACGTGACGATCACCATCGACGGCACCACCGTCAAGGTGACGCCGCGCGGCACGTCGAAGCGGGCGCGTCAGCAGTGGGGCATGGTGCGGTCCATGGTGGCCAACCTTGTCACCGGCGTGACCGAAGGCTTCAAGAAAGAGCTGGAAATCCAGGGCGTGGGTTACCGCGCCGCGATGGCCGGCAACGTGCTGAAGCTGTCGCTGGGCTATAGCCACGAAGTGAATTTCGAAGTGCCGAAGGGCGTGACCGTCGCGTCCCCGAAGCAGACCGAAATCGTCGTGGAAGGCATCGACCAGCAGCTGGTCGGCCAGGTCGCAGCGAACATCCGCGAGTGGAAGCGCCCCGAGCCCTACAAGGGCAAGGGCATCCGCTACAAGGATGAGTACATCTTCCGCAAGGAAGGCAAGAAGAAGTAAGGGGCGCAAAAATGGCGAACAACAAGAGAGAGCTGTTCCTCAAGCGCCGCCTGCGCGTCCGGAACAAGATCAAGTCGATGGCCAACGGGCGTCTGCGCCTGTCGGTCCACCGTTCGAGCAAGAACATCAGCGTCCAGCTGATCGACGACGTGAAGGGGGTCACTGTGGCCTCTGCCTCGTCGCTGGAGAAGGAACTGGGCGTCGTCGGCAAGAACAACGTCGAGGCTGCGGCCAAGATCGGCGCTGCGATTGCCGAGCGGGCCAAGAAGGCCGGCGTGGAAGAGTGCTATTTCGACCGCGGCGGTTTCATTTTCCACGGGAAGATCAAGGCCCTGGCCGATGCTGCCCGTGAAGGTGGCCTGAAGTTCTGATCAAGGCGGGCGGCGTTGAAGCGCCGCCCCGATGATCCCGGCGCCCTGTGGCGCACGAGGATTGGCCCATAACGGCGCAGTGCCGCGCCAACATGAAGGAATGCCGCATGGCAGAACGTGAGAACCGCCGGGAGCGCCGCGACGACCGTCGTGACAACCGCCCGGAAGAAACCCCGGAATTCGCCGACCGTCTGGTCGCGATCAACCGCGTGTCGAAGACCGTGAAGGGCGGCAAGCGCTTTGGCTTTGCGGCACTCGTCGTGGTGGGCGACCAGCGTGGTCGTGTCGGCTTCGGCAAGGGCAAGGCCAAGGAAGTGCCGGAAGCGATCCGCAAGGCGACGGAACAGGCGAAGCGTTCGCTGATCCGCGTGCCGCTGAAGGATTCGCGCACCCTGCACCATGACATCGAAGGCCGTCATGGCGCGGGCAAGGTGGTGATGCGGACGGCCGTGGCCGGTACCGGGATCATCGCCGGTGGTCCGATGCGTGCCGTGTTCGAGATGCTGGGCGTCCAGGACGTGGTGGCGAAGTCCATCGGGTCGCAGAACCCCTACAACATGATCCGCGCGACCATCGACGGTCTGAAGCAGGAATCGTCGCCCCGTCACGTCGCCTCGCGCCGTGGCAAGAAGGTGGCCGAGATCCTGAAGAAGCCCGACGCCGAAGTCGAAGCGTAAGGAGACCGGACAATGGCCAAGAAAACCATCGTCGTGAAGCAGGTAGCATCCGCCGCCCGCCGCCCCGCGATCCAGACCGCGACCCTGAAGGGTCTGGGCCTGAACAAGATGCACCGCACCCGCGAGCTGGAAGATACCCCTTCCGTCCGCGGCATGGTGCGGTCGATCTCGCACCTCGTGCAGATCATCGAAGAGCGCGGCTGAGCGTTTCTTGAATCCTTGCAGGACGCCCCGTGCCATGCGCGGGGCGTTTTGCTTTTGCGGGCGGTTGAATGCTGCGTTGCACGGGGCGGGGAAAGGTTACACTGTCGGCCGGCAGACAGGTGAAATGCCATGATCGTCAGAACGCTTGCCTCGATCCTCGGGACCGCCGCGCATGTGACGGGGGACGCTTTCGAGAGCCGCCGCATCCTGCTGGCGCGGGACGGGCTGGGCTATTCGCTGCATGACACGCTTTGCAAGGCGGGGACGGAGCAGCGGCTGGAATACAAGAACCATGTCGAGACGAATTACGTCATCGAAGGGCGGGGCGAGGTCGTGAACATCGCCACGGGCGAGGTATGGCCTCTGGGTCCGGGGACGGTTTACGTGCTGGACCGGCACGAGGCACATCTGTTGCGCGCAGAGACGGACCTGCGGATCATCTGCGTCTTTACGCCCGCGCTTACGGGGCAGGAAACGCATGATGCGGATGGCAGTTATCCTGCGGGGACGTAGGATGCTTGCCAAAGGGGGGAAGGTTGCCTATACGCCCCCGGTGGCCCCCGTGGCCATGGAATCAACAAG
Source organism: Rhodobacter sp. CACIA14H1 (assembly GCA_000500915.1). GTDB lineage: Bacteria > Pseudomonadota > Alphaproteobacteria > Rhodobacterales > Rhodobacteraceae > Paragemmobacter. The sequence continues at coordinate 10,489 of AYNO01000113.1, forward strand.
AAATGCCGTGTTGTCCCCATCCGTCGCAGGCGGGGACCTTCCGGCCAAGGAGTATGCGACATGAAACTGAATGAACTGCGTGACAACGACGGCGCGGCCCGCAAGCAGAAGCGCGTGGCGCGTGGCCCGGGTTCGGGCAAGGGCAAGACCGCCGGTCGCGGTATCAAGGGCCAGAAGTCCCGTTCGGGCGTGGCCATCGGTGGCTACGAAGGCGGCCAGATGCCGCTGTACCGCCGCCTGCCGAAGCGCGGCTTCAACAAGCCGAACCGGATGGAATATGCGGTCGTCAACCTTGGCCTGATCGAGAAGTTCATCGGTCTGGGCAAGCTGGACGCCAAGCAGGACATCACCGAGGACGCGCTGGTCGCGGCCGGTGTCACCTCGAACAAGCGCGACGGCATCCGCGTGCTGGCCAAGGGCGAGATCACGTCCAAGGTCACGCTGGTCGTCACCGGCGCGTCGGCCTCGGCCATCGAAGCCGTGAAGAAGGCGGGTGGCACGATCACCGTCAAGGCAACGGCGGCTGCTGCGGCTGAATAACGGTTGTGAGCGGTCGCAGGACCGCTTACATAGCGCACTAGTTTTCCCGCGCCGCCGACCGGAAAACGGTCCGGCGGCGCCTGCATGAAAAGAGTCCTCGGCATGGCATCTGCTGCAGAGCAAATGGCGGCGAACCTGAGCTGGTCCGCCCTTGGCAAGGCGACCGACCTGCGCCAGCGCATCTTCTTCACCCTCGGTCTGCTGATCGTGTACCGGCTGGGGACCTATATCCCCGTTCCCGGCATCGACGGCACGGCCCTGCGCGAGTTCATGACGCAGGCGGGGCAGGGGATCGGCGGGATGCTGAACCTGTTCACGGGTGGCGCGATCAGCCGCATGGGCATCTTCGCGCTGGGGATCATGCCCTATATCAGCGCGTCCATCATCGTGCAGCTTCTGGCGGCCATGGTGCCGTCGCTGGAGCAGCTGAAGAAGGAAGGCGAGCAGGGGCGCAAGAAGCTGAACCAGTACACCCGCTATGGCACGGTGGCGCTGGCGATCTTTCAGGCCTGGGGGATTGCCGTGTCGATCGAGGCGGGCGGTCTGGCACATGATCCGGGGCTGTTCTTCAAGCTGGCCTGCGTGATCACCCTTGTCGGCGGGACGATGTTCCTGATGTGGCTGGGCGAGCAGATCACCGCACGCGGCATCGGCAACGGCATCTCGCTGATCATCTTCGTCGGTATCGTGGCCGAGATTCCGGCGGCGCTGGTGCAGTTCTTCGAACAGGGCCGGTCGGGTGCGCTGTCCACGCCGCTGATCCTTGGGATCATCGTGATGGTGATCGCCGTCATCGCCTTCGTGGTGTTCATGGAGCGGGCGCTGCGCAAGATCCACATCCAGTATCCGCGCCGTCAGGTCGGGATGAAGATCTATGATGGCGGGTCGTCGCACCTGCCGGTCAAGGTCAACCCGGCGGGCGTCATTCCGGCAATATTTGCGTCGTCGCTGCTGCTGCTGCCGACCACGATCGGCACCTTCTCGGGGTCGGACACCAACCCGGTGCTGTCCACGCTGATGGCCTATCTGGGCTACGGCCAGCCGCTGCACCTTGTGGCGATGGCGGCGATGATCGTGTTCTTCACCTATTTCTACACCGCCAACGTGTCCTTCAAGGTGGAGGATGTGGCCGATAACCTGAAGAACCAGAACGGTTTCATTCCGGGCATCCGCCCCGGCAAGAAGACCGAGGAATATCTGGAATATGTGGTCAACCGCATCCTCGTGCTGGGGGCGGGCTATCTTGCGGCCGTCTGCCTGCTGCCCGAGGTGCTGATCGCCAATGTGGGCATCCCCTTCTACTTCGGCGGGACGTCCGTGCTGATCGTGGTGTCGGTGACGATGGACACGATCAACCAGATCCAGTCGCACCTGCTGGCGCACCAGTATGAAGGCCTGATCGAGAAGTCGAACCTGCGCGGCAAGAAGCGCACGACGGCGCCCAAGGCACCGGCACGGCGCTGAGGGCGGATATGGCGAACATCATCCTTCTGGGCCCGCCCGGTGCGGGCAAGGGCACGCAGGCCAAGCGTCTGGTTGACGAGCGCGGCATGGTGCAGCTTTCCACCGGCGACATGCTGCGCGAGGCCAAGACGAGCGGGACCGAAATGGGCAACCGCGTCGCCGAGGTGATGGCGCGGGGCGAGTTGGTCACGGACGAGATCGTGAACGGCCTGATCGAGGAAAAGATCACCGGCCATGCGGGCGGCGGTTTCATCTTCGACGGCTTCCCCCGCACGCTGAAGCAGGCGGATGCGCTGGGGGCGCTGCTGACGCGCACGGGGCAGGTGCTGGACGCGGTGATCGAGATGCAGGTGGACGACGCGGCGCTGGTCGCGCGGATCACCGGGCGGTTCACCTGTGGCCAGTGTGGCGAGGTGTATCACGACGTCACGAAGCCCACGAAGGTTGCCGGAACCTGTGATGTCTGCGGGTCGCATGACCTGAAGCGGCGGGCCGATGACAACGAGGACGCGCTGAAGCAGCGGTTGATGGAATATTACAAGAAGACATCGCCGCTGATCGGGTATTACTACGCGAAGCAGAAACTGTCGGCCGTGGACGGGCTGGCGGAAATGGACGCGGTTGCGGCGGCCATCGCTGCGGTTCT
>AYNO01000114.1 GCA_000500915.1 Rhodobacter sp. CACIA14H1
GTCCGGTGCCTTGTCCGGTGCCCTTTCCCGTCCCCTGCCCGTCCCCTTGCCCCGGCCTGCGGCCCTTGCAGGGCCGTGGCGGGGGTGTTGGCCGGAGTGTTGGCCGGGGTGTCGTCGTCAGTCGTCATCATCGTCGCTCCCGTGGTCCCCGGTCCGCGGCAGAAGGCCGTTCGCCCTGTGATAGGCGTCGATGGCGTCCGAGAGGTCGTCGAAGAACAGGGCCTTGCCCTGATGGATCAGCAGCCCGCAATCGCAGTGCTGGCGCAGCGCCCCCATCGAGTGGGACACCATGATTATGCGCGAGGTCCGCAGGCGGCTCTGGAAGGCGAGGCGGGATTTTTCGCGGAAGTTGGCGTCGCCCACGCTCATCAGTTCGTCCACGAGGTAGGTGTCGAAATGGATCGACATGCTGAGCCCGAAGGCGAGGCGGGCGGTCATGCCGGAGGAATAGCTGCGCACGGGCTGGTGCAGGAAGGGGCCGAGTTCGGCGAAATCGGCCACGGCGCGGATGATGGCGTTTTCGTCCATGCCGTAGAGCCGCGCGACGAAGCGGACATTCTCGGCCCCCGTGAGCTGGCCGTGGAAGCTGCCGCGGAAGCCGACGGGCCAGGAGATGCGCACGTCGCGGCGGATGCGGCCACGGTCGGGGTCCACGATGCCCGAGATGAGGCGGAGGAAGGTGGATTTCCCCGCCCCGTTGCGTCCCAGCACGCCGATGTTGCGGTGCGGCAGGTCGAGTGTCAGGTCGTCCAGCACCAGCCTGCGCCCGCCCCCTTGCAGCCGGTAGGATTTGGTGACGCCGTGCAGCCGGATCATTTCATGCCCCTGCGCGTGAGGAGGACCATGAACAGCCCCGAGGCCAGCAGGCCGAGCGCCCAGAGATAGAGGTAGCCGAAGCTGACGTAATCCCGCCCGTAATCGGGGTAGTAGCCGCTGCGCATCCCTTCGACGCCATGGACCACCGGGTTCCACAGCAGGATGTCGCGGTAGGCGGTGGGCAGTCCTTCGACCGAGTAGATGACGGCCGAGAACACGAATTGCGGCGCGGTCAGCAGCGCCCATACCTGCATGGTCATGTAATAGCGGCGCAGGCAGGCGGCGAGGTTCAGCCCGATCCCGAGGGCGAGGAGGCCGAGGCCGAGATAGGCAAGGATCATCCGTTCCGGATGGGCGGGGCGGGTCGGCCCCGAAGAAGGCCCAGAGGAAGACATATGTCGCCGCCCCGATGATGACATAGGTGGCGGTGTCGAGCAGCCAGCGGGCGAGGGCCGCGTCCACCTCGTGGACGGCGGGGTAGTTGAACAGGGGCTGGTTCGCCTCGATCGCGTGGGCGACGAAGCCGGTGGCGTGGCGGTAATACTGGAAGTTGATGACGCCGAGGGCGTAGAAGATGGCGAAGTCGTAGGACAGTTCGCGCCGCCCGATCAGGCCGGAGACGACGAGGATGATGACCGCGACGATGAGGATCGGTTCGACCACCGCCCAGGCATAGCCGAGGCGGGACCGCCCGTGCCGCACCCGCGCCTCGCGCAGGATGAGGGCGAAGAGGGTCTGCGCCATGACCCCGAATCCAGCCACGGTGGCGCGGAGGGCGCTGCCCGCGCCGGACGATTCGCCTTTCGGGAGGAATGTCGGACCCATGCGACCGGTACTGCGGAACTCGTTACAGGGTGATGAATACATGGGCAGGACGGCACATGCCAGTGTCCAGTAGCCTTTCGTATATGTCAAAGCATTGACGATACGGATTGCAGGTCTGATACTTGTCCTTGTGGGTGTCGGGATTCCGGCAGTGTTTGGTGCCGGCCTGTGGCCGGAAGTGCGAGTAAAGCATTGGTACATGCAACATTCCTGACGGGGATGGCCTGTCGTCTTCCGGGCGCCGGTTCCGTCGCAGAGCTTGAAGGACTGCTGTTTGCCGGAACCGACGCGGTGACGGAAATCCCGCGCGACCGCTGGGCGCATCATTTCTTCCTGCATCCCGTGCCCGGAACCAAGGGCAAGACCTACACTTTCGCGGCGGGCATCGTGGATAGCCTGTGGCGGTTCGATCCGGATGTCTTCGGCATATCGCCGCGCGAGGCGGCGCAGATGGACCCGCAGCAGCGGCTGCTGCTGCATGTGGTCTGGGAGGCGCTGGAGGATGCGGGCCTGCCGCCCGATTCGCTGGCGGGGACCGGGACGGGGGTGTTCGTCGGCTGTTCGGCCATGGCCCATGCGTCGCGGCTGGCGCATGACGCGGCGCTGTCGGATTCGCATCTGATGACGGGGAACACGCTGTCGCTGGTCGCCAACCGCGTGTCGCATGTGCTGGACCTGCGGGGGCCGTCGATGACGGTGGACACGGCCTGTTCGTCGTCCATCGTGGCGCTGAAGCTGGCGCAGGACGCGCTGCTGCGGGGCGAGATCGATACGGCGATCGTGGCGGGGGTGAACGCGCTGCTGGACCCGATGCATTACATCGGCTTCTCGGCGGCGCGGATGCTGTCGCCGACGGGGCGGTGCAGGCCCTTCTCGTCGCGGGCGGATGGTTATGTGCGGGCCGAGGGTGCGGTTGCGCTGGTGCTGGAGCGGCGCACGGCGCGGTCGCTGGCGCCGCGGCGGGCCCATGCGGTGCTGCGGGCGGTGGATACCAATACGGACGGGCGGACGCTGAACGTGGCCTTCCCTTCGGTGGAGGGGCAGGCGTCGCTGTTGCGGCGGGTCTATGACCGGTCGGGGATCGATCCGGCGCGGCTGGCCTTCGTCGAGGCGCACGGGACCGGCACGCTGGTCGGTGATCCGGTGGAGGCGACGGCGCTGGGGCAGGTGCTGGGGCAGGCGCGGACGGAGGCGCTGCCCATCGGGTCGGTCAAGTCGAACATCGGGCATCTGGAACCGGCGGCGGGCGTTGCGGGCATGGTCAAGGCCATGATCGCGCTGAAGCGGCGGGAATTGCCGGGCAGCCTGCATCTGGACGAGCTGAATCCGGCGATTCCCTTCGGGGAGCTGAACCTGCAGGTGGTGGACCGGCCCTTGCCGCTGGTCCGGGGGGAGGGGCCGCTGCTGGCGGGGGTCAATTCCTTTGGCTTCGGCGGGTCGAATACGCATGTGATCCTTGAGGAGGCACCCGTGGCTGCCGCGCCCGTGCCGCGCAAGGCGGCGGGGGAGGCGCCGGTGCTGCTGCTTTCGGCGGCGGCGGAGGTGTCGCTGCGCGGGGCGATGGAGGGCTGGCGCGGGCTGGTCGCCGGTGCGGGCGAGGCGGGCGCGCTGGTGGAACTGGCGGGGCAGGCGGCGGCCTATCGGGCGCTGCTGCCGCTGCGGGCGGCGGTGATCTGCGACGATGCCGCGGCGGTGGCGGGGGCGCTGGAGCGGGGGGCGGCGGGGCGGGATGATCCGCGGCTGTTCCTTGCGCGGTCCGACCTGCGCGATGCGCCTGCGGCCTTTGTCTTTTCGGGCAACGGGTCGCAATATGCGGGCATGGGCCTGCGGGCGATGGCGCGGGACGGTGCCTATGCGCGGAGCCTGCGGCGCACGGACCGCGCCTTCCGGCGGATCGCGGGCTGGTCGATCATCGCGGCGATGCAGGCGCCCGATCTGGAGCAGCGGTTGCAGGATTGCGCGGTGGCGCAACCCCTGCTGTTCGCGGACCAGATGGCGCTGGTCGATGCGCTGGCGGCGCGGGGGCTGCGTCCGGCGGCGGTGATGGGGCATTCGGGCGGGGAAGTGGCGGCAGCCTGCGCGTCGGGGGCCTTGACGCTGGAGGATGCGCTGGTGGTGATCCATCGCCGCAGCCTTGCCCTGCAGCCGATGCGCGGGGCCGGGACGATGGCGGCGGTGCAGGCGGCGGCCGGGGATGTGGCGGCGGCGATTGCCGCATCGGGAATCGCCGTGGAGATCGCGGCAGAGAACAGCCCGGGCAGCGTGACCATCGTGGGCGACCATGTGGCGGTGGAGGCCTTCCTGCGCCATGCGCGGCGCGAGCTGCGCTGGCCTGCGGTGCGGCTGGCCATCGACTACCCCTATCACGGCGCGGCGGTGGAGGGTGTGCGGGACGTGCTGCTGGAGGGTCTGGCGCGGCTGCGGCCGCAGGCGCCCACGGTTCCCTTCGTGTCGTCGGTGCGGGCGGCGGTGGTGGAGGGTCCGGCGCTGGATGCGGCCTATTGGTGGGACAATGTCCGCCGTCCGGTGGCCTTTGCGCCCGCGATGGACGTGCTGGGCGGGATGGGGCTGCGGGCCTTTGTCGAGATCGGGCCGTCGCCGGTGTTGCAGGGGTATATGGCCGCCTGTGCTGCGGGCGGGGACGGGGCGGCGGTGCTGCCCGGGCTGGAGCGGGCGGCGGCGCAGGATGCGGGGGTGAACCCGGTCGCGGCGGTCGTTGCGCGGGCGGTGGCGGCGGGGCTGCGGGTCACGGGGCGGGATGTGCTGCCGCGTCCGCAGGGGATGCGGGACGATCTGCCGTCCTATCGCTGGACGGGGGCGGAAATCCGTATCGACCAGGTCGGCGGGGTGAGGAACCGGCTGGGTCTGGACGCGGCGCTGCATCCCTATATCGGGCGGGAAGAGGGGATTTCGGCGGGTGTCTGGCTGACCGAGGTCGATCCGCATACGGCGGGGTTCCTTGCCGATCACCGGGTCGGGGGGCGGATCGTCATGCCCGCGACCATGATCGTGGAATTCGCGCTGGCCGCCGCGCGCGAGACGGTGGGAAGCGACCGGCTGCTGCTGACCGATCTGGATATCCTGGCACCCACGGCCCTGAGCCGCCAGACGACCTTGCAGGTGCAGACCCGTGTGGCGCCGCAGGGGCGGGTCACGATGGCCACGCGCAATCGCGGGTCGGAGGCGCCGTTCCGCATCTCGGCCCAGGCGCGGATGCATCCGCTGGAGGCCGCCGACTGGCCGGAGGCCGCGCCGGAGCCGGATGTGCGCGAGGGGGACCGGAAGGGCGATCTGGGCTATGTCGTGTCCAGCCGGAACGGGCTGGAATACGGGCCGGCCTTTGCCATCATCGACAGGGCGCGGACGGTGACGACATCCGAGGTGGAGGTCTTCATCCGCGATGACGGGCGGGTCCTGCCCGCGAACACGCTGCTGGATGTCACCGGCGCGGATGCCGCGTTGCAGGGGTTGCTGGTCACGCTGGAATACACGCCTGCCATCCGCAAGGGGCTGGCCTTCGTGCCGATCCGCATCGGGCGGCTGAGCCTGTTCCGCGCGGGGGCGAAGGTGGCCTCGGCGCGGGTGCGCAACCTGCGGCAGGGCGAAAGGTCGATGCTGGCGCAGATTGCGCTCTATGACGCGGCGGGCGCCTGCATCGCAGTGCTGGAGGAGGTGCGGCTGCAGGTCATGCGCATGGTGCGGGACGTGCGGTTCGCGCAACATGCCTTCCGGCAGATTGCCCTTCCCCTTGCCGGGGAGTCGGCGCCGCCCGTGCCGGAGGCGGGGGCGGTGCTGGCCGGTCTTGCGGGGGCGGCGCCCTTTGCGGGGGATGACGCCTATTTCGTGGCCGAGGCGCTGGCGCAGCGGCTGGTTGCGGTGGCGCTGCGGGGCGTTGCGGGCGGGTCGGGGCTGGTGCCTGCGGGCGCGTTGTCGGACTGGTTCGCGGGGGTGCTGGGCATCGGGCTGCGGGCGGGACTGGTGATCGAGGGACCGGAGGGCTGGCGGCTGACGGAGGAGTCGCAGGGGGTCGATCCGGCGCCGCTGTTCGAATTGGTGCGCATGGCGATGCCGGAACTGGCGCCCGAGGCGGTGGTCCTGTCGCATCTTGCCATGACGATGGCGCGGCTGGCGCGGCTGGAGCCGGAAGAACTGCCGTCGGCGGAGGCGCATTTCGGGCGGGCGGCGCTGGAGACTCTGGCGGAAGGGTCGGTCTTTGCCACGCGGCGGCGCGGGGCGGTGGTGCGGATGGTGCGCGATCTGGTGGCGGCCCTGCCCGAGGGGCGGGCGCTGCGGATTGCCGAGGTGACGGAGGGCACGGCCCGGCTGCTGCCCCTGCTGCTGCCGGACCTGCCGGAGGCGCGGGCAGTGCTGACGGAGCTTGTCCTGCCCGCGCAGGAGGCGGAGGGGGCGTCGGTGCTGCCGCCGGACCGCGTGACGCGGCTTGCGGCGGCGGCGGTCGGTGCGCAGCGGTTCGACCTGATCCTGTCGGACGGGGTGCTGGGCGCGGTGGGCGATGCGGAGGCGGCGCTGGAGCAGGTCCGTGCGGCGCTGGCGGCGGGCGGGCAGTTCGTCGCGGTGGAGCCGGGGCCGTCCGATCTGGCCGATCTGGTGCGCGGGCTGGATGCGGGATGGTTCGTCGCGGCGGGGCCGGACGGGCCGGCATCGCGGCTGCGCAGCGGCGGGGAATGGGCAGCGGCGTTCCGTCGGGCGGGGTTCGACGGGGTGGCGGAGGCCGCGCTGCCGGACGGGTTCGGCGCGGCGTCGGTCGTGACGGCGAAGGGCGCGGTCGCGGAGGCGGTGCCTGCCGTCGCGGAGGATGGCGGCTTTCGGGCGGTGCTGGCGCAGGCGATGGCGGCGCGGGCGGATGCGGTGCTGGAGGTGGCGGGTGATCCGCTGCGGATCGTCGCGGCCTTCCCGCGGCAGGAGGGGGCCGATCCGGTGGCCTTGATGACGGCACGCATCCTTGCGTTGCGCGACCTGATGGCGCGGGCGGCGCAGGAGGAGGCGCGGCTGGTCCTGATCGTTCCGGGCGGAAGCGGGCGGGGCGCGGGGGCTGCGGACCCGTCGCAGACCGGGTTCTGGGCGCTGGTGCGGTCGGCGGTGAACGAAACCCCGTCGGTGCCCGTGGCCCGCTATGACATCGCGCCCGACCTGCCGGCGGAGCGGGCGGTGGCGGACATCGCGCGTCTGGAACAGGCGGGAAGCGCCGAGACGGAGGTGGTTCTGGGCCGCGCGGGCGTGTCGGTCCTGCGGGCCGTGCTGGGCGCTGCCGGTGCGGATGCGGCGGGGGCGGCGGCGGACATGCGGTCGGTCCTGCGGGCCGTTTCGGGCGGGACGCTGGACGATCTGGCCTGGGTGCCGGAGCCGCGTGTCGCGCCGGTCGGGGACGAGGTGGAGATCGCGGTGGAGGCGACGGGGCTGAACTACCGCGACGTGATGTGGACCATGGGCCTGTTGCCGGAGGAGGCGCTGGAGAACGGCTTTGCCGGTCCGACCATCGGCATCGAATGTGCCGGGCGCGTGACGCGCTGCGGGCCTGCGGTGACGGGGCTGAAGCCCGGGGATGTGGTGCTGGCGAACGGGCCGTCCTGTTTCGCGTCGCATGTCGTCGTGCGGGAGGGGCAGGCGCGGCCGCTGCCCGAGGGGATCACGCCCGAGGCGGCGGCGACGGTGCCGGTGGCCTTTTTCACGGCGTGGTATGCGCTGGTGACGTTGGGGCGGCTGGCGGCGGGCGAGACGGTGCTGGTGCATGGCGGCGCGGGGGGCGTGGGGCTGGCGGCTGTCCAGATCGCCCGCCATCTGGGGGCGCGGGTCATCGCCACGGCGGGCAGCGGGGCGAAGCGGTCCTATCTGCACGGGCTGGGGGTGGACGATGTGCTGGACAGCCGCAGCCTGCGTTTCGTGGACGAGGTGCGGGCGCTGACCGGCGGGCGCGGCGTGGATGTGGTGCTGAACTCGCTGGCCGGCGAGGCGATGGAGCGCAGCATCGGCTGTCTGGCGCCGTTCGGGCGGTTCCTCGAACTGGGCAAGCAGGATTTCTATGCCAATACGGCGGTGGGCCTGCGGGTGCTGAAGGACAATGTCACCTATCACGGGATCGATGTGGACAGCGTGATGGCGGCCCGTCCCGCCCTTGCGGCGGGCGTTCTGGCCGAGGTGCTGGGGGCCTTTGCGGAGGGCGGGCTGGTGCCGCTGCCCTATCGCGCCTTCGGTCCGGACGAGGCGGTGTCGGCCTTCCGGCTGATGCAGGCTTCGGGGCATGTGGGCAAGGTGGTGTTGCGGCCCAAGGACCCGGCGGAGGTGCGGTTGCTGGACCCGGCGCTGGGCCTGTTCGCGGCCTGTCCGGAGCGGGCGCATCTGGTGATCGGCGGTCTGGGCGGGCTGGGGCGCGAGGTGGCGCAGTGGCTGGTCGAGGCGGGGGCGCGGAAGATCGTGCTGATGGGGCGGCGGTCGGAGCCGGATGCGGCGGCGGCGGTGGATATCGACCGCTGGCGGCGGCGCGGCGCGGAGGTGCGGCTGGTGGCCTGCGACGTGTCGGACGGGGACGCGCTGGCGGCGGCGCTGGACGGGATCGGCCCGCTGGCGGGGGTGATCCATTCGGCGATGGTGCTGGAGGACATGCCGCTGTCTGCGCTGACGCCCGAGGTTCTGGCGCGGGTGCTGCCCGCGAAGGTCGCCGGGGCCACCCATCTGGACCGGCTGACGCGGGGGATGGCGCTGGATTACTTCGTGCTGTTCACGTCGATGGCCACGCTGATCGGCAATCACGGGCAGTCGGCCTATGTCGCGGCGAACGGCTATCTGGAGGGGATCGCGCTGGCGCGGCGGCAGGCGGGTCTGCCCGCGCTGGCGGTCGGCTGGGGCGGGATCAGCGACGCGGGCTATCTGGCGCGGGATACGGACAAGGCGGCGTTGGTGCGGCGGATGTCGGGGAATGTGGAATTCACCGGCGTGCAGGCGGTGCGGGCGCTGGACCGACTGCTGGCGCCGGGGATGATGGCCGATCCGGTGGTGCATGTGTCTCCGATGGGCTGGAACGCGGTGGCGGGGACGCTGAAGACGCTGTCGGAGCCGTCTTTCGCGCTGTTCCGTGCGCTGGGCCGGAAGGGCGAGGCCGAGACGGGCGGGGACGACCTGCGCGGCCTGCTGGTCGGGCTGACGCGCGAGCGGGCGGAGGCGCATCTGGTGGCATGGCTGGCAGGGCGCGTGGCGCATATCCTGCGGGTGCCGGAGAAGTCGGTCGCCACGACGCGGCCCATCACGGAACTGGGCATCGACAGCCTGATGGGGGTGGAGCTGGGGCTGACCCTGCAGGAGGCGCTGGGCGATGACGTGGCGGTGGCCGGCATGTCCGAGAAATCCAGCATCCAGGACATCGCGGCGCGGATCGTGCGGCATCTGCACGCGCCGCAGGGCGGGCGCGAGGTCGCGGCCGACGACGCGGAGGCGGCGGCGGTCCGGCTGGCAGAGCAGCACCTGACCATCAGCCGGGAGGCCGCGGAATGACGCTGGATCGCAGTTACAGGGACAATGCCGTATCTGCCGCCCGTGCGGCGGCGGGGCGGCGGCGGGCGGGTCTGGACCTGCTGGCGGGGCCGGATTTCGCGCCGGCCGCGCCGCGCTTCGACCAGTTGCCCGAGGCGGCGGACCTTGCCCGCGTGCGGGCGGCGAGCGTGGCGCTGGACCTGCCCAACCCGTTCTTCCGGGTGCATGAGGGGCACGCTGCCGCCCGGTCGGTGATCGGCGGGCGGGAGGTTCTGAACTTCGCGTCCTATGACTATCTGGGGCTGAACACGGACCCGCGCGTGGCCGAGGCGGCGAAGGCGGCGATCGACCTTTACGGACTGTCGCCTTCGGGAAGCCGGCTGGTGTCGGGGAACCGGCCCGTGCATGACGCGCTGGAGTCGGCGCTGGCGCAGCATTACGGGACCGAGGCGGCGCTGACCTTCGTCAGCGGGCATTCGACCAATGTTTCCACCATCGGGTGTCTGATGGGGGAGGGCGATCTGATCCTCTATGACGCGCTGTGCCACAACTCCATCCAGGTCGGGATGAAGCTGTCGGGCGCGACGCGGCGGGTCTTTGCGCATAACGACATGGCGGCGCTGGAGACCCTGCTGCGCGAGCATCGGCGGCGGCACCGGCGGGCGCTGATCATCACCGAGGGGCTGTTCTCGATGGACGGGGACTGCCCGCCGCTGGCAGAGCTGGTCGCGCTGAAGCAGCAATACGGCTGCTGGCTGATGGTGGACGAGGCCCATGCGCTGGGCTGTGTCGGGGCGACGGGGGCGGGGTCCTTCGAGGCGCAGGGCATCGCCACGACGGATGTGGACATCTGGATGGGCACGCTGTCCAAGACGCTGGCATCGACCGGCGGCTATATCGCGGGGAGTGCGGCGCTGGTGGATATCCTGCGCGGCCATGCGTCGGGCTTCGTCTATTCGGTCGCGCTGGCGCCGGTGCTGGCGGCATCGGCCCTGCGGGCGCTGGAACTGATGCAGGAGGAGACGTGGCGCGTGCGGGCCTTGCAGGAGAATGCGGCGTCCTTCATCGCGCAAGGGCGGGCGGCGGGGCTGGATACGGGGACGGCGGGGCCCTTCTCGATCGTGCCGGTGCAGGTGGGGGATTCGCTGCTGGCGGCGAAACTGTCGGACCGGCTGCTGGGACGCGGGATCAACGTGCTGCCGGTGATGTTTCCGGCGGTGCCGATGCAGTCGGCGCGGCTGCGGTTCTTTCTGGGCAGCCTGCATGACCGGTTGCAGATCGCGGCGGCGGTGCTGGTTCTGGCGGAGGAGGTGCACGCCCTGCGGGCCGAGGGGTTCGGCACGGCGGTCCCGCAGGCGCTGCTGTCGCTGTGAGGGAAAGGGGCCGGTCCGGCGCGGGTCGTCCGTCAGGGGCGTTGCAGGACGGCGGCGAAATCGGCACGGCGGCCGGTGGCATATTCCTCGTATTCCGGGGTGCCCGGCATGTCGGCCCATTTCCGGCCATAGAGCCGGAAGGGCCATGGCACGCGGGCCAGTTCCGCCTCGCGGCGCGGGATGTCGGCGCGGAGGGCGTCGAAGGTGCGGGGGGTGATGTCGGCATAGGCGTGGAAGATCAGGCCGTTTTCGGCGGCGGCGGCGCGGAGTTCGGCTTCGATGGCGCCGTGGTCGCCCTGCCGGTAGCCGCCCGAAAAGGCGATGATGCCACCCGGGCGGCAGCAGCGGGCGGCTTCGGCCACGAAGGCGGGCAGGCCGAAATAGGTGGGTGCGCCGACGCTGATGACGAAATCGGCGCAGTCGGAGGCGAAGGCGATGCGGTCGCCCTTGCCGGTGACGAAGGTCGCGCCGGGGCAGTGGGCCAGGGCGCGGGCCGCCTTGCGCGTGGCGGTGGCGTTGCGGTCGGTTCCCATCAGGCGGGCGCGGGGGAAGAGGTGGCGGGCATAGAGCAGCCCGCCGCCCTGCCCGCAGCCGACATCGAGGATCGCGGCGGGCGAAGGGGCGAGGGGGCGCACCATGTCGCGCAGCAGGAGGTGGTACATCATGGCGCTGGCCTCTTCGCCGCGCAGCTCGGGCAGGTGGGCGAAATCCGGCGACAGCGGCAGGTAGCCGCCGTTGAAGAAGCGTTTGTTGCGGACGGGGGAGAAGCGGTAGAGCATCTCGTAGGCCGCGAGGTCGAAGGCGAGGAGCGAGAGCCTTACGGCAAGCGGGGCCGCCGACTGGCGGATGCGGACGAGGTCGGGCATTCGGGGTCACTCGGTCAATCGTTACGGCACTGGGGGGATGTGACCACAGTGCGATGCGCGGCGCAATGGCGGGCGTGCCGGTGAGGGTGCTGTTCCTTCAGGGTCACCCGTCGCCCTTTGCGCGGGAGCTGGGGCAGGCGCTGCGGGCGCGGGGGCATCATGTGCGGCGGGTCAACCTGTGTTTCGGGGACTGGCTGTTCTGGCGGGGCGAGGGGTGCCTGTCCTGGCGCGGGCGGTTCGCGGACTGGGAAGGGTGGGTGGAGGCCCTGATGCGGGCCGAGGGGATCACGCATCTGGTCTATTTCGCGGACCGCCAGCCCTATCATGTCGCGGCGCAGCGGGCGGCGATGCGGCTGGGCGTGGTCTGCGTGTCGCACGAGTTCGGCTATCTGCGGCCGGACTGGATTCTGGTCGAGGAAGGGGGGCAGTCGGTCTTTTCGCATTTTCCCGACCGGCTGGAGGATGTGAAGCGGCTGGCGGCGGGGCTGCCCGCGCCGGACATGGCGCGGCGGTTTTCCTATCCGCACCGGCAGGAGGCGGTGGCGGAGGTGTCCTATCACCTTGGCAATGCGCTGGTGGCGGCATTCCAGCCACGATACCGCGCGGACCGCCCGCTGCATCCGGTGGTGGAATATCTGAGCTATGTTCCCCGCAACCTGATGGCGGGGCGGAACGCGCGGCGGGCCGGGGCGGCGGTGGCGCGGCTGCTGGCCGGGGGGAGCCGTTCCACCTGCTGGCGCTGCAGATGGCGGGGGATTACCAGATCCGCGCCAATTCCGCGATCCGTGATTATCGCGCAGAGGTGGAGGCGGTGATCCGGTCCCATGCGGCGGCGGGGCGGGGGCGGCTGGTGGTGAAGCTGCACCCGATGGACAACGGGCGGATCCCCTGGGCGCGGATCGTACGGCGGGCGGCGCGGCAGGCGGGGGCGGCGGATCGCGTGCTGTTCCTGGACGGCGGCGATCTGGGGGCGCTGCTGCGGGCGGCATCGGGCTGCGTGGTGGTCAACAGCACGGTGGGGCTTCATGCGTTGCAGGCGGGCTGTCCGGTGAAATGTCTGGGCTTTGCCGTCTATGACATGGAGGGGCTGACCCATCAGGGGCCGCTGGACAGGTTCTGGACGGCGCCGGCGCGGCCCGATGCGGCGGGGGTGGATGCGCTGGTGCGGCTGATGGCGGCGGCGATCCATGTGCGGGGCGATTTCTTTTCGCCCGCCGGGCGGGCCGAGGCCGTGGCCGGTTTCGTCGCGCTGCTGGAAGGGGGGCTGGCGCGGCGCTTCGGCGCCTTTGTCACGCCGCCGCCACGGCTGGCGCGGGCGCGGGCGGCGGGGGTCGGTGTGGCGCCGTGGGATGGCGCGGATCAGCCGTGTTCGCCGAAGGGTCCGGCGTAGATGGTGCGCGGCGGGATCAGGGCGGGTTCCACCTCGCGCACGGTGACGCCTGCCGCATCGCTGTCGAGCAGGGCATAGGCTTCCTCGATCAGGCGGTGGCTGTCCTGCCGGACCATGTGGACGGGGAATTGCAGATAGGCGGCGAAGGGGTCGTAGTCGTAGCAGCCGATCACGGTGCGGTCGAAACTGCCGGGGGGCAGGTGGACGAAATGGCCCAGCACGCCTTCGAAGGCCGTCAGGGAGTTGACGAACAGCCCTGCGGGCAGGCCGCCCAGCCCGGTCGCAGAGGGCGGCGATTTCCTGCATGGCACGTTTCGGCGGGTAGCCGCAGGCGATGATCTGTTCGGGGGCGGGGGGAAGGCCC
>AYNO01000115.1 GCA_000500915.1 Rhodobacter sp. CACIA14H1
GGTCAGGTTGGCGTCGGGGTTCAGGGTGCGGATCTCTTCGACCATCTTCAGCCAGCTCAGCCCGCGCGGGTCGGCGCCGCCCATGAATTCGTCGAAGCTCTTGCCCTTGAGGCGGCCGAAGAGGACGGGCAGGAAGCTGGCGGGGTTGCGGATGGCGAGGTGGAATTCGGCCTCGATTTCCGGGAAGATCTGGGTGAAGGCGCGGATGCGTTCGGCGGCGGCGGGATAGAGGGCGCGGCCACGGATCACCCATTGCGGATAGGACAGGAAATTGTCCCAGGACAGGATGAGCCGGTCGGCGCGGTCTTCGTCCATGATCTGGTCGAGGACCAGCGCCTGCGTGTCGCGGGATGCGGCGCGGCCCTTCAGCGTGACGGCCGTATCGCGCAGGAGCGAGCGGTAGCGCGTCGGGGCGGGGACGATGATGCCCTGTGCCGCAAGCGTGTCGCGGTTCTTCCAGAGGCAGCGGATGAGCCTTTCGTCGTCGGTACAATGGGCGCCGAGGTGGTAAACGATACGCATGGGGGACTGGTCTGCCTGCTGACGACTTTTGCGCCCGACTATACGGGGTTTTCTGGACAGGGGAACCGCTTTCGGTTAAGTCCCCGCCCATGATGTCCGAGAAAAACAGTCGGTTACAGGTCGGTCTGCGGGCCCCGCGTGTGGACGGCTGGTCCATCGGCGCGGCGGTGATCGCGGCGGTGGTCCTTGCGCCGATGCTGGCGGTGGTCTGGATTGCCTTCCACCCGACCGAGAACATCTGGCCGCATCTTATGGAGACGGTGCTGCCGCGCTATTTCCGCAATACGCTGGTGCTGATGGGGGGCGTGGGTGTCCTGACGGCGGCGGTGGGGACGGGGGCGGCCTGGCTGGTGGTCATGTACCGTTTCCCCGGCAGCCGCTGGCTGGATTACGCGCTGCTGTTCCCGCTGGCGATCCCGGCCTATGTGGGGGCCTATGCTCTGGTGGATTTCCTGCAATATGCGGGGCCGGTGCAGGGCGGTCTGCGGGCGGCGATGGGGTGGCAGACGGCGCGGGACTACTGGTTTCCCGAGGTGCGGTCGCGGGGCATGGCGGTGCTGGTGCTGTCGGCGGCGCTGTATCCCTATGTCTATCTGCTGGCGCGGGCGGCGTTCCGCGAGCAATCGGGGGCATCCTATGATGTGGCGCGGGCGCTGGGGGCCGGGCCTTGGGGGCTGTTCCTGCGGGTGGGGCTGCCGCTGGCGCGACCGGCCATCGCCACGGGTGTCGCGCTGGCCCTGATGGAGACGGTGGCGGATTACGGGACGGTGGCGCATTTCGGGGTGCAGACCCTGACCACGGGGGTCTTTTCCACCTGGCTGAACGGGAACAATGCGGGGGGCGCGGCGCAGATCGCGGGGGTGATCCTGACGCTGATCCTTGTCCTTGTGGCGCTGGAGCGGATCGGCCGGCGCAAGGCGCGGTTCTATCGCGCCAGCCGTGCGGACCGTCCGGTGGTGGCCAGACCGCTGGCGGGATGGCGCGGTTGGGTGGCGACGGGCCTGTGCCTGTTGCCCTTCGGCATGGGCTTCGTGCTGCCGGTGGCGGTGATGCTGGACCATTCGCTGGGCAATCCGGAGGTCTGGGTCGCGCCCGGGTTGCTGGAGGCGTTGGGGAATACGCTGTTCGTGGGGGGCGTTGCGGCGGTGCTGACGGTGGGGGCGGCGCTGTTCCTTGTCTATGCCGTGCGGATGGCGGGGCGGGGTGTCGCGCGGGTGGTGCTGCCGCTGACCACGCTGGGCTATGCGGCGCCGGGGGCGGTGCTGGCAGTCGGGTTGCTGATCCCGCTGGCGGCGCTGGACAACCGGTTCGCCGATGCCGTGCTGGCGCTGACGGGGCATGATCCGGGGCTGTTGATGACGGGGACGGCGGGGGCGGTGATCCTTGCCTATGCGGTGCGGTTCTTCGGGATCGCGCAGGGGGCGGTGGATACGGCCTTCGGGCGCGTGTCGCCCAGCCTGCCGATGGCGGCGCGGTCGCTGGGGCGCAGCGCGGGCGGGGCGCTGGGGTCGGTCTATATGCCGCTGATGCGCGGGTCGGTGGCCACGGCGCTGCTGGTGGTCTTTGTGGATTGCGTGAAGGAACTGCCCGCGACGCTGCTGTTGCGGCCGTTCAATTTCAACACGCTGGCGACGCGGGTCTATGAGCTGGCCAGCCTCGAGCGGCTGGGCGAGGCGGCGCCTGCCGCGCTGGTGGTGATGGCGGTGGGCCTTTCGGCGGTGGTGCTGCTGGCGCGGGCGAACCGTGGCTAGCGGGACCGGCGATCAGGTGCCGTTGCCCGGCACGTGGCGGGGATAGCCGAGCAGGTCGAAGTCCTGGGCATAGGCCTCTTCGACGATGGTGCAGAGGGCAGGGTCGGTGAAGTAGTCGCGCCAGTCGCCACGGTTGCTCTTGCGGGCATGGCCGGGGGCGTTCGGGGTCGTCTTGGTGCGTTCGCTCACCTCCTCCATGGCGGCGGAGAGGCCGTCTTCGTAGCGGTAGAGTTTGGCGACCATGACGCCCTGCTGGTTGCAGAGGAAGAAGCTCTGCGGGCGGAAATGGATGTCGGCCTGCCAGCGTGCCAGGAATTCGTCCTTCAGGAATTCGGCCAGTGTGGCAGAGCGGATGGCGCCGCGCTGGTCGCGGAAGTCGTGATAGAGCGATACCATGCGGTCGTAGGGGTTGCGGATGAAGGCGAAGGAAAAGTACGAGCGGAACTTGAACGGACCCATGATCCGCGCCGCATCCTCGGCCGTCAGATGGTAGAGCGCGGGCGAGCCGTTCTTCATCGCGAAGCGGATGCCCAGTTGCCGGGCCAGCGCGTGGTGGAGCGATGTGCTGCCGGTTTTCGGGACAGCAAGGCAGATGATCTTGTGTTCGTGGCTGACCAGCATCGGGCACTCGGAAACGGTTGAAAACTTCGGCACGGCGTGGCGCACTGCCGGTCAGGCGACACGACCCGACTTTACGGCGCGATCCGGCGGCGTCAAGGCGCAGGCGGGTGAAGGCGGGGTGCAGGTGCTTGCGCTGACGGCGGTTTCGGGCTATCGGGACGGGGCCGTGCCTCTATAGCTCAGCTGGTAGAGCACCTGATTTGTAATCAGGGGGTCGGGGGTTCGAGCCCCTCTGGGGGCACCATATTTCCTTCATTTTCGGTCGACTGGGCGACCCGTGTCATATCCTGCGGCCCATCAGGCGCAGGGTGGCGCTGGCGAGGGCCAGGGTCAGCAAAAGGCCTGCCGTGTCGCCCAGCAGGATCACGGCGCCTTCGGCGGCGGCGAGGCCGAAAGCGAGTTTCAGGGCGCTGAGGTTCAAGAGCGAGGCGAGGATTCCGGTCGCGACCAGATGGTGCAACCGCGTGTCTCCCGGTGCGAGGCTGGCCGCAGGAAAGGCCTTGCGCACCAGCAGGAAGGCCAGCGGTGCGGCAAGTAGGCTGGCCAGGGTACCCGCGACGATTTCGGGATCGAAGGCGCGGGGACCGGCGAAGTGCAGGTTGCAGAGCAGCGCACCGGGCAGGAGATAGGCAAGGCTGCGCCAGCCATAGAGCCAGGTTGCCAGCACGCGGAGCCCGTGCGGCAGGAAAAGGAGGCTCATCACCACGGAGGGCAGGAGGGCGGCCTGCAGCGGCGAGACGAGGTAGGCGGTGACAAAATAGGCCCAGACATAGAGGCTGGACAGGACCGCCAGCCGGTTGAGATGGGTCCGAAGGGATTGCGCGGCTTGCACGCGGGGCCTGCCTAGCGGTCCTTTGCAGCGGCGCGGAGGGAGGCAGGGGTGGTACGGCTTTCCAGCTCCATCTCGAACATCGATTTGAGGGCGCGGAGGGCCTGCGCGGCCTCGTTGTAGTCCTGTTCGGCAGAGATGCCGCGCGGGTCGTCCTGGGCTTCGAAGCATTCGCCCAGCAAGGCGCGGATCCGTGCGATGTCCATCGGTGTGGCTGTCCTGTAGTGCCTGTATCCGGGTCGTGCCCGGTGGTTAGGAATCATTACCACGTTGAAAATCCGGCTGCGACATCTTCTTTGGGTTGTGCGTTGAATCTTCGTCAATTTTCGTCAGGACGATCGGAAAAGGGCCACCTTTCGGTGGCCCTCTCCATCCATTCGGGCGGGTTACTGTGCGGCTTTCGCCTTGCTGCCGACGATCAGGTGATCGGGCCCGTAGGGGAAGCCGGTGATGTTGCGGTTGCCCTTGTCGGTGATCACGAGGATGTCGTGTTCGCGGTAGCCGCCGGCGCCTGCCATGTGGTTCGGGATGGTGATCATCGGTTCCATCGAGACGACCATGCCCGGCTCCAGCACCGTCTCGCAATCCTCGCGCAGTTCGAGGCCCGCTTCGCGGCCGTAGTAGTGGCACAGCACGCCGAAGGAGTGGCCATAGCCGAAGGAGCGGTATTGCAGCAGGTTTTCGGCTGCGTACATCTCGTTCAGTTCCTTGGCGATGTCGGAGCACTTGTTGCCCGGCACCAGCAGTTCCTTGCCGCGATCGTGGACCTTGCAGTTGAAGTCCCAGAGCCGCAGGTGTTCGTCCGTGGCGGTTTCGGCAAACAGCGTGCGTTCCAGCGCGACGTAGTAGCCCGCGACCATCGGGAAGCAGTTCAGCGACAGGATGTCGCCGCGCTGGATCTTGCGCGAGGTGACGGGGTTGTGGGCGCCGTCGGTGTTGATGCCCGACTGGAACCACGTCCAGGTATCGAGCAGTTCGCCATCCGGCCAGACCTTGGCGATTTCGCGGACCATGGTCGCCGTGGAGTGCAGCGCGACCTCATGTTCCGGCACGCCCACCTGCGTGGCTTCGACGCAGGCGGCGCCGCCGATGTCGGCGATGCGGGTCATCTTTTCGATATGGGCGATTTCCTCGGCCGACTTGATCATGCGCAGGCGCATGGAGGCGGCGGCGATGTCCACGAATTCCATGTTCGGGAATTCGGACTTCAAGAGGTTCAGCGTGTCGATGGTGATGTGGTCGAATTCGATCCCCAGACGCTTCACGCCGCCGGTCAGCTGGCGGATGGCGTGGAAGTAGTTGTCCTTCTGCCAGTCCGTGTAGGTGACGTTCTTGCCGCCGAAGGTCCGGCGCCAGGGCTGGCCGCCGTCGATGCCCGCCGAGATGGAGGTGGCGATGTTGTGGTCCACCAGGAAGCCGTAGCGGCGACCGAAGTAGCAGAACATGAAGTCGGAGTAGTAGTTGATGCAGTGGTACGAGGTGAACAGCGCGGCGTCGATGCCCTGATCGGCCATGACCTTGCGGATGGCGTCGAGGCGGCGCTGCATTTCCGCGTCCGAGAAGGTGGGCGTGGGGCGGTCGCCGTTGCCGACGTAGTTCTGAAGTCTTTCGCGTTCCATCTGATGGACCCTCCGCTGTTCTGATGGCGGGAAGGTCGGCCCAAAAGGGGCTGTTGTCAAAAGAGGCTTTCTCATGCGATGCGTGAGAAAATCTCATTTGTCCTCGGGTGGTGGTTCATGCAGATTCCGCTAAACGCCTTGCGGGCCTTGGATGCGGTGGTGAAGACCGGTTCGTTCAAGTCGGCTGCGGATTTACTTTTCGTCACGCAGTCGGCGGTCAGCCACCAGATACGGCATCTGGAGGACTGGCTGGGCGGGCCGCTGTTCGACCGCGAGGGGGGCAGGCCGAAACTGCTGCCCCACGGGGCGGAACTGGCGCGGGCGGTCAGCCTGTCGCTGGCGGAGATGGAGGCCGCGTGCAACCGCGCCAAGGCGGGGATGCGGGCGGGGCCGCTGGTGATTGCCGCCATACCGTCGGTGGCGGTGTGCTGGCTGATCCCGCGGCTGGCGGGTTCCGGAGGCGCATCCCGGGGTGAGATACGGGTGGTGTATGCCATGCATGGAAGGGACATAGATTTCCGCGATGTGCATCTGGCCTTCGTCTTTGCGAAGGGTCAGCCCGACCTTGCGGGGGTCGTCGCCTCGGAAGGGTTCATGCCGGGGGCGAGTGTGCCGGTGTGCAGCCCGTCGGTGCTGAGGGGCGGGCGGCCGCAGCGGCCGTCGGAATATCTGGCGCTGGGGCTGTTGCATGACACCGACCAGACGGGGTGGGGTGCCTGGTTCCGGCGGATGGGCGTGCCGATGCCGGTGCAGCAGGGTGCGCCGGTGTTCGAGGATTTCAACCTGCTGCGGGCCGCGGTGCTGGCGGGGCAGGGGGTGGCGCTGTGCCCGTTGGCGATGATCCGGGCGGATATCGAGGCGGGGCGTCTGGTGCAGTTGTCGGACGTGTCGGTGCTGGAGGATCACGGCTACCACCTGGTGACCGGGCCGGGGGCGGAGGGGGCGCAGGCGCAGGCGGCGCGGGCCTTCCGCGACTGGGCCTTTTCGGCGCGTGACGTGGCTGAGGCGGCGGGATAAGTGCTGGCGCGGGCTGGCGGGATTCGGGGAATTTGGAGCGGGACATGACAGCCAATTTCGTACCCAAGGGCGTGGCCCATGTTCCGGTGCCGCAGGTGGTGGAGCCTGTGCGCATGACCTTCGTGCTGCTGCCCAACTTCTCGCTCATCGCATTTTCGTCGGCGATCGAGCCTTTGCGGATTGCCAACCAGCTTGCAGGGCAGGCGCTGTTCGAATGGGACGTGCTGTCCGAGGGCGGCGAGGCGGTGGGCTGTTCCAACGGGCTGAAGGTGCAGGTGGACGGCCCCCTGCGCGAGACGAAGCAGAAGGCGATGGTCTTTGTCTGCGCGGGGGTGGAGCCGGAGAAATCCGCGAGCCGCCGGGTTGCGGACTGGCTGCGGCAGCAATGGCGGCAGGGGCGGACCGTGGGCGGGCTTTGCACCGGGGCCTATGCGCTGGCCAAGGCGGGGATACTGGAGGGGCGGCGCTTCACCCTGCATTGGGAGAACCTGCCGCCCTTCGTGGAAACCTTCGGCCATCTGCAGCCGCTGGAGCAGCTTTACTGCATCGACGGGCGCATCCTGACGGCGGCGGGCGGCGCGGCGGCGACCGACCTGTTCATCGAGATCGTGGCGCGGAATTACGGGGACCGTCTGGCCGACGCCGTATTGAAGATGTGCCTGCACGGGCAGCAGCGGCCAGCGGACCTGCGGCAGCGGATGTCGCTGTCTTCGACGCTGGGCATCCGTAACCCCGTGCTGGTGGAGGTGATCCGCCAGTTCGAGGAGAATCTGGAAGCCGGGGTCGATATCGGGGCGCTGGCCACGGAACTGGGCGTGTCGCGGCGGCAGGTGGAGCGGCTGTTCCAGCGTTATGTCGGAATGTCGCCCAAGCAATATCTGAACGGACTGCGGCTGGAACGGGCGCGGGCGCTGCTGACCGAGACGGATTTGCCGGTGGCCGATGTGGCCTATGGCTGCGGGTTCAATGCGACGAACACGTTTACCAAGGCATTCCGGCAGCGTTACGGCGTGTCACCGCGCCGCCTGTCCAACCGCCACGCGGCGACCTGAGGCATCAGCCCGGTTGGGGGACGGTGTGCGTCTCGAACCAGCGGGCCGAGGCTTCCAGATCGGCGTCGCAGAAATCGATGCCGGGTATGCCGCGGACGGCGTCCGGTTCCGTGGCGATCTGGCCGCTGACCATCACGAGCGCCGCAGGGCGGGCCACCGTCAATGCCACGACGAGCCGTGCGAGAGGCTCTAGCGACACAGCAGATCCTGCCGAGAAGCCGAAGAGCAGATCCTGCGAGGATTCGAAATGGGCGGTCAGTTCGTCATGGCTCTGCCCGATCAGCAGGGTGATGTCCCAGCCGCGGGCGCGGAAGACGTCGGTGGCGGCCGAGATGCCCAGCGTGTGCATGTCGCCCGGAACCAGCGCGAAAGTGGCGGATTTGCGGACGCCGCGTTCCTGCACATGCGGGGGGCGACGGCGGTAGCGCAGGTAGGAATAGATCCGGGATGCGCCGACCGTCGCCTCGAGGAAGGAAATCTTGTCGGCGGTCCAGAGGGTGCCGATCTCTTTCGCGATGGGGCCCAGACGTTCTGCGAGGAACCAGTCAAGCCCGTGCAGCGGGTCGTCGAGCGATTCGAGCGAGGTGGACGCCTCTTCCTCGGTCCCGGTGGTCAGCGCGATGGCGGCGGCCTTTACGGCGGCACGGTCGCGGGTCTTGCGGATCTCGACCGCGCGGCGGGCGATCTGGTGCAGGACTTCCGTTGCAAGGACAGTGACATGGTCGCGGCGGTCAGGGCGCGACGGTCTGCCAACCAGAAGGTCGGGCAGGGCGGAAGCGCCGGTCTGATCGTCGTATTCGGAAGACATGGTCGTCACTGAAGGCCGGTTTTCGCACCGTTTCGGTTCCCTTGGCCTGATGGGCGCACAGGCGCGACCCTAAGTCAATCCGCGAATGGTCGCGTGTGGCGTCCGGCACGGGTCTGTTGCGCTTGTGATCCGGGGGAAACGGGCGGAAAAGGGGTGCGGAAATCGGGCGGGAGTGTTGCTGTGCGGGACAGGCTGGTGGTTGTCGATCTGGCGCGGACGCTGGCCCTGGCGGGGATGGTCGTGTTCCATTTCACCTTCGATCTGGAACTGTTCGGCTGGCTGGCGCAGGGCACCACGGTGACGGGCGGTTGGGCCGTCTTTGCGCGGGTGGTGGCGGGCAGCTTCCTGTTCCTGTCGGGGGTCAGCCTCGTGCTGGCGCATGGGGCGGGTGTCCGCTGGCCTTCGTTCCGGCGCCGGTTCCTGCGGTTGGCGGGGGCGGCCTTGCTGGTGACGGTAGTGACGTGGGTCGCCATCCCGCAGGCCTTCATCTTTTTCGGCATCCTGCATTCCATCGCCTTGGGCAGTCTGGTCGGGGTGCTGCTGATCCGCCTGCCCGGCGTGGTGCTGATCGGGCTGGCGGGCGCCATCCTCTGGGTGGACCGCAGTTTCGGTTGGGATGGGTTCAACACGCTGTGGCTGGTCTGGACGGGACTGGGGACGCGGCAGCCTTGGACGATGGATTTCGTGCCGGTCTTTCCGTGGCTGGCGGCGGTGCTGGCCGGGATGGGGGTGGCGCGGTTGATGGGGCGGGCGGGCTTGTGGGTCCGGCTGCGGGGCGTGGGGGCGGGGCTTGCGCCGCTGGCATGGCCGGGGCGGCATTCGCTGGCCATCTACCTGCTGCACCAGCCTGTGCTGATCGCGCTGGTCTGGGCGGGGACGATGGTGCTGCGCTAGGGTCAGATCACCGACAGGACGGGGGACAGGCCGAAGGCCTGACCGAGGGCGAGCGCGGTGCAGGTCAGGGCCATGACGCGGGCCGAGGCGGTGACATTGCCCCCGCGCAAGAGCGAGACGGTCAGCATCGCGGCGCCCATGGGCAGATAGACGACCATCAGCGTGACGTCCATGGTCGAGGCCGCGAGGCGCATCCGCATGTTCTGGGACGGGGTTTCCGCGCCGTCTGCCGGATAGAGGGCCGAGCGCAGGCGCGTCAGGTCGGCGGCGCGTGCCCTTGCGGTGTCGGGCTGGCTGTTGGCCGGTTCTTGAAGCGGCGGGGCGGGGTGCGCGGCAAGGCGTGCCCGTTCGGCCTTGGCGGCGCGGATCGCCAGCGCCTTGTCCACGAAGGAGACGGGCATGTCGTCGGTTTTCGGGGAAGGCGCGGATCGCCTCGGCCGGGGCGGAGCGGCGGGACAAGGGGGTGCGGGCCGGTGTGTCGGACAGGTCGGGCAGGCGGTCGAAGAGATCGTCCACGAGGTCCGAGGTGACGGGGCCTGCGACCTGGTGCCAGAGGGTCTGGCGCGGGGCGAAGCGTTCGCGCAGGCGGTCCGCGATCAGGTGGCAGAGCTGTTCGTAGCGGCGGCGGTCCACGGCAAGGTGGGTCTGGCCGGGGCCCGGGCCGACCGAGATCATCAGGCTGGAGGGCAGGCCGGGCAGCGGGTCGCCGGAATAGGACAGGGTGAAGCGGACGGCATCGAGGTCCACGAAGGCGAGATCGTCGCAATGCCATGTGATCCGGCGGCGGCCCGCCCCGGAGCGGTCGAGCGCGGCATCGAGTTCGCGCACGAGAACGGGCAGGTTCAGCGTGGGGTCGCGGTCAAAGACGAATTGCGCGATCGTACTGTCATCGAATGCCATCCTGCGCCCCCTTCTTTCGCGTGGTGCTCATCCGAAGGTTGCGCGTTAATTGTGCCTAATTTTGGGATGGACGGGATGTTTCCCCGGGTATTTCGCCGCAATTCTGCCGTGATTGGTGCCGGATCGGCGGCTTTCCGCCCGCACAGGCCGCGTTGTTGCGCCCGCGGGAACGCAAGCGGTCGGCCGACCGGTTATGGCCCGTCAAACGTGGGGAAGCGGGACGAGCTGCAGGAAACCGGTAATGGCCCCCACAAGGGCCACGGCCCGGGCCGAGAGGGCAAGGTCTTCGCCCCGCAGCAGTGTGATGGTGGCCACAGTTGCACCGACCGGCAGGGCCACCGTGAGCAGGGTCACGTTGAGGACCTGTGCCGTCAGACGTTCGGGCAGTTCCCTGCGCGGGGCGTCCTGTGTGTCGGCTTCGGGATCGGCGGCGTAGAGCGCGGCGCGGATGTCGATCAGCCGGTCGCGGAGGGGATCGTGGATGTCCGGCCGCGAGCGATGTGCCGCCGGGCCAAGGTCGGCCGCCGTCAGATGGCGGACACGGCGCCCCGCGCGTGCGGGCGATGCTTCGGGCGCGGCCGGTTGCGGTGCCGGCGCTTCTGGCAGGCCGTCATCGTGCCAGAGGTTGCGTTCGGCTTCGGACAGCGCCGCCTCGCGGGCAGCCAGCAGGCTGCGGGCGCGGGCCCGGCTGCGCAGGAGTCGCGGATCGGTCAGGCGGTCTTCGGCATCGAACACACCGTCGAAGATATTGGGGACCGACAGCGTGATATGGGCGTTTTCCCCAGCGGCGCGGGCAGAGGTGAAGCGGAGGGGACGGCGCGGCGTGACAGGGCGGCTGTCGGCGGTGTCAGGGGTGGGCGCTGCGGGAGGGGGCGGATCGTCCGGAACGGGAGCTGCTGCCGGAAGGTCGTCCAGAAGGCCGGCAAGTGTGGACCGCGTCGCAGGGGATGCGTCGGGATGAGGGCTGAATGTTGCTTCGACATCGAGCATGGCAGCGTCCCTTTACTCATACTAACCGAACCATCGAAATGGGACAGGAATTTGTCCTTTCTGCGGAGGACACGCCCAGAATGACTGCAATTTAGGGTGAATTCTATACGTTGGTATGGGAACAGCCGGTAACCAAGAAGGAAACACTGTGGCACTGGTCCGGCAGGTTGCGCAAAAGCGAAAGGGCCGCCCGGGGGGCGGCCCTTCCTTTCCGTGATCCGTCGGGATCAGCAGGAATAGTACATCAGGTATTCCACCGGATGCGGGGTGTGTTCGAAGGCATAGACCTCTTCCCACTTCAGCGCGATGTAGCCTTCGAGCTGGTCCTTGGTGAAGACGTCGCCTGCGAGCAGGAAGTCGTGGTCCTTCTCCAGCTCCTCCAGCGCCTCGCGGAGCGAGCCGCAGACGGTGGGGATGGCGGCCAGTTCTTCCGGCGGCAGATCGTAGAGGTCCTTGTCCGAGGCCGGACCCGGGTCGATCTTGTTCTTGATGCCGTCGAGGCCGGCCATCAGGAGGGCGGCGAAGGCCAGATAGGGGTTGGCCGACGGATCGGGGAAGCGGGCTTCGACGCGCTTGGCCTTCGGCGATTCCGTCCACGGAATACGGACGCAGCCCGACCGGTTGCGGGCGGAATAGGCGCGCAGCACCGGGGCTTCGAAGCCGGGGATCAGGCGCTTGTAGGAGTTGGTGGAGGGGTTGGTGATCGCGTTCAGCGCCTTGGCGTGCTTCAGGATGCCGCCGATGAAGTAGAGCGCTTCCTGCGACAGGTCGGCGTACTTGTCGCCCGCGAAGAGCGGCTTGCCGTCCTTCCAGATCGACATGTTGACGTGCATCCCCGAGCCGTTGTCGCCCTTCATTGGCTTGGGCATGAAGGTCACGGTCTTGCCGTAGGCGGCCGCGACGTTGTGGATGACATACTTGTATTTCTGGATGTTGTCGGCCTGTTCGGTCAGACCGCCGAAGATCATGCCCAGTTCGTGCTGGCAGGTCGCCACTTCGTGGTGGTGCTTGTCAACCTTGATGCCCATCCGCTTCATGGTGGACAGCATCTCGCCGCGCAGGTCCTGCGCTTCGTCGATCGGGTTCACCGGGAAGTAGCCGCCCTTGTAGTTGGCGCGGTGGGCGAGGTTGCCGCCTTCCATGACGGTGTCGGTGTTCCAGGCGGCCGCCTCGGCGTCGATCTGGTAGGACACCTTGTTCGGCGCGATGGAGTAGCGGACGTCGTCGAAGATGAAGAATTCGGCTTCGGGGCCGCAGTAGAAGGCGTCACCGATGCCCGAGGATTTCAGGTAGGCTTCGGCCTTCATCGCGGTGCCGCGCGGGTCGCGCGAATAGGCCTCGCCCGTGTCGGGTTCGACGACGTTGCAATGCACGCACATCGTCTTTTCCGCGTAGAACGGGTCGATATAGACCGACGACGCATCGGGGATGAGCTTCATGTCGGACTGGTCGATGGACTTCCAGCCGGCGATGGAGGAGCCGTCGAACATGAAGCCTTCCTCGAAGAAGTCCTCATCCACGAGGTCGGCCACGAGGGTGACGTGCTGAAGCTTGCCCTTGGGGTCGGTGAAGCGGATGTCGACGTATTCGACTTCCTCGTCCTTCATCAGCTTCAGAGCATTCTTTACTGCGCTCATCATGATGCCTTTCGGTTTGGGTGTTTCGCTTGCCGTTCCGTCCTTGCGGAGGTCCGGTATTCGTCAGACCGCGTCGTCGCCGGTTTCGCCGGTGCGGATGCGGATGGCCTGTTCAACGGGAGAGACGAAAATCTTGCCGTCGCCGATCTTGTCGGTGCGGGCGGCGGATACGATCGCCTCGATCGCGGTGTCCACCATGTCGTTGGTGAGGACGACCTCGATCTTCACCTTGGGCAGGAAGTCCACGACATATTCGGCGCCGCGATAGAGTTCCGTATGGCCCTTCTGGCGGCCGAAGCCCTTTGACTTCGGTGACGGAAAGGCCCTGGATGCCGGCTTCCTGAAGGGCTTCCTTCACTTCATCCAGCTTGAACGGCTTGATGATCGCCTCGATCTTCTTCATGGGCCGACTCTCCCCCCCGTGTGCCTTGTCTTTCGGGTA
>AYNO01000116.1 GCA_000500915.1 Rhodobacter sp. CACIA14H1
CTCGGGGCGACCGGGTCCGCTGTCAGGGGTCGGGACTCTGCCATCATCATCAAGCGTTCCAGCCCGCCACGAATTCGTTGGTGTACACGGCGGAGAGGTCATCGAGGGGGGCCTCCAGCGCGCCGGAGGCGACGGCGGAGTCATGGATGGCCTGCCAATGTTCGGGCGGCTGGTAGCCGTAGCCCTGTCCGATGAAGGCATCCGTGGGCGTCATGCGGTTCACCACCCCGTCATAGAGCGACGGCGCGTAATCCTGTTCGCCTTCCTGCGGGTTGCCCGCCGCGCAATGCGCCAGCGCCTTTTCCTTGTTGGCCGGATCGGCGGCGAACTTCGTCCCCCGCACCAGTGCCCGGCCGAATTTGGGGGCAAGGTCCGGGGTCGCGGCCATCTGGCTTTCCAGCATGGCGATGCCGTTGCCGAAGAAGCCGAGATAGGCTTCGGGCGTGATCTCGCGCAGGGTCATCCCGCGCGAGGCGAGGATGGCCGCATCCGAGACGGCACCGGCATAGCAGGACACTTCGTCGCGCATGAAGGCCACCGCCGCGGTGCCGCCATCGCCCACGGGCAGGAAGGTGTAATCCGCGCCTTCCGCCATGCCAAGATCGGTCATGATCGCGCGGGTGAAGGACACTTCCGCCCCGTCCGCCGTGCCGACGCCGATCACCGTGCCCTTCAGGTCGGCGGGAGTCTGGATCGCGCTTTCGTCCTTGACCAGCAGGCCGAAGACCGACTTCGGATAGAGGTTGTAAAGGAATTTGACATCGACGCCCCGCGCCCGTGCGCCAAGGGTCGGCCCCGGACCCGGCGCACCGATCTGCGCCTGCCCTGCCGACATGGCCTGAAGCACCGCAGAGGAGCCGTCGATCGCCTCGAGCCGGAGGTCGAGTCCTTCCTCGGCGAAGTATCCTTCGCCCACGGCCACCCAATAGGGCAGCCAGGTCAGGGCCGAAGGGTTCGGAACGGCAAAGGTCACGGCGGTCTGGGCGCGCAGGATCGCCGGAGCACCAAGGATCAATCCGGCGGCCCCGCCAGCGGACAGCAGGCCGAAGCTGCGGCGGCTGAGTTTCGTGGTCATGTCGTCTCTCCTCCCATTTTTTCGTGTTGGAACGCCGGACCGATGGACCGAAGCACGGACGTCCTCCCGTCAGGCTATACGATTCGCGGCAGATTGCAAAAAAATATACAAAAATGCCGAAACGGAGCTTTCGTATCTTGATCCGGGGCGAAAAGCGGGAAATCCTCGGGGCGCCAAACCACCCGAATCCCGGTCGATCCGGCCACTTCTTCAGGAGACCAGCATGGCGGCTTTTGCCCTTACCCCACCCGCGCAGGCCCATCTCGACATCACGGGGTCGGACGAGAAGTTTCCGGTGCGCCGCATCTACTGCATCGGAAAGAACTATCTGGCCCATATCCACGAGATGAACGCGGATGAGCGCGACCCCCCGGTCATCTTCATGAAGCCGACCGATGCCATCGTGAAGAACGGGGGCGAAATCCCCTATCCGGTCTTCACCAACAACTTCCACTACGAATGCGAATTGGTGGTCGCGCTGAAATCCGGCGGCTACAACATTCCCGTGGCCGAGGCGAACAGCCACATCTTCGGCTATGCCGTCGGGCTGGACATGACGCGGCGCGACCATCAGCCGGAAGTGATGGCCAAGGGGATGCCCTGGGAAGTGACCAAGGGCTTCGACCATTCGGCCCCAGTCGGCCCGATCACCCCTGTCAGCACCTGCGGCATCCTGACCAGCGGACATGTCCGGTTCAAGGTGAATGGCGAGGTGAAGCAGGATGCCGATATCTCGCTGATGATCTGGAAGGTGGACGAGATCATCTCGAAGATTTCGGAACAGCATCGCCTGATGCCGGGCGACATCATCCTGACGGGCACGCCCGCCGGTGTCGGTGCGGTCAAGAGCGGGGACGTGCTGGACTGTTCGGTGGACGGGCTGGAGCCGATGCAGGTGCGCATCGGCGCCAAGGCGGCGTGACCGGCTTCGCGGATCTTCTGCGTTACGGGACGGCCACGCTGTGCGAGGCGTGGCCATCCGCGCGGCTGGTGGATGCCCCGATCCGCCCGCTGGCGGCGGGCATGTGTCTGGCGGGTCCGGCGCTTCCGGTGCTGTGTCGGCCAGGCGACAATCTGGCACTCCATCTGGCCATCGCGGCTGCAGCCCTGGGGGATGTGCTGGTGGTGGATTACGGCTGCGATGTCGGGTCTGGCCCCTTTGGCGAGGTCATGGCGCTGGCCTGTGCCGTGCGCGGCATTGCCGGGCTGGTCATCGATGGCGCCGTGCGCGACAGCGCACAGATCGCGGCGGCGGGGTTTCCGGTCGTCTGCCGCGGGGTGAACATCCGGGGCACGACGAAACGGCATCGGGGCCTTGTCGGCGGCGCGGTGCGGATCGGCGGGGTGGAGATCGCGGCGGGGGATATCGTGCTGGCGGATGCGGATGCGACCGTCGTCCTTGCGCGGGACGAACTGGACGCGGCCGTGGCAGCGGCGGGAGAGCGGGCCGCGCGGGAAGCGGTCATGATGGACCGGCTGCGGGCCGGGGAGACGACGCTTCGGATACTCGGGCTGGAGGGAGAGGGGCAATGAGCGGGACCGTGGGGATCGTCGGCGCGGGCCGGATGGGAACGGCCTTTGCGATGCGGCTGGCGGGCATGGGGCATCCCCTTCGCATCTGGAACCGCAGTCCCGGGCGCATGGCAGAGGCCGTTGCCGCCGGAGCCGTGGCTTCCACCCTGCCGGATGTCGCGGATTGCGACGTGATCCTGTTTTCGCTGGCGGACGGGGCGGCGTCGATGTCCGTCATGGAAAGGATGGCCACGGCAGGTATCGGCGGCCGTCTGCTGATCGAGATGTCCACGCTCCGCCCCGACGATGCCGAATCGCTGGCGCGGATGGCCGCCGGGGCCGGGGCCGAATTTGTCCATTGTCCCGTCGGCGGGACTGTCGCCCCCGCGCTGAAGGGGCAGCTTCTGGGGATGGCGGGTGGCAGCGACGCGGCTGTGGATCGCGCGATGCCCCTGTTGCTGCAGCTTTGCCGCAGGGTCGAGAAGGTGGGCAGCCCTGCCGCGGCGGCGCGGATGAAACTTGCCGTGAACCTGCCGCTGGCGGTCTATTGGCATACCTTGGGGGAAAGCCTGCGACTTCTGCGCGGGGCGGGAATCGACCCCGAGCTGGCGATCAGTCTGATCGCGGACAGTTCGGCCGGTCCGACCGTGCTGCGGAACCGCGCCCCGGTGGTTGTCGAGACGTTGCGGGGCAGGGACCAGCCGGGCAGCTTCGATCTGGCCGGTCTTGCCAAGGACCTGCGGCTTGCCGTGGAACTGGTGGCTTCGGACGGCGACTCGCTGGCGCTGGCTGCAACCGCGTTGCGCGGATACGATGCCATCCTGTCCCCCGCGACTGCGGGACTCGACGGCGCGACCCTTTCGCGTCTGATCGCCCAAGCGGATTGACGACGCATCTTCCGGAAGAAAGACCGGCGCGGCCAACCGGATAGCCGGACGGACCGCGCCGATGGCCCGCCCGCGTCCGGCGCCGTTGTGTCCGGCGGGCGACCTTTGCAGCCCTTCGGCGCGCACCGTCCCTGTCCCCCCCGAATGCCCAGCCGATCCGATCTGCCGGAGCGGTCCTTCCGGATGGGAATCGCGGTGTAAACTGTTGACACGTTTTCAATCATTCAGGTTAAGGAATTTACAAAAAAATTCCTTTATTTCTGCTACCTTGTGGGTGTAATTTTCAGCCGACCGTCGGGTGGCTTTTCGCGTGGCAGGCAAGTGGCGCGGGACCCGGCTTTCGTGAGAATGGGGGAGAAAGGCATGTCTGGCACCGCGCAGGATTCTGGCGCATTCACCGCTTCGGCTGATTTCATCGCGCGGGCGCATGTGGATGCCGCATCCTACGAGCGCATGTATGCGGCCTCGGTTGCGGACCCGGAAGGGTTCTGGCGCAACGAAGGGCGGCGGATCGACTGGATCCGCGATTACACCAAGGTCAAGGACACCTCGTTCGAATTCGGCAAGGTCTCGATCAAGTGGTTCGAGGATGGCACGCTGAACGTCAGCGCCAACTGCATCGACCGCCACATGACGACGCGGGCCAACCAGACCGCGATCATCTGGGAGCCGGATGATCCGAAGACCCCCGCCCAGCACATCACCTACGCCCAGCTGCTGGAACAGACCTGCCGCATGGCCAATGTGCTGAAGAAGCACGGGGTGAAGAAAGGGGACCGTGTCGTCCTCTACCTGCCGATGATCCCCGAGGCGGCCTATGCGATGCTGGCCTGCGCCCGGATCGGGGCGATCCATTCCGTCGTCTTCGGCGGCTTCTCGCCCGATGCGCTGGCCAACCGGATCAACGATTCCGAAGCCAAGGTCGTGATCACGGCAGACTGGGCCCCGCGCGGCGGAAAGAAGACGCCCCTGAAAGGCAATACGGATGCGGCCCTGCTGCATTGCGACGACCATGTGAAATGCCTTGTGGTCAAGCATACCGGCGACCAGACGAGCTGGGTCGAGGGGCGCGATGTCGATCTGAAGGCCGAGATGGCCGAAGCCTCGGCCTATTGCGCCTATACCGAGGTCGGGGCGGAAGACCCGCTGTTCATCCTCTACACCTCTGGCTCCACGGGCAAGCCGAAGGGGGTGGTGCATACCTCGGGCGGCTATCTGGTCTATGCGTCCATGACGCATCAGCTGACCTTCGACTATCAGGAAGGGGACATCTTCTGGTGCACCGCCGATGTGGGCTGGGTCACGGGGCACAGCTACATCGTCTATGGCCCGCTCGCCAACGGCGCGACGACGATCATGTTCGAGGGCGTGCCGACCTTCCCAGATGCGGGGCGGTTCTGGGAGGTCTGCGCCAAGCACAAGGTGACGCAGTTCTACACCGCGCCGACGGCGATCCGGTCGCTGATGGGGCTGGGGACGGAATGGGTCGAGAAGCACGACCTGTCGTCGCTGCGCCTGCTGGGGTCGGTGGGTGAGCCGATCAACCCCGAAGCGTGGAACTGGTACAACACCAATGTCGGCAAGGGTCGCTGCCCGATCGTCGATACCTTCTGGCAGACGGAAACCGGCGGGCACCTGATCACGCCGCTGCCCGGTGCGATCCCGCAGAAGCCCGGTTCCGCGACGAAGCCCTTCTTCGGCGTGCAGCCCGTGGTTCTGGACCCTGCCACGGCAGCCGTGCAGGAGGCGACCGAGGCTGATGGCGTGCTGTGCATCGCCGACAGCTGGCCGGGGCAGATGCGGACGCTGTGGGGTGACCATGCGCGGTTCGAGGAAGCCTATTTCGCGCAGTATCGTGGCTATTACTTCACCGGTGACGGCTGCCGTCGCGATGCGGACGGCTATTACTGGATCACCGGCCGCGTCGATGACGTGATCAACGTGTCGGGCCACCGCATGGGCACGGCCGAGGTCGAATCCGCACTGGTGGCGCATCCCAAGGTCGCCGAGGCGGCGGTGGTGGGCTATCCGCACGACATCAAGGGGCAGGGCATCTATGCCTATGTCACGCTGATGAAGGGCGAGGAGCCGACGGATGCGCTGCGCAAGGAGCTGGAAGCCTGGGTGCGGACCGAGATCGGTCCCATCGCCAAGCCCGACCTGATCCAGTGGGCGCCGGGCCTGCCCAAGACGCGGTCCGGCAAGATCATGCGCCGCATCCTGCGCAAGATCGCCGAGAACGATTATGGCGCACTTGGCGACACGTCCACGCTGGCCGATCCGTCGGTCGTGGATGACCTGATCGCAAACCGGATGAACCGGGCATGACCGAGGTTGCGACCACACCCGCCGTCCTGATCCTTCTGGGGCCTCCGGGGGCGGGCAAGGGCACGCAGGCGCGGATGCTGGAAGAGGATTTCGGTCTGGTCCAGCTTTCCACCGGCGACCTGCTGCGGGCCGCCGTCGCGGCGGGCACCGAGGCGGGGCGCCAGGCAAAGGCGGTGATGGAGGCGGGGCAGCTCGTCTCGGACTCGATCGTGCTGGCGATCCTGAAAGAGCGGATGGCGCAGCCGGACGTCGCGCGCGGGGTGATCCTTGACGGCTTCCCGCGCACGGACGGGCAGGCGGCGGCGCTGGACCGGCTTCTGGCGGAAGCCGGGCAGCGGGTGACCGCCGCGATCAGCCTCGAGGTGGATGACGAGGCGATGGTGGGCCGCGTCTCCGGCCGCTTCACCTGCGCCGGTTGCGGCGAGGGATACCATGACGAATTCAAGCGGCCCGCGCAGGCGGGCACTTGCGACAGATGCGGCGGTCACGACTTCAAGCGTCGGGCCGACGACAATGCCGAGACTGTGCGCGAGAGGCTGAGCGCCTATCACGCCCAGACGGCCCCGCTGATCACCCATTACGACAGGGCAGGGGTGCTGCAGAGGATCGACGCGATGGGCAACATCGCCGACATCCGCAACGCGCTTGCCGAGATCGTGAAACGGGTGACGGCCTAAGGAAGGGAGGC
Source organism: Rhodobacter sp. CACIA14H1 (assembly GCA_000500915.1). Taxonomy (GTDB): domain Bacteria; phylum Pseudomonadota; class Alphaproteobacteria; order Rhodobacterales; family Rhodobacteraceae; genus Paragemmobacter. The sequence goes on from AYNO01000116.1 coordinate 6,491, forward strand.
CGTATCCCCCGTCTGCCTTCAGGGGGGTACGGAACGTGGAGAAGAAACCTCAGGGAGTAGCACTCATGGCGGACAAGACATCGTCCAACGCCTATTGGGCCGCGAATATCCGGGTCATCGTCATCTCGATGGTGGTCTGGTTCGCGTGTTCCTTCGGCTTGGGCATCCTTCTGCGTCCCGCGCTTTCCGGCATCCATATCGGCGGCGCCGATATCGGGTTCTGGTTCGCGCAGAACGGCGCGATCTATGTGTTCCTCGTGCTGATCTTCGCCTACGCGGCGAAGATGAACAAGCTCGACAAAGAACACGGCGTCGAGGAGTAAGGGCATGGATCAGTTTACCCTCAACCTCATCGTCATCGGTGCGTCCTTCGCGCTGTATTTCGCGATCGCGTTCTGGGCCCGCGCCGCGTCGACCGCAGAATTCTACGCTGCGGGTCAGGGCGTCGGCCCGGTGGTCAACGGCATGGCGACGGCGGCAGACTGGATGTCTGCGGCATCCTTCATCTCGATGGCGGGTCTGATTGCCTTCGGCGGATACAACAACTCGGTCTTCCTGATGGGCTGGACCGGCGGCTACGTGCTGCTGGCGCTTCTGCTGGCCCCCTACCTGCGCAAGTTCGGCAAGTTCACCGTGCCGGAATTCGTGGGTGACCGTTTCTACTCCACCTCGGCCCGCATGGTTGCGGTGGTCTGCCTCATCGTCATCTCGGTCACCTACGTGATCGGGCAGATGGTGGGCGTGGGCGTGACCTTCGCGCGCTTCCTGGAAGTGTCCACGACGACCGGTCTGCTGATCGGTTCGGCGGTGGTCTTCGCCTATGCGGTGTTCGGCGGCATGAAGGGCATCACCTACACGCAGGTGGCGCAGTATGTCGTTCTGATCATCGCCTACACCATCCCGGCGATCTTCATCTCGCTGCAGCTGACCGGCAACTTCCTGCCCCAGCTCGGCCTGATCGGCAGCTACGCGCCGTCGGGTGGCGATGTGGCCTTCCTCGAGAAGCTGGATACGGTCGTGACGGAGCTGGGCTTTGCCGCCTATACCGCCGATACGACCAACATGTTCAACATGTTCCTCGTGACCATGTCGCTGATGATCGGCACCGCCGGTCTGCCGCACGTGATCATCCGCTTCTTCACCGTGCCGAAGGTTTCGGACGCGCGGTCGTCGGCGGGCTGGGCGCTGGTGTTCATCGCGCTGCTCTACACGGTCGCTCCGGCGGTCGGGTCGATGGCGCGTCTGAACATCACCACCACCTTCTGGCCGGGTGCCGTGACCGGCAGCGCCTTCAGCGCGCCTGCCCTGTCGATCGAAGAGATCAACACGAACCCCGAACTGGCATGGGTGGCCAACTGGCAGAAGACCGGTCTGCTTGCCTTCACCGACAAGAACGGTGACGGCCTGATCCAGTACTTCAACGAGAAGAAGCCGGTCGCCGACGCTGGCAAGGCGCTTGCCGATGCCAACAAGGCGCTGGCCGAAGCTCCGGCCGATGCCGACAAGGCCGCGCTGGAAGCCAAGGTCGCCGAAGCCCAGGCCGCTCTGGACGCCGCCCTCGCCGATCCGGCGAACGGTCTGGTCGAAGGGCAGTCGCTGACCGACATGGGCCTGAAGGGGAACGAACTGACCACCGTGAACAACGACATCATGGTGCTCGCGAACCCCGAAATCGCCAAGCTTCCGGGCTGGGTCATCGCTCTGGTCGCCGCTGGCGGTCTGGCGGCGGCGCTGTCCACGGCGGCGGGCCTGCTGCTGGCCATCTCGTCGGCCATCAGCCACGACCTGATCAAGGGCGCACTGAAGCCCGATATCAGCGAGAAGGGCGAACTGCTGGCAGCACGTCTGTCCATGGCAGCCGCCATCGTGCTGGCCACCTGGCTCGGCCTCGACCCGCCCGGCTTCGCCGCGCAGGTGGTGGCGCTGGCCTTCGGTCTGGCCGCCGCGACGATCTTCCCGGTCCTCATGATGGGCATCTTCTCGACGCGCATCACCAAGGAAGGGGCGATCCTCGGGATGCTGGTCGGCCTGTTCTCTACGGCGATCTACATCTTCCTCTACCTGGGCTGGTTCTTCATCCCCGGCACGAACATGCTGCCGAACACGCCCGACGCGCACTTCCTCGGCATCTCGCCCGCCGGCTTCGGCCCGATCGGCGCGCTGCTGAACTTCGCGGTGGCCTACATCGTGTCGTCGATGACCAAGGCTCCGCCGCAGGACGTGCAGGACCTGATCCAGTCGATCCGCGTGCCGAAAGGTGCCGGTGCGGCGCAGGCCCACTGATCAAGACAGGCGACCCCGGCCACAAGGTCGGGGTCGCCACCCCGCATCAGACGAGAACGCGCGATGGACAGCATGATCCAGACCATCATCGCCTTCCTCGAGACGGTGCATCCCTATGACAGCCTGCCGCAGGACGAACTGGCGCGTGTCGCCGGTTCCTTCCGCCGCAGGGAGATTGCCGAAGGCCAGCGCATCTATGCGGCCGGCGAGGTGCTGGAGGGGCTTTACCTGATCCAGCGCGGCGAGGTGGAGGTGATCGACGGCCATGGCGGTCTGGTCTCGCTTCTGGGTCCGCGCAACAGTTTCGGCGAACGGGGGCTGATGCGCGACGGTCGGGCGGTGACCACGGCCCGGGCGAGCCGCGACACGCTGGCCCTGGTCCTGCCGGTCGAGGAATTCCGCCACCTGTTCGACGCGCACCCGTCCTTCCGCCGCTTCTTCCAGCGCGGCCGCAGCGCCGAGGTGCGTCCCCCGGAACTGACCGCGCAGAAGGTCGGCGACCTGATGAGCCGCGATCCGATCGTCGTGCCGCATGACATGGCGGTGCGCGATGCTGCCCGGATCATGCGGGACCGGCATGTTTCCAGCCTGGGCATCACCGAGAGCGGGCGCTTTGCCGGCCTGGTGACGACGCGCGACCTGACGAACCGCGTCGTGGCCGAAGCCCTGCCGCCGGATGTTCCCGTCGCGCAGGTGATGACGCGCGACCCGATCACGCTTCCGCCTTCGGCGCTGGGGTCGGATGTGTTGCACCTGATGCTGGAACGGCGCATCGGCCATCTGCCCGTGACCGAGGGGGGTGTGCTGGTCGGCGTCGTCACGCAGACCGACCTGACCCGTTTCCAGGCCGTGTCATCGGCCCAGTTCGTGCGCGATGCGGCCCGGGCGGAAACCGTGGCGGACCTTGCCGCCATCACGTCGCGCATCCCGCAGCTTCTGGCGCAGCTCGTCGCCGCGCATCACGCCCACGAGGTGGTGACACGGCTGGTCACGGACATTGCGGATACGGTCACGCGGCGGCTGATCGCGCTGGCCGAGCGCGACCTCGGTCCGGCGCCGGTGCCCTATCTCTGGCTGGCCTGCGGGTCGCAGGGCCGGCAGGAACAGACCGGCGTTTCGGACCAGGACAACTGCATGATCGTGGACGACGCCGCGACGGAAGACGACATGGGCTATTTCGCCGCCCTTGCGCGGCGTGTGTCGGACGGCCTGGATGCCTGCGGCTATGTCTATTGCCCCGGCGACATGATGGCGACCAATCCGCGCTGGTGCCAGCCGCTGTCGGTCTGGCGGTCCTATTTCTCGGGCTGGGTCAACCGGCCGGACCCGATGGCGCAGATGCTTGCCTCGGTGATGTTCGACCTGCGCCCGATCGCCGGCGAGGCTGCGCTTTTCGAGATGCTGCAGGCCGAGACGCTGGAACTGGCATCGCGCAACACGATCTTCGTCGCGCATATGGTGGCCAATTCGCTGAAACATGCGCCGCCGCTCGGTCTGCTGCGGGGGTTCGCGACCATCCGTTCGGGCGAACACAAGAACCATATCGACCTGAAGATGAACGGCGTCGTTCCGGTGACCGATCTGGGCCGCGTCTATGCGCTGCTGGGGCAACTTGCCCCGGTCAACACGCGGGCGCGACTGGAGGCGGCGGAACTGGCGGGGGTGATCTCGGCCTCGGGTGCGCGGGATCTGATCGATGCCTATGACCTGATCGCGCGGACGCGGCTGGAACATCAGGCGCGGCAGGTCCGGCAGGGCCAGCGGCCGGACAATTTCCTGTCTCCCGGCGATCTTTCGGATTTTGAACGTTCCCACCTGCGCGATGCCTTCGTCGTCGTGCGCACAATGCAATCCTCCGTCGGCCAGTCCCGCGGGGCCAGAACATGACGAGCCGTTTTCATGGGTATTGAACTTGTCGCCGCCTTCGTTGCCGCCGTCGCCTGTGCCGGCCTTGCCATGCTGTTGCGCAAGCTTTCGGGCGGGCGGCTGCCGAAGTGGCTTGTCCCCGCCGCGGCCGGCTGCGGCATGATCGCCTTCGCGGTCTGGAGCGAATACGACTGGTTCGGCCGTCTCGAGGCCGCGCTGCCCGAAGGTGTGGTCGTCGTCTGGCAGGAGGACGGGCCAAGCCCGCTGCGGCCCTGGACGGCGGTCTTCCCGATGACGACGGCCTTCACCGCGATGGACACGCGCAAGCTTGCGCCGCATCCCGACAATGCGGCGCTGGTCCTTGCGCCGATCTACGGTTTCGCGCGGTGGCAGGGAACACGGGAGGGTTTCATGGTGATCGACTGTGCCGCGCGGCAATCCGCCGTGCTGACCGAAACCCTGCGCGTCGATTCGTCCGGCGCGGTCACGGGAGCGGACTGGACCCCGATCGAAGGGGGCGGCGCAATTGACCGCACGGTCTGTTCGGAGGGTTGATGCCATGCCGGAAAACACCGCCGACAAGCCCCGCGTTCTGGTGATCGAGGACGAGGACAATATCGCCGTCGCCCTGGAATACCTTCTGGGCAAGGAAGGCTATGACGTGGACCGTCTTGCGACCGGCGTCACGGCCATGGACCACATCCGCGCCACCCATCCCGGTCTGGTGCTGCTGGATGTGATGCTGCCGGGCGTGTCGGGTTACGAAATCTGCCAGGAAGCGCGGCTTGACCCGTCGCTGTCGGATGTGAAGATCCTGGTGATGACCGCGCGGGGGTCCACCATGGAACGGCGCAAGAGCATCGCGCTCGGGGCGGACGGGTTCATCTCCAAGCCTTTCGACCTGAACGAGTTGCGATCCGAGGTGCGGCGGGTTCTCGGGGCGCAGGCGTGACATGCTGGCGCGGCTGGGCCTGCGGACACGCATCTTCCTGCTCTTTGCGGGCCTGACGGCAGGTCTGGTCGCAGCCCTGCTGGCGGGGCTGGTCGTGGGATACCGGCGGCTGGGGGACCCAACGACGCTGGGTGCCTTCGTGCAGGTGGGCACGATTGCGGGATTCCTTATCCTGGGGCTGGTCTCGTGGCTTTGGTACCTGTTCGACCTGAACGTGGCCAAGCCCATCGACATCCTTGCCGGCACGCTGCGTGCGCGGGCCCATGCGGATGTGGCGGGCGAGGTGGATGCGGCCATCGCCCGCTATCTGGGCGATCTGGCCCCCGCCACGCAGGCGGCGGCGCAGACCCTGTCCGAGACGCGCAACGCCCTGGCCGAGGCGGTGGCGCGGGAAACATCCCGCCTCTCGGCGGAAAAGCAGCGGCTGGAGGCCCTACTGGCCGACGTTCCCGTGGGGGTGCTGCTGTGCACCGGGGACCACCAGATGGTCTTCTATAACGGGCAGGCCGTCGATGTGCTGGGGTCGCCCGGCCATGGCCCGCGTCTGGACCGGTCCCTTTTCGACCATCTGCGCGAAGGGCCGATCCGTCTGGCGCATGAACGGCTTGTCGCGATCGGTGATCCGGACGCAGCCTCGGATCTGCTCTGCGCGACGGCGAACGGGGCGCGGATCTTCTCGGCCCGGATGCGGCTGATGGAACAGGGCGGCCCCGATCTGCCGAAGCCCGGCTACGTCCTGACCCTGCGCGACGTGACCGCCGACCTTGCGGCCAAGGCAACGCGGGACGCCTTTCTTGCCGAACTGTTCGAGAGGATCCGCCGCCCCGCGGCCAGCCTGTCCACCCTGATCGATGCCCTGCCCGCCGGGGCGGTGCCCGGACGGATCGATACGGCCCTGCGGGAAGAGGTGGCGCATCTGGTCGGAACGGTGGGCGAACTGGCGCTGCGAGGCGATGCGTTGCGGTCGGACGGGTGGCAGATGTCCCTCGTCCGTGCCTCGGACCTGATCGACAGTCTGGGGGCGCGACTGGAAGGCGTGGGCCTGTCCGTCACCCGCGCGGAATACGATCCGCTGCAATTGCGCTGCGACGCCTTCGGTCTGGTCTCGCTGCTGGCGCGGATCGCCACGCTGATGCGGGAGGACGGGGTGCTGCAGGATGTCGCCGTCTCGATCCGCGAGGAAAACGAGGGCGCCTGCATCCGGCTGCTCTGGCAGGGGCCGACCCTGTCGGTGGCGCGGCTGGAGGGCTGGCTGCGCGAACCGCTGGACCGGAACTTCCCCGAGGTGACAGGGCGCACCGTGCTGCGCGATCACGGGACGGAGATCTGGCCGGAGCGGTGGCAGGACGGCCAGTCGCTGTGCCTGCCGCTGCAACAGGCCCGGCGCGAGGTCCGCCGCCCCGCGCCCGTCACGCGTGCCGTGGTCTATGACTTCGACCTGATGGGACGCGCACGCAAC
>AYNO01000117.1 GCA_000500915.1 Rhodobacter sp. CACIA14H1
TCGGCGGGCCTCGACCTGACGGGGGCACCGGGGGGCGACATGTTCTCGCTCGACGGCTGGCAGATGACCCGCGCGGTCGGCAACCAGGGCTATGCCCGCGCCGCCATCTCGCCCACCGGTCCGGCCACGACCGGCCCCATCACCCTGATCCGCGACGCCGCCCTGAATGTCTGGCGGGCCGAGGACGCGCAGGGCAACATCCTTGGCGCCGCCGACCGGCTGCTGGTCCTGCCCGGGGTGACGATCGAGGTGGAGGGCGAACCCGCCAACGGCGACCGGCTAACCTTCAGCCCCACCACGGGCCGCGCCGCCAACATGCGTTTCCTGCCGGAAGTCCCCGCCCGCCTTGCCGCTGCCGTCGCCACACTCGTCGCGCCCGCGCCGGGCAATGCCGGATCGGGCTATGTGGCCATGGAACGCACCACCGTCGCCCCGCCGCCTGTCCCGCGCCTGTCCTCGCTGCTGGACGGCGCCGCGAGCGGGGCAGGGGCCGTCACGCTCCTCTCTGCCGGGGTGGTCGGCTATATTCCCGCCGGCACCACCGCCGTCTCGCTTGCCAGCCTCGGCACGCAGGCCGGCGCCGACTTCGCCCTGACCGATGCCGAAGCCGCGACGGCCAACACCCTGACCCTCGTGCTGGACGGCACCACCCATGCCTTCCCGCTCACCCCGCGCCCCGCAGGCTGGACCGCCGCGCAACTGGCCGCAGCCCTGACGGCAGGCCAGTTCGCCACAGCCTCGGGCGATACCTTCGCCACGCTCGGTCTTGCCGCCGCAGGCCGCGACGGTGCCCTGACCCTGTCCCGCGCCACCGGCGCAATCGGGGCGGCCACGCTTGACACCCGCACCGCCACGATCTCGGCTCCACAGCCGCAGGGCGGCACGCTGCAGGTCTTCACTCGCGAAGGCCGCCAGATCGCGGGCACGCCCATGTTGCCCGCCGACATCGCCCTGCTCTTCACCACGCGAAACGGCTTCCTGCCCGGCGCACAATACGTCAGCGACTATCTCGAAGCGCCTGACGGTCTCGGCTATCGCGGCCTTTCCCTGTCCAGCGTGCAGGGCGCGGGGCTCCAGTCCGCCAGTTTCGCGCTCCACCCACCCGCGACATGGACCGGCACGGCCGAGGCGCAGGCCAACCCCGCCCGCAGCGTCACGCTGGAAACCCCCGGCAGTGCGCCGCTGAACTTCGTCCTGCCGCAGGGCAGCAGCGCCTTCCGCCTTGCGGGGATGATGCAGGACGCCGTCCCCGGACTGGAAACCCGCGCCGAAACCACGGCAACGCTGGCCGTTTCCGCCGATGGCCCGGTTTCCTTCCTGATCGAAGGCACCAACGGCACGCCCCTGTCCGTCACCGGCGACGTGGCGGGCGGCAGGCTGGAATCGCTGCTCCTGTCGCTCAACGCATTGTCCGGCAGCACGGGCGTCACGGCGGAACTCGCGCCCGACGGATCGCGCCTGCTTCTCCGGCAGGCACAGGGCCATGACATCCGCATCACCGCCTTCCGCCACGGCGCGGGCGGCACGGCCACGCTGGCCACCACCGATGCGCAGGGCCTGCCCGAAGGCCCGCCCGTCACGCTGGGCACCACGCCCGATGCCGTGCGCCTTTCGGGGCGCGTGATCCTGTCGCAGATACAGACCTTCACCGTCACGACAGACGGCACGCGCCGCGATTCCGCGGCCGATGCGCTGCAAGGGGGTCTCGTCACCTCCACCACCTCGAATGCGGGCGCGAACCGGACACTGACCTTCACCCTGGACCCCGCGCTGGACGCAACGACCGCCGCGCCGGACGGCAGTACCGCGCTGGCCGGACCCACGCGCTTCGGTCTGGCGCTCGGCGGCCGCTCCGTGACGCTGGACACGTCAACCGGCACAGCCTCTTCCGCCGGGGTGGCGCAGGGTCTTGCCGCGCTGCTGCGGGACGCGATGCCGGAGGCAAGCCTGACCGGCGCCGCCGTGCCCCGCCTTCCGTCAGAAGGTGCCAGCACGATCGTCCGGCTCGATGGTCAGGATTACGTCCTGCGGATGCAGAACGGCGCTGTCACCGTCGCGGGTCCGGAAGCCGGTCGCCTGACCGCCACCTTCGACGCGCAGAACCGCCTGCAACTGGCCGTGTCGGGCGGCAGCACCGACGCCGCCTTCATCACGGTGCCGCAGACCACCTCTGCCGCCGCCTTCGGCCTCTCCGCCGCCCAGTCCCCCACGACGCGCCTGACCGGACAGCCCGCCACACCGCCCGCCACCCTGACGGTCGAGATCGGCACCACCCGCCACGAACTTGCCGTGACGGCTGGCCCGAACGTCATCCTTCCCGCGGGCTTTCCGGGCACGGCGACGGTCGGCGCGGATGGCGCGATCACGCTGGAACTCGCCGCCACATCGGCACCCGCCCGCATCCTTCCCGGCGCGGAACAGGCGGGGTTCGCTTCGCTCGGCACGGCGCTTGCCGTCAGTGACAACGCGCTTCTGCTGCAATCCTCCGACGGCTCTCCGGTCGCCCCCGCCGTGACCACCGCCTCGCTTGCGGGCCAGAGGCTGCGCCTGACCAACCTTCCACCCGAAGACCTGATCGTCGTGATGACGGGCAGCGGCGCCCTGCGCCTGTCAGGCAGCGTGACCGAAGGCCCGCCCCCGACACTCGCCGCGCCGGTGGAACTGCGCATCCTCGACGCCACCGCCCGCCGCGTCGGGCTGTTCGACATCGCCACCGGCCATTCCATCGGCACCCGCGTGCTGGATGCATCGGGGGGGACCGTGATCGACGGCCTGTCGATCGCCGTCACCGGCAACCCCGCCACGGGCGATGCCTTCCGGCTGACCGCCAACAGCGACGGCCGCAACGACGGCCGCGCACTCGACGCCATCCTTGCCCTGCGCTTTCCCGACCTGCGCAGCGGCAAGGGCGGCTTCGCCCGCATCCTGTCCGACCTGCAATCGGAAATCGGCACCCGTGCCTCGGCGGCCGGACAGAAGCTGTCCGCCGTCACGGCCGTCAATGATACGATCCGCCGCGCGGATGCCGAACAGGGCGCGGTGGACCTCGACCGCGAAGCGGCACGCCTGCTGGAACTCCAGCAGAACTACCAGGCCGCGGCACAGGTGATGACCGTGGCAAAGGAATTGTTCGACACGCTGCTGAACTCCATCTGACGCGAAAGGCCAACCCATGACCAGCATCGGCAACGCCCTCTTCGGCAAGATCTCGATGGAGAATTTCAACCGCCTCGGCGGCGAGATCGCGGAACTCCAGTCCCGCATCTCTTCGGGCAAGAACGACCCGCGCCCCTCGGCCGACCCCATGCGCGCGGCGAAGCTTTCGGCCGTCACCGAACAGCGCGGGGCCATCGCCCGCTTTTCGGACAATGTCGCACTGGCCTCCGACCGCCTTGCACAGGCCGATATCGCCATGGGCGGCGTGGCCGACATCATCCGCAGCTTCCAGCAGATCGCCATCCAGGCCGCCAACGACACCCTGACCGCCGAAGGCTATGCCGGTCTCCGCGCCGAAGCCGTCGCCCTGCGCACCGCGCTGATGACCAGCGCGAATTCGACCGATACGATGGGCCTGCCCCTCTTTGCAGGCTTCGGCAGTGCCGAGCCCTTCGTCGAAACGCCCGACGGCATCGCCTATCGCGGCGATGGCGGGCGCCCCACCCTACGCCTGACCGAAACCGCCATGCTGCCCACCGGGCTGAACGGCGCGGATGTCTTCATGTCCGTCCCGACGGATACCGGCAATGCCCGCAGCCTGTTTGCGATGGTGGACGATCTGATCGCCACGCTGACCCTGCCTCTCCTGCCGTCCCGCCCGCACCATACGGTGGACCAGCGGGGTCTTTTCACACCCGCCGCGACCCGTGACCCCGTCACCCTGTCCTTCGATCTGACAGGCCCGCTCGGGACCGTGCGCATCGAGGCCGAGGTGATGAAGGGCGCCCCCGAAGCCATGCTATCCGCCCTGAACGCCGCCGCACCGCAGACAGGCATCACCGCGCGGCTGTCGCCGGACGGGCAGGGCTTCATCCTCGACAGCGCGGGCGACATCCGCATTTCCGGCATCGCGCAGCCGCAGGCCGGCCGGAACCCCGTGGGGACCTTCGTTTCCCTCGATACCGACTACCTCCCCAACCGCACCGGCGTCTCGCTCCGGCCCGAAGCCCTGTCATCGTCGCGCATGGTGGGCGCCTTCGGCGATGCCGTCGCCCACGTCGCCGCGCAGCGGGCCGAAGTCGGCGCCCTTGCCCGGCTTGCCGAAGATCACGGCAAGGTTCTGGCCGACCGCAAGCTCCGCATAGACCAGGCAATCGCGGGGCTCGAGGATCTGGACGTCGCCGCCGCCATCACCAGACTGCAGCAGGCCCTCCTCACCGAACAGGCCGCACAGCAGAGCTTCGTCAAGATCAACGGGACCAGCCTTTTCGACTATCTGCGCTGATCTGGCCTGCGCCTTGCACAAGGCAGCGCATGATCCGCGCCGCTCTCCTGTCGCTCCTGCTTCTGGCCACCCCTGCCGCCGCGCAGGACTGTGCCCGCCTCGCCGCGGCCGCAGGGGCCGAGGCGGGTCTGCCGGATGGCCTGCTTCCCGCCATATCGCTGGTCGAGGCGGGGCGCGGTGACGGCAAGGGCGGCGTCGCCCCCTGGCCCTGGACCCTGAACGAAGGTGGCAAGGGCATGTATTTCGACACGCGCGAGGCGGCGCTGGCCTATCTGGAAGAAGCGCTCGCCCGCGGTGTGACGAATATCGACATCGGCTGCATGCAGCTGAACTGGAAATGGCATTCCGCAGGGTTCGCCTCTCCAGCCGACATGATCGATCCGGAACGCAACACGCGCTACGCCGCCCGCTTCATGGTGGAACTGCAGGCAAGGCTCGGCTCTTGGGAAACCGCCAGCGCCGCCTACCACTCCACCGATCCGGAACGCGGGCAGCGCTATCTGCAGAAGGTCCTCGCCGCGCAGGGCAGCTTCCGCCTCGCGCCCGAAGGGGACGGGCTGCGCGTCGCGGGCCTGCCCGCCAACCTGCGCGGCATCCTCGCCTTTGCGGGAGAGCCGCTCGTCGCGCTCGCCTCCTCGCCGCCCGCGGACGGCTTCTCGGGCGAGACGCCCTTCGACGGCATTCCCGTGGAGGCCGCCACGCCAGACCCCGACGCGCCGCGCCCGCCGCCGCGTCCGGACGGGCCGGCGCACAGGGGCCCGCCCCCCGACCTGCCGATGGTCATCGCCGCAGCCACTGCCACCCTTGCCCTCCGCGCCGACCTGCCGCCCCGCCTCCGCCACCGCTGGGCCGAGGTCGAGGCGATGCGGACAATCCTTGCCGAGACGCCTTGACCTATTGTTTCCAATTAATAAACATTTGTTAAATAACGAAAAAACGATATCCGTTAGTATGCTATCAACCCACCGACACCTGTATCCTCCATACCTTTCGGAAAAACCCCTACTGCCCCGGCGTCGTTGATCGGCTCCTTGGATACCTATCATGTCGTTCGGGTAAACCGTTGGAGTTAGGTTATGACGACTCACTGGATCGACCGCGACGCGACCGTGCAGGCCCTCCCGCTGCCGTCCAGCAACATCGACCGCATCCTCGTCGGCGAAACGGCCCCGATGCGCCAGTTGAAGCGCATGATCACCGCCGTCGCCGTCTCGGATGCCGCCGTTCTGGTCCGTGGGCCGACTGGGGCGGGCAAGGAACTCGTTGCCGAAGCCATCCACCGCGCCTCCGGCCGCAAGGGGGCGATCGTCGCGGTGAACTGCGCGGCCATCCCCGCCGAACTCCTTGAATCCGAACTCTTCGGCCATGAAAAGGGCGCCTTCACCGGCGCCGACCGCGCCCGCCCGGGCCGCATCGAACAGGCCGCCGGCGGCACCCCTCTTCCTGGACGAAATCGGCGACATGCCCCTCGCCCTGCAGGCCAAACTGCTGCGCGTGCTCGAAACCCGCCGCATCCAGCGCCTCGGCGGCACTTCGGAACAGACCGTGGACTTCCGGCTCGTCACCGCGACCCACCGCGATCTGTCTGCCGCTGTCGAAAAGGGCGACTTCCGCGCCGACCTGTTCTTCCGCATCTCGGTCTTCCCGCTGGCCGTGCCCAGCCTTGCCGAACGGACCGCCGACATCCCGCTGATCCTCGCCCGCCTGATCGCCGACCACTGCGCGGCCAACCCGGCGCTCGAGGCGCCGCATTTCGACCTCGGCGCCCTGCGTGCCCTTGCCGCCCATGCATGGCCCGGCAACATCCGCGAACTGAAGAACGTGCTGATGCGCGCCTTCGTCATGCTGCCCGGCCGCATGGTCACGGCGCGTCATGTGCGGGACAACCTGCTCGGCATGGCGATGCCCGACCCGGAAACCGACAGCTTCGCCATGCCCGAACCGCCCGCCCCGCAGGCCAAGGGCGACCTGCCCGACCCGTCGCAATTCCACGATGCCCTTACCCGTCTGGGCGACATCGACCTGCGCGGCTACATCCGCGACATCGAGGTGGCCCTGATCGAAGCCGCGCTGGACAAGCGTCAGGGCAACGTCGCACAGGCCGCCGACGCGCTGCGCCTGCGCCGCACGACCCTGATAGAAAAGATGAAGAAATTCGGCATCCGTCGCGGTCTGGCCATCTGACAGGCCCCGCCGCGACGGCGCTGCCTCAGCTGTCCTTGTTCCACTGCGCGACAAGGTTGGTCAGGTAGTTCCCCGTGCTCTTCAGCCCAGCGATGGCCGTCTCCATCGCGGTGAAGCGCGACAGATACCGCTTTTCCAGCATCGCCGCCCGCGTCTCCAGTGCCGTCAGCCGGTCCGTCGCCGCCGTCATCCGCGCGGCAAGCTGGTCCTCGCGTTCGTCCAGACTGTTCGCCCCGCCCGACAGCGCGGCATCCATCAGCCCTTCCAGCTTCGACAGGAACCCCTGCCCGAAACGCACATCGCTGGACGTCGTATCTGCGGGCACCGTCACCATCAGCCCCGCCATCGGCCCGCGGAACAGCATGTATTGCACCCGCCCGTCCGACAGGGTCGCGCCCAGCATCGCCTCGCCGTCCAGCGTGGCCCGCCCTGTCGCCGCATCCCGGGCAAAGGCAAAGGTTCCCGCCCGCGCCGCAGGCCCCAGAACGCCCCGCACCTCCACCCCCGCAGCCGAGGCCGAGAAGCGGTCATCGAAGATCTGGTCAAAGGCGGCCGGATCTACCGCGAAAGCCGCCTCGAACCGCGTCTTGTCCAGCCGCAGCGTCCCGTCGCGGTTGGTCGCCACACCGAAATCCGACAGCCGCTTCGTCCCGCCCGCAAACCCGTCCAGCGGCGCGGACAGCAGCGATGACAGATCGGCCTTCAGCTTTTCCACCAGCCGGTCCCCCGCCAACGGTCCAGCCTTTGCCCCGCCCACCCCCCGCGCCGACAGGTCGGACAGCGTCTTGCGCGTCGCGTTCACCTGTTCGACCAGCGCCTGAAGGTTGCCCCGCGCCGTTTCGATGCCACGGCCGAATTCGACCCGGGCCACAGTCCCGGCCTGCGCCGTGATGTCCAGCCGCGCACCGGGGATCAGGTCGTCGATCACATTCGTCTTGCGCGACACGGCGATGCCATCCACCGCCAGTACGGCATCCTGCGCCGCCTGTATCTGCACCGCCCCGTTCGTCGCCGTGGTGTCGAAAGCCGACAGCCCCGCCACCGTCTCGGCGACGGTAAACCGCAACGCCGATGCCGCGCCCGGCTCGCTCACGACCCCGAGCGAGAAGGTCCCGTCCCCCTTGTCCACCACCCGCGCCTGCATCCCGGGCAGGGCATCCAGCGTTTCGGTCAGCATCGACAGCGTGACACCCTGCGGGATGTTCAATGTCCGGACCGTACTGGACGGGTCCACCGCAAAGGCCGGGGTGCCGCCGTCGTCGAACCAGACCCCCACCTCCACCTGCAAGGCGCCGGCGCCGACCGGCGCATCCTTGGAGGCAAAGCCCTTGAACTCCAGCACCTGCCGCTGGGCCACCTGCATCACGCCGATGGTCATGGCCTGATTGCCGATCCGCGATGCATCGGTGACGCTGACGCCCACACCCGCATTCGTCGAACTGGCCCGCAGCACGGGATTGTCGCGCAGCGCCGTCAGCGCCGAAGACAAGGCCGTGAAACTGCCGCGCACCTGTCCCAGCGCCGAAATCGACACCTGCGCCGCCCCGGCCTTTTCGGTCTGGGCCTGCTGCAGGGGCGTGATCTCGGCCGCCACAAGCGACTTCGTCAGGTCGCGCAGGTTCAACCCCGACCCGTTGGTGTTCAGCTTCGACAGGATATCGACGGCCATGCTCACCCGATCCTTTCGCAATCCGTTACGGCAGGGCAGGGCGCGGGCTTAGTCCGCGCCGGGCACACCGTCATAATCGATCTCGATTTCCACCCGCCGGTTCTTCTCGCGGCCCTCTTCTGTGGCATTGTCCGCAACCGGCGCCGTCTCGCCCTTCGACACGGCGCTTATCCGGCCCGGCGCGACCACGCCCCGGTCCACCAGCGCCCGCACCACGGCCGAGGCCCGCGCCGCGCCCAGCCCGAAATTGTCCACGAAGGGCGAAGCGGAAAGCGGGACGTTGTCCGTATGCCCGGTCACCGTGACCGTCGCATTCGGCCCCAGGGCATTGGCCGAAATCGCATCCATGATGGCCTGCGCCTCGGCGGTCAGGTCGGCAGAGCCGGACGCAAAGGCACCGCCCGCCCCGACCGTGACAAAGACAGACCCGTCGCGCCGTTCCACCTCCACCGTGCCCTGCGCCTGCTGGTCCTTCAGCGCGACAGACAGCTTCGCCTGCGCGAAACCGGGGCTGGTGCCGCGTCCCTGCGACGTGCCGCCCGCCCCGCCGCTGCCGGGGGCGGCTTCGCCCGTTCCGGTCTCGGCCGGCTGGTCGGGCGGGGCGACCTGTTCCTCGGGCGTCGGGGCCTGCTCCGGTTCCGTCCCTGCCAGCTCTGCAAGTGCCTCTGCGACACGCTCCGCGTCCGGCCCCTGCGTCCCTTCGGGCAGCTTCACCGTCACCTGCCTGTCGCCCTGCTCCACCTTGACCTGACCCGAAGCCAGCGCCTCCATCAGGGCCTCCGCCGCGGCCTGCGCCTTGGCCAGCCGTTCGTCATCCCCCGGCAACCGGCCCGGTTCCTCGCCCTGCCGGTTCTTCCACTGCCCTTCGTCGCCCCGCGCCTCATCGTCACCTTCCACGGGGTCCGGCGGGCGGCCCTGCGGCAGGAATTCCATCTCGAGGATCGTTCCGCCCTCCGGATTCTGCATGATCGGCGCGACCATCTCGGTCCCGAACGTCTCGCGCATGGACCCGGCCATCTTCTTGAAGCTCACCTCGTCGAACTTGGCAAAGCCGAGGATCAGCACGAAGAAGGCCATCAGGTTCGTGGCGATATCCGCGAACGTCGCCAGCGCCGGCGCCCCCACCGGCGGGCACTTCGGCGCGTCGTCGTCATCCTCTTCCTCGACCGGCGCTGCCTTCGCCGCGGCCTTGGCTGCCATTGCCCCGCCCCCCTCAGGCCGCCATCAGCCGCGCCTGCTCTTTCGGCGGCAGCACGGTCACCATCTGGTCCTGCACGCTGCGCGGGCTTTCGCCGCGGGCGATGGCACGCAGCCCCTCGACCACCATCTCGCGGTAGGTCGCCTCGTCCGCGCTGTAGCCTTCCAGCTTCGACAGGATCGGCCCGAAGATCACGTTGGCGATCAGCGCACCGTAAAGCGTCGTCAGCAGGGCCACGGCCATGGCAGGACCGATCGACTTGGGGTCCGACATGTTCCCCAGCATCAGCACCAGCCCGATCAGCGTGCCGACCATCCCCATCGCGGGACCGTAATCGATCCATGCCTTCAGGGCGCTCTGGTTGCCCTCGTGGCGCGACTTCATCGCCTTGATCTCCTGCTTCAGCGCCTTCACCAGCCTTGCCTCGTCGGCACCGTCGATCAGCATCTGCAGCCCGCGTTCGAAGAACCGGTCCGGCACCTGCTGGCCCTCCAGCGCCATCATCCCGTCCTTGCGGGCAACGCCGGCCAGCTCCACCATCCGCTCCACGACGGCCGGCAGGTCAAAGGTCGAAGGCTTGAACGCCTTGCCCATCGCCTTGAAGTGGCCCACGAACACGCCCATCGGCATCTTCATCATCACGATGAAGAACGTGCCGCCGAAGACGATGATCACCGACGGGATATCCACGAAAGGGCCCACGCCACCGGCATAGACCATGGACCCGATGATCATCACGATCGCGCCCAGCAATCCCACGAGGGTTGCGATATCCATGCTTCCTGCTCCTGCCAGTCCGGTCAGCACCCAGAACGGCAAGGAACGTGCCACTGAAAGCCCTGCCCGCGCGAAGGGCGGCGGATTCTTCGCTGCCCTGCTAAACCTTTTCCTCAGGGGCCGTTGTCATTGCCGAGCGCAACGAAGCGCGATGGGTATTTCAGGAGGCTGGAACCATGACGACGATCAACACGAACATCGGTGCCATCGCCGCGCAGGCGAACATGGCCAAGGTGACGGACGACTTCAACGCCGCGATGTCGCGGCTCTCCTCGGGTCTGCGGATCAACGCCGCCAAGGACGACGCGGCCGGCATGGCCATCGCCGAAAAGATGACCGCGCAGGTGATGGGCATCAACCAGGCCATCCGCAACGCGTCGGACGGCAAGAACATGCTCGACACGACGGAAAGCGCGCATGTCGAAGTGTCGAACATGCTGCAGCGGATGCGCGAACTGGCCGTCCAGTCCGCCAACGACACCAACACCGGCTCCGACCGCGGCAACATCACCGCCGAAGCCCGCCAACTCGTCGCGGAAATCAACCGCATCGCGGAAAACACCACCTTCAACGGCATGAAGGTGATGGACGGCTCCTTCACCGGCAAGCAGTTCCAGATCGGTGCCGACCTCGGCCAGACGCTGAACATCTCGATCGACAGCGCCGCCGCGACCGACATCGGCGCCTACAAGGTGAAATCCGAAGTCTCCATCGCCGCATCCGGCGGCGTGACGACCGGCAAGCAGCTGATCGTGTCGGGCCATGCCGGCAATGCCGAAATCGAAACCACGGCCGACATGTCCGCCAAGCAACTCGCCGCCGAGGTGAACGCCAAGTCCGCCCAGACTGGCGTGCAGGCTACCGCCGTGTCCAAGGCCAAACTGTCCGGCCTGTCCGATGTCGGCAAGATCAGCTTCGAAGTGAACGGCCAGAACATCGGCACGGTCGCCATCTCGAACACCGACGACCTGCGCTCGCTGCGCGACGCCATCAACACCAAGACCACCTCGACCGGCGTGACCGCGACGATGGGTGCCGACAACTCGGAAATCATCCTGACCGACTCCACCGGCAAGAACATCGAAATCACGGATTACACCGCCGCCGATTCCGGTGCCGCCGCCGAAGCGACGATGGATGTCACGGGTCTGAACACCGACGGCTCCGAAGATGCGACCCCCGACACGCTGACGCTGGACAACACCGACAACGACGCGACGGTGACGGGGCAGGTGACCTTCACCTCGACCCAGACCTTCTCGGTCAACTCGGCCGAAATCGACAGCGGCGCCAGCGAAGTCGGCTTCTTCTCCGACACCGCCAACGCCGCCGATCTGGAAACCGTGGCCGACATCGACCTCTCCACTGCCGGGTCCTCGGCCGAGGCGATCACCGTCATCGACGTCGCCCTGCAAAAGATCAGCCAGGCACGCGGTAATCTCGGGGCCATGTCGAACCGCCTCGACTCGACCATCTCGAACCTGACCAACATCTCGGTGTCGGTGCAGGCCGCCCGGTCGCAGGTCGTGGATGCCGACTTCGCCAAGGAATCGACGAACCTCGCCCGTGGCCAGATCCTGTCGCAGGCTGCCACCGCGATGCTCGCGCAGGCGAACTCGTCCAAGCAGAACGTGCTGAGTCTCCTCCGCGGCTGACGGAATCCCGACAGCATGGAAAAAGCCCCCGGCGCGAAAGTGCCGGGGGTTGTTTCTTTTCATATGGTTAACAGGCGCCACCCCAGTCAAAAGCCACGCCGCCGCCGCATTTTAGGGGTGTCAAACCAAAATTTTGCATGACCCCGCGACCCTGAGTCACCTTCGCCCCAAGGAGTCACAGTCATGCAACTTTTCACCTCTCAGTCGATTTCCCAGCGCCAATCGCTTGTCGTCACCGCCCAGCTCCAGCAGGCGATCCAGTTGCTCCAGATGGGCAACACCGACCTCGCCTCCTTCATCGAAGGACAGGCCGAGGAAAACCCCTTTCTCGACCTGTCCTCCCGCGCCGCCGCCACCCCGCAGCGCAGCACCCGCGACCTGACCCTTCCCTCGCAAATGCGCGGCGGCGAAGGCGATGACTGGGACCGTCTGGGCCAGCTTGCCGCCGATCCAGGCCCCTCCCTCTACGCCCATGCGGCGGCCGAGGTGAACCGTCTGGGCCTCTCCCCCCGCGAAACCCTCATGGCCGAAGCCTTCCTCGACGCGCTGGAACCGTCGGGCTGGCTGGGTCAGGATATCGACGATATCGCCGCCCGCCTGATGGTCACGACGGACGCGGCAGAGGCCCTCCTCCGCAAGCTCCAGAAGATCGAACCGGCAGGGCTCTTCGCCCGCAATCTGGCGGAATGTCTGCGCCTGCAGGCCGCCGATCAGGGGCTGCTGACCCCTGCCTTCTCGCTCCTCCTCGACAACCTGCCGATGCTGGCGCAGGCCGACCTGCGCGGCCTCTGCCGCATCTGCGCGGTGTCGCTGGACGACCTGAAGGCGATGCTGCGCCAGATCCGCAGCTTCAACCCCAAACCCGGCGCGACCTTCGACGCCGAACCCATGCCGCAGCGTGCGCCCGACCTCATCGTGACGCGCGGCGCGGATGGCTGGCGGGTGGACCTCAACCGATCCACCCTGCCCACCGTCATCGTCAAGGAAGGCGATGCCCGCCGCCTTGCCCTGCGCAAGGTCGAAGCCAA
>AYNO01000118.1 GCA_000500915.1 Rhodobacter sp. CACIA14H1
CCCATAGCTGACGGTCGAGATAGCGGCTCGGAAAGGCAGGCCTTGCCTTGCAACGTGGTATCTTCTCGGTTCGCCATCGGCCGTAGTGGTTCCATTCTCCTTGCGCCAATCCCTTTAGAATAGACCGTCGGGGCCACTCCAGTCATAATAACGACAATTCAAGTCGTCTAAACGTCTCAACGTCGCGCCTATGACTGCAAAGGAAACAGAGCCATGCCGAAGACTTCCTTCCTCACCCTAAACCGCCGCGCCTTTGCAATCGCGACCATCGCCCTTGTCGGCGGGGTCGTGACGGGCCTGCCGTCCAGTGCCTTCGCCGAAACCCCCGACACCTCGCGCTGGGTCATCGATGCCGCGAAGGCGCGGGAGCTGTTGGCTGGCGGTGCGATCCTGCTGGACACGCGGGGGCAGGATCTGAAGGACGAGCGGCCAGTCCAAGGTGCCGTCCCCGTCGTCTGGCAGGATTTCACCAATGCCGATCTGCCGAACAAGGGGCAGCTGCTGGAGGATGATGCGGTCCTGACCGAGAAGTTGCGCGCGCTGGGGATCTCGACCGCCATTCCGGTCGTGGCAATTGCCGACAGCGCGAAGGGCTGGGGCGAGGATGGGCGGATCGTCTGGACGCTGCGCACGCTGGGGCATGAGAACAGCTTCCTCGTCGATGGCGGGGTCGAGGCGCTGCTGGCGGAGGGCGACCTTGCGCTGAAGCCGGTCGCTGTGCCGGGTGACTTCACCGTGGCGCGGACGGATGCCTACGAGATCAAGAAGGAAGAACTGGTCACGCTGATCGACAAGCCGGATGTCGTGATCCTCGACACGCGCGAGCCGCGCGAATATGCGGGCGAGACGCCCTATGGCGAAAGCCGGGGCGGACATATCCCTGGGGCGCGGCACATCTTCTACAAGGATCTGGTCGGACCGGATGGCAAGATCGTCGAGGGTGAGGCGCTGAAGGCGCGGCTGGCGGAACTGGGCGTGGGCGCGGATACGCAGGTCGTGTCCTACTGCACGGGCGGCATCCGGTCCGGCTTCGTCACGGCGGTGCTGAACGATCTGGGAGTCAATGCACGCAATTATGCCGGGTCCATGTGGGAATGGTCGGCGCAGGATGCGGCCGCCTATCCGCTGGTGACGAACTGACCTTATCTGCCGCGGTCGGGGTGACCTGGCCGCGGCTTCTTGCGGCGCGGGCGGTCCTGCGCCTTGGCGGATATCATGACCTACAGACCTTCCCGCACTGCCGTTGTGTCGGTGCTCCTGGCTTTTGGCCTGCCGGTGACGGCTTGGCTGCTTTCGGCAGATCTGCGCGATGCAGTCGGCAGGGCCATCGCCATTCTGACCACGGCAGACATCGACGCGGCGATTGCCGCTTTGATCGACTACCTGCGGTCCTTCGGCATCTGGGCTCCCGTCGTTTCTGCCGCGTTGATGGTTCTGCAATCGGTGGCGGCACCGATTCCGGCCTTTCTGCTGACCTTTGCGAACGGGATGCTGTTCGGCTGGTTCTGGGGTGCGGCGCTGTCGTGGTTGAGCGCGATGGCAGGGGCTGCACTGTGCTTCTGGCTGGCGCGGGTTTTGGGGCGGCCTGCGGTGGAGCGGTTGGCGGGCGGCGGTGCCGTCCTCTCGACGACCGACCGGTTCTTCGAGCGGTTCGGCACGCATTCGATCCTTGTCGCGCGGCTGCTGCCCTTCGTCAGTTTCGATGTGGTCAGCTATGCGGCGGGTCTGACGCCGATGCGCTTCTTGCGCTTCCTGATCGCAACGGGGATCGGGCAGTTGCCGGCGACGCTGCTCTATTCCTGGTTGGGGCAGAGCGTGTCGGGCGGACTTCGGGCTGTGTTCTGGGCCTTCTCGATTGCGGCAGCCCTTGCCGTTCTGTCAGTCGCCATTGCGCCCCTTCTGCGACGCCGCTTTGGGGCGGAGGCAGGGCAATGAGTTCGCGTCAAACGATCGCACTGAAGGCGGCAGGGAGCCTGGTCCTGCTGGCGGCGCTGGCATGGGTCGTGGATTTCGGGACGCTGCCGGAGCGGATGTCGGCGCTTTCCCCTGAAGGGCTCGCCCTCGCCGCGGCGGCAGTGGTCGCGGCCGTTGCGGTATCCGTGCTGAAATGGGGGTTGATCCTTGCGCGTCGCGAGCATCCGCTTCCTGCGCTGCGCCTGACGCGGCATTACCTCGTGGGCCTCTTCTTCAACAACATCCTGCCCGGCACCGTCGGCGGGGATGCCGTCCGGGCCTGGTCCACCACGCGCGACACGGGCGAGGTGCCGGAGGCCGTGGGGTCCGTCATCACCGAACGTCTGATCGCCGGGGCAGGGCTTGGGCTGACGGCGGCGATCGGGCTGTTGTTCCTGCCCGATCCCGAACGCTTCGCGCTATCGGTGGCGGCCTTTCTGGGCATCAACCTTGGCCTGATCGGGCTTCTGCTGCTGCCGAGACTGGCCGACGGAGCGATCCGTGCGCTTCTTCCCGCCGGATGGGCCGCGGGCACGGCTGACACGCTGCGGGCGATCCGGGCGGGGCTTTCGGACTTGCGGATCCTCGGACCGGTGCTTGCGCTGTCTATCGTGTTTCAATGCCTTGTCGCGGCGGTGAATGCCGCGCTGTTCTCCGCGCTTGGCGTTCCGGTGGGGTTTGGGGCCTGCCTGATCTTCACGCCGATGATCTTTGCCCTGACCATGCTGCCCCTTTCGCTGTCCGGCTTTGGACTGCGCGAGGCCGCCTATGCCTACTTCTTCGCCTTTGTGGGGGTGCCGATGGCGGATGCGGTTGCGGTGTCGCTGGTATTCTTCGGCCTCGTCGCCATCATTAGCCTACCAGGCGCGCCACTTTTTTTCATGTCGGATCTTCCCACACGCCTCCAATCCTTTGCGTCGAATTCGGAGGTCCAGCCATGAACGCGGTCTTCCTTTTCGAGCCGGTTCGGGAACTGTGGAAGCGCATCGTAAACATCGCGACCGGCGTCCGAGATGTTTGGCCCGAGAAAGGTGCAGCCATGGTGCATGCAGGAGCGCACGTCCTTGACGTCCGCGATCCAGAGGAATGGGCACGCGGGATCATTCCCGGTTCGATCCTGATTCCGTTACGCGATCTTGCCGCACGTGCGGACGAGGTAGCGGCGTTGCGCCAAAGTCCCGTTCTGGTGGTTTGCCACGGTGGCAAGCGATCAGCCACGGCCTGCCGTTTGTTGCGGCGGATAGGTTTCAGTGGGCAGGTCAACCTGGCAGGTGGTGTAGTTGGCTGGTCGCGGGCCGGGATGGATTTGGTGTCCCCGTACGGCGCGGCATCCCGAGTGACGGCGGCGGTTGTCCGCTAAAGCTACCCTTGGTTGCAGCTGGCCGATCCGGCATAAAGGCTGCGTCGCAGGCGTCGAGGCAACCGTTGGACAGCGAAACAGTCTTGCTTTCGATCGCTTTCCTAATCACGGCACTTGCCTATGCGTCTGTGGGGCAGGCGGGGGCCTCCGGCTACATCGCGATCATGGGATTTGCTGGTTTCGAGCCGCTGGCCATGAAGACCACCGCACTCACCCTGAACTTGGTGGTTGCAGCCATCGGCACAGTTCTCTTTATGCGGGCCGGGCGTCTTTCGTGGCGACATGTTTGGCCATTTGCTGTCCTTGGCTTTCCTTTTTCGGTGATCGGAGGAAGCGTTCATCTGCCGGACGCGGTCTACTTTCCTGTGGTCGGCTTGGTCCTGCTCCTCTCGGCGCTTCAGATGGCACGTGCGGCGGTTTTTGGCAGGGCCTCGGGTTCCAGTTCACCAGTTGTCCCGCCAATGGTCGCTGCCTTGGCGGCGGGGGCCATAATTGGCTTTGTCTCCGGCACGACAGGGACCGGTGGTGGTGTATTCCTTGCCCCCGTGATCCTTGGCATGAACTGGGGCACCGCGCGACAGACGGCGGCGACGACGGCTGTCTACAACCTCACGAACTCGGGAGGGGCGCTTTTCGGCGCGCATGAGGCTTGGACGCATATCCCGTCATCGGTCCCGATATGGTTGGGCGCAGTCGCAGTAGGAGGCTTCTTGGGGGCAATCTTGGGAAGCCGCTACCTGCCCGACCGCTGGCTTCGAGGCATCCTGTCACTTATTCTGTTCGTGTCCGGTCTACGTTTGATCTGGTGATCGATGATTACACTCGGCCAGTTGGGTCCTTACGGGCACGTCCCAAACATATGTCGTGCTTGATTTAGGTCATCGCCCGGATGCGGGGTCTTGTCGCAGGGTGACAGGACCGACAGGAGGCCGAATTGCCGAAACCTTCACCCTTCCATGATCCGACCCGATACCTCTTTTTCACAGGCAAGGGCGGGGTAGGGAAGACCTCGCTCAGCTGCGCCGTGGCGCTTTCTCTGGCCGATCAAGGGAAGCGGGTGCTTCTGGTTAGCACGGATCCCGCCTCGAACCTTGACGAGATGCTAGGGGTGGTGCTGTCGGATCTGCCGCAGCCCGTACCGGGGGCGGCCTGGCTGTCGGCCATGAACATCGACCCTGACAAGGCGGCAGAGGAGTATCGCGCCAGGGTCATCGACCAGATGGAAGCGGGGGCAAGCGAAGCGGATCGCGCGACCGTGCGCGAGCAACTTTCAGGGGCCTGCACCATCGAGATCGCGGCTTTCGACGCTTTTGTGGGGCTATTGGCGGGCGAGGCGGAGGGGTTTGATCATGTGATCTTCGACACGGCGCCGACGGGACACACGCTGCGGCTTCTGAGCCTGCCACGCGCGTGGACTGGGTTTCTACAGGGCAATGATCGCGGGGCGTCCTGTCTGGGACCGCATTCCGGGCTGAAGATGCAGGAAGAGCGGTTCAAAGAGGCCTTGGCCACGCTTTCGGACCCTGCGCAAACCTCGATCGTTCTGGTGACGCGAGCGGATCGTGGCGCGGTGCGCGAAGCGGCGCGGACATCGGACGAGTTGCGGGCCTTGGGCCTGGGCAACCAGCGGCTGGTGGTGAACGGCGTGTTCCATGCCTTGGGCGTCGGCGATCCGGTCGCAGAGGGGCTGGCGCGGGACCATGCGGCGGTGATCGCGACGTTGCCTGCGAACCTAGCAGCCCTGCCGCGGGACGAGGTGCCGCTAAGGTCTTTCGACATGGTCGGCTTGCCTGCGCTGCGGGCGCTGTTCGATGACGAAGCTGCTGTTGCGGCTACGACCATGCCTGAACCCATCGACGCGGCAGGGCTTGATGCGATGGTCGACGAACTGGCGAAGGCGGGGCGCGGTCTTGTCATGGTGATGGGCAAGGGCGGGGTCGGCAAGACAACGGTTGCTGCCGCCGTGGCGGTGGGGTTGGTCAAGCGCGGCCACAAGGTGCATTTGACCACGACCGATCCTGCGGCACATGTGTCTCTGGTGGTGGAGGGCAATCTGGACGGTTTGGTGGTCGACCGGATCGACCCTGCCGCCGAGACGGCCCGTTATGTGGACAAGGTCGTGGCCACCAAGGGCCGCGATCTGGACGAGGCCGACCGCGCACTGATGCTGGAGGACCTAGCCTCGCCCTGCACCGAGGAGGTGGCGGTCTTCCACGCCTTTTCCCGTATCGTGGCCGAGGCGCGGGGCGCCTTTGTCGTGATGGACACCGCGCCGACCGGGCATACGCTGCTACTTTTGGATGCGACGGGGGCCTATCACCGCCAGATGACGCAGGACATGGGGACGGTGCAGGGGCGGATCGTCACCCCGCTAATGCGGTTGCAGGACCCGGAGTATACGAAGATCATCGTCGTGGCGCTGCCCGAGACGACGCCTGTGTCCGAGGCGGCGAGCCTGCAGGAGGACCTGCGGCGGGCAAGGATCGAACCTTGGGCCTGGGTGGTGAACCGGTCTCTGGGACGGACTGGCACGACCGACCCGCTGCTGCAGCGGCGGATCGTAGGAGAGGCGGCGCAGATCGCCCGTATCCGCGACGGTCTGGCGCGGCGGATGTATCTGCTGCCCTTCTGCGCGGTGCCACCTGTGGGTGTTCCGGCGCTTCTCGATCTGACCTGAAGCAGGGCCGTCAGGCGATCTGTTTGACGATGGCAGCGAGGCACCAGTCGGTGACGATGTCGGGGCAGGTTGCCAGCCCCTCGATCTCTTCGCCTGCGAATGCGAGGAAGGCTGCAAGGTTCAGGCCGTTTACGCCGACAAGGACGGGCATGTCCCGGTGCAGGGCTTCGGCAATGACGGGGGCAAGCCCCTTGCCTTCGGACTCGCGCTTGCCGAACTTGTTGACGATGAGGATGTCGGCGCCGTCGAGCCTTCGTTCGACTTCGAAAACGGTCTGTTCCAATGCGCCACTGTCGAGGATGCAACCGCGCGCGAGTTCGCCGCGATCCTCGCTGATGCGGACGGTGGGGCCGTCCGGCAGGACGCGTAGATCCATGTCGCATTTCTTGCGGTCGGGGCGGTCGTGGTTCGACTGCACGGTTCCCGCCAGCCTGAGCCCCTTGGCGGCGAGCCGTTCGGCAACAGAGGCGATCAGTTCGTCGGTGCGGCCACGGCCTTGCAGGGTGACGTAAGCGATTTTCATCCGTTTCCTCCCAGAACGGAAAGCGGCCTGCCCGGGATGGACCCGGGCAGGCCCGTCATTCAGAGTTCAACTTCCCACGACTTGTAGGACACGGCCGCCGACGCCGGGGTGGCATCCGAGATCTTGCGGATGTTGGCCCATGTTGCCTTGTAGTTCGGTAGGATTAGCTCGTTCACACCCGCGTTCACGATGTTGCCTTGCGCCCCGTTTGGTGCGCCGAAGACCATGAAGGTCTCGTTGCGCTTGGCGGTCGGTTCGGGATAGGCCAGCGCTTGTGTAGCGCCGACATCGTTGTACACCTCAACCATGTCACCCGCCTTGATGCCCAATTCGGCCATATCCTCGGGGTTGATCTGGATGAAAGGCACGGGGAAGCGGTCCATCACGAACTCGTTGCCCTGGTCGAGGAACCAGTTCTGCCAGTTCATATTGGCGCGGCCGTTGTTGATGAAGAAGCGGTGGTTGGCCTGCTGCTGCGCCTTGCCCGCCGCCTGCCAGCCCCGCCATTCGCCCATGCAGAACAGGGCCTTGCCGTCCTCGCGCCCGTGGCGGGTGAAGACGCCGTCCTCATACAGGCGGTTGGTCCCAACCAGCTTGCCATCAGCAAAGCCCTTGACCGGCTCCAGCACGCCGTTGGTGCCCATGGCGCGCAAGCGTTCATAGGTCACTTCGGGATTGCCCTTGTTGTAGCCGTCCATGAAGGCGTCTTCCTCGGTCTTCCAGTCATAGCCTTTGAACTGGTCGGCATAGGCGTCGCGACCTTCCTCGCGCAGGACACGTTCCAGAGCCTGGGCAATGCCGGCTGCGATCAGGCAGTCGGGCTTGGCCGAACCGGGCGCGTCCATGTACTTTTCGGTCAGTCGCAGGCGACGTTCCCCGTTCATCGAGGTCAGGTTCATCTCGCCCGCCTCGACCGCCGGCAGGATGACATGGGCCGCCTGGCCGATCTGGCTGTGGATGATGTCCACGTTGACAGAGAAAATGCCGCCCGCGTTGATCGCTGCCACGATGGCATCGACCAGTTCCTCGCGTGTTGCCCCGGCGCGAGCGTCCATGGCTTCCTTCACCATGTTGGACCGGCGGTTGTAGACACGCTTGAACTCTGCCGCGTTGAGCGTGGTCTTGTAGTGGTCGTTGGCCCAGATGTGGTGCACCTTGCCGCCGCCCGCGATGATGAGCTGGTCAATGTAGGGCGCGGGGCGTCCGACATGGGCGTCGGACGGGCGGTAGTAGCCTTCCTGGTGCCCGCCCAGACGGCAGCACCCGCCGCCTTCGCGACCGACGTTGCCGGTGGCCAGCGCGATGTTCAGGAGGCTGCCGATGGCACGATAGTTGTCGTTGCCCCAGATGATGCCCTTTTCATAGCCGGTCACGCATTTGCGGCGGCTGCCATCCTCCTTCGGCTTGGCGATCCATTCGGCGGCCTGGATGATCTGTGCTTCCGTCAGGCCGGTTGCGGCGGCGCCGTCGGCAAGGCTCATCTTGCAGGCGGCGCGCGCGGCCTCGAACGAACCGAGCGACGCCGGATAGGCGCTGTCTGCGGGCACCGCCACGTCGCCCTGGAAGGTGGACTTGGCGATGAAGTCGGCATCCACCCAGCCCTGGTCGGCGATGTAGGTGAAGAGCGTGTTGTGCAGCGCCACGTCCGAGCCGGGCTTGATCGCCAGGTGCAGCACGTTTTCGGCACCCGCCACCTGTTCACAGCTGTCCACTGTCACGGTGCGTCGCGGGTCCGAGATGACGACCTTCGCTCCGTTTTGCATCCCCTTGACCATGTGGTTTAGGAACAGGTTTGTCTGGCATTCCATCGGGTTGGTGCCGACAAGGAAGATGGTGTCGGTCACTTCGTAGTCGGCGTAGTTGTAGTTCAGCTCATCCACGCCCATGTCGCGGCTGGAGTGCACTTCCGACATATAGGCCGGGCGGTTGTGGATCCGGCAGTGCTTGACCTTCATAGACCCGAAGTAGAGCTTGCCGGTGCCCCAGGTGTTCTCGTAGCCGCCGGCGCTGCCGCCGTGGTCGAACATCGAGACATACAGATCGTTCTCGTTGTCCTTGTCGATCACCCGGGCGGTGACGCGCGCCACCAGATCCAACGCATCATCCCAGCTGGTCGGTTGCCAGGTGCCGTAACGCCAGACCAGCGGGTCGGTCAGGCGCTGCTGCTGCGTGCCGGTGATGTCCGAGCGGCGGTTTTCGGCCATCCGCGCGCCGCGGATCGAGCCGAGACCCGAGTTCACCTCGCAGTCCACATCCGGCTTGATGACCAGATGCACGTCCTTCCCGTTCTGCTTGACGACATTGTACATCGAGGGCGAATACCAGGCGGCGGTTTCCGCACCCTGCTGTTTCGACAGGTCCTCGCCCGACCAGTTGCTGTCAGTGGTGCCTTGGGTCTTCAACGGCCAAGTGTAGGCCTTGTAGCCGCAACCTACGATGCAATAGTGGCAGGTGACGTTGTGTTCCTTGGCGCCAGCGGGAATTATCGGCAGGCGGTCGATGTTGCGTTTGTAAGCCATGATCGCCCCTTACCCTTGCAGCACGTTGGACAGACGGCCGTAGATCAGCTCGTCCGCACCTTCGGCGTGAATGTCGCCCTTGTCGTCCACCCGCAGCGTGAACTGCGGCAGGTTCTGCGTGGCATGGCCCCAGACCTGCTGGCCGCCCTTCTCGCAGTCGAAGCGGCTGAAATGGCCGGGGCAGTTCAGCGTCTTGTCGGCACCGTGGTAGGACATGACAAAGCCCTTGTGCGGGCACAGGACCGAGTAGGCGACGATGTCGCCATCCGGGCCGACGCCACCTTCAACCGCGGTGCCCAGTTTCAGAAGGATGCCGGGGCTTTCCGCGTCGGGATAGCCGATATCCATGGGCTCGTTCACTTTGAGATCGGCGATATTCGCCAGCTTGGTGGACGGGTAGTCCAGCATCGCCCGCGCCGTCTGCGCCTGAGCCTGCCCCGCAGGCAGGACCGTTGCCGCCGCAGCCCCTGCAACGCCGAGAACACCCCCGCGCAGGAACTGGCGGCGGCCGACATCGACCAACCGGTTGCATTTCATGGTAGCTATTCCTCCCTTGGCTCCCTTGTCCAAAGGTTAGCAGGGGATAGCTTCCGTCAGGTCGGTAGAATGTCTTGCCTGCTTTTTAGCAAGCTGCTCTATAATATAGTTTATTTTCAAGTGTTCGGGTTTCCGAACATGCCAATGACTCTAAAGTCAGATCTTTGGGCGTTCATAGACCAAGCTTCTGCATCTTCTCCCACAGCGTGGTCCGAGAGACCCGAAGAAGCTTTGCCGCTTCGCCGACCTGGCCCCCGGTTCTCTCCAGTGCGGCCGCGATTTGTGACCGCTCGGCCGCATCACGTACCTCTGCAAGTGATCTTAGGCCGGCATCGCCGGAACGCTCTGGAAACAGGTCTGATGTTAGCACAAGATCACCAACAGCCGCCTCCACCGCGCGCAGTAGTCTGGCACGCAATTCGCGTCCGTTCCCGGGCCAGTCATGCGCCCGTATGGCTTCTTCGGCCGAGGCCGCAATACCGTTCAGTGGACTGGCCCTGCGAGCGTTCATCGCTGGGAAAAGACGCCCAGCGAGCCAGACGGCATCTTCCGGTCGCTCGGATAGTGCAGGAACTACGATCTCATGTGAGGTGAGGAGCGACAGGAGATCGGACCGGAAATGATCGGCCACCTTCTCGTCAAGCCTAAGCCCGGCCGTCGCGATGAGCCGAAAATCTGCCTTTCTGAGCGCGGCAAGCAGCAAGTCTTGGCAATCTGAAGTAAGGCGACCAACGCCGACGATGATCAGGCTCCCCTCACCTACATCAGAGATGGCTCCGGCGAGTGACGCTCTATCTACGGTTCCGCCAATCGCGTCGATGACCACGGCCGGGGCTGCCCGTCGGTCGGAGTGATCATGAATGCGACGGGCAAGCCTGAGCTTGCCAAGACCCGGGCCACCACGCAGTAGAACGGGCGTGTCACGGCCTGCCGCGTCACCCACTTGTCGGTCAATGGCGCGGGCCGCCTCGGAGATCCCGGACTCAGGGGGCATCTCCTGTTCCGCCCGTGGCCGCATGACTTGGGTCAGTCGGATCAGAAGCTGCGCGAGGTCAAAAGGCTTGGCGATGTAGTCCATGGCGCCAGACCGGATCAGGCGCACTGCCTGATCAATCGATCCTTGTCCTGTGATGAAAAGAAATGCCGGCGGGTGACCGGTCCGCGTCAGGGTTTCATAAAGCTCTTCGCCGGTGCCGTCCGGGAGTCGGATATCGCAAATGACTGCGTCGACCGGTCTTCGGGGTGTCCTGATCGCGGGCAGCGCGCGCAGCATCTGACGGTGCCACTGAACTTCAGCCCCTTCCAGCTCCAAACGCTGGACAAGCGAGGCCCCCATGATCTCGTCGTCCTCGACCAGAACGATGCGCCTGCCTTCAAGCATTTGTTGCGTCCCCCAAGGGCAGAGTGACGCGGACAATTGTCTTGTCACCCATCCGATCATGATGGATCTCCCCTTCAAGCTCGGACACCAGATCGTGCACAAGACGCAGGCCTACCCCGCCGCCAGGTGGAAGCGGACCCGATGCCAGCAGGCGGTCAAGTTCGGCCTGACCCAAGCCGGGGCCAGTGTCGGTGATAGCAACGAAGAGCTTCCCCTCACCTGCCGTAACATCCAGACCGACTTGGCCGTGTTGACCGGCCGCAGCGCCAGCATTGAGAAGGAGGTTCAACACGATCTGCCGGACGGGCGCAGCAGGAAGACCCGTCATCCCTGTCGATCCCACTTCGACATTCCATTGAAGCTTTTGCGCACGGCTGGCAACCTCGGGCTCGAACAGCAGCTTGAGGTCTTCTAGGTCTTCAGGTCTTAGCGTCTGGCCAACGCGGTCAAGGCGGTTTTCATCCAGAATGGCCCGGGTCACATCCCGCAAATGCGAGAGGCCACGCTGCATCAGTTCGGCTGATTGCCGCACGACCTCGGGCCGATCTGAATATGAGAGGATGGTGTCGGCTGCATTGAGCAGACCGCCAAGGGGATTGTTTACCTCATGTGCAAGCGATGAGGACAGCCTTCCGAGGCTGACAAATCGTTCACGCTCGGCCAGACGGCGCTCTGCCTCAGCGCGGCTTTCGACAGCCGTGGTCATGCGGTTGTAGGTAGAAATGAGCCGCGACAGCCCCGGATCGCCGCGTGGAATATCAGTTTCGGCGATAGGCCTCGGCGCGCCCTTGGAGTCGTCCATGGCCGATACCAAAGCGCCGACGGGTCGAAGGATTCGCGCAACGGCCAGCCAGCCTCCGAAGGCAAGGAGCGCCGTGGCCGCCGTATTTCCGAACAAGAGCCACATCGAGACGTTACGGCGCTCAGCCAGAAGATCGGTCACATCCAGCTCAGTAACGATCTGACCGATCTGACGGCCCTGAAAAAGAAGTGGTGCAGCGACCCGAAGCACAGGGTCACCGGTCATACGAACTGTATCCGGTGCAACGGCGCCCTGCTCAAACCCTGTGACGGCTTCGCCCACTGGCGCTCGACGCGGATCCGTGGCGGCCAGGATACGCCCACGCTCATCGGCCACGATCGATAGGAGCAACCGCTGCCCGTCATAAGCCGAACGGGCTCGGTCAAGAATGTCGTAGACTTCCCAGACGTCCTGTCGGAGCACGGATGGGCCAAGGGCGACGGACAAGCCCTCGACATGCAGTCTTGCGGTCTCGGACAGGCGGGCATCCTGCACCCGGCCAAGGGCGGAGAGGACGCTTTGGCTCGCCAGAAATCCAAGCAGGATCATCAGGCCCGCCATCACCAGCGGCACACGCAGGGTCACGGACAGGTTACGAAAGCGCGGCAATGGTCTCATCCCCCGGACAAGACAGCCATGCGGGCGGCGATCCCGTCGAAAAGGGCGTCCTCTCCCGGCTCGATCCCATCCAAGCTCAAGAGTTTGAGGGCCTCCCTCCCCTGCGCTGTGGCTGAAAGACCAAGGAGCGCAGCCCTGCAGGCCATCACCGACGGCTCTTCCATGCGATCTGCCTTGGCCACCATCGGGGGAAAGCCCAACCACTCCGAGCGCATAACGACCTTTGTCCGTGCCGTTAGATCCGGTTCAGCGGAACTGAGCGCTTCCCAGACGTAGCCATCGACGCTGCCGGATCGGGTCAGGCCGCCTGCCACCGACCGGACCACGTTGCGGTGGCCGTAGGTGAAGATGACGCGTGAGAAGAACTGGTCCGGGGTTTGGCCATCCCGCGCGAGGTCCGATGCGGTGACGAGGAAACCGGAGTTGCTATCGGGGTCCGAGAAGGCGTGAGCACCGCCACGCAGGTCCGATAGCGCGGTCGCGGGATCATCTTGGGCTACGATGAGATAGGACTGATAAAGTGGTCGCCCT
>AYNO01000119.1 GCA_000500915.1 Rhodobacter sp. CACIA14H1
AGGTCGCGCTGGCCGACGGCATCCGCGATGCCGAAGAGGACCGGCTGCTGCGCATGGTGGCGTCGCTGCTGGGCCTGACGGATGTGGAATCGGGGCTGGCCCGGCAAAGGGCCGAACGGGGATGATCGCGTCGCTTCCGATGTATGACCGCCCTGAACTCCGGGCGGAGACGGACCGTTACTGGGCGCTGATCCGGCAGGAACTGGCGGCACGGGGGATCGAGGCGCCGGATGCGCTGCGGCGGGGGGATGCGCTGCTGATGCCGCAATGGGAAAGTCCCGACCTGATCCTGTCGCAGACCTGCGGCTTTCCCTACCGCGCAAGGCTGCACGGCCATGTGGAGTTGGTCGGCACGCCGGATTTCGGCAATGACGGCTGTCCGGCGGGGTTCTACCGTTCGGTCCTGATCGCAAGGGCCGACGATCCGCGCCCGGATTTCGCCGCCTTCGACGGGGCGCGGCTGGCCTATAATGACGGGCTGTCGCAATCGGGCTGGGCCGCGCCGGTCAACCATGCCGGGGCACTGGGCATCCGTCTGGTCGCGGGGATGGAGACGGGGTCGCATCGTGCTTCGTTCCATGCGGTGGCCGAAGGGCTGGCGGAACTGGCGGCCATCGACGCGCTGACATGGCGGCTGATCTCGGAATTCGAGGATGTCTCGGCCGTCAGGGTCGTGGGGGCGACGGACCCCACCCCTGCCCTGCCCTACATCACCGCAAAAGGCCGCGATGCGGGCGCGATCTTCGATGCGGTGGCCTGTGCCATCGACCGGCTGTCCCCGCCGGACCGCGCGCGCCTGCATCTGCGGGGCATCGTCCGGATTCCCGCCGATGCCTATCTGGCGGTGCCCGTTCCGCCCGCACCTGACCGGATTGCGCAGGTAAATTGATCAAATTGACGATTACCCTGCGTCTGCTATACGGAAAGAACGTTGCATCGCCCCGATCGTTGGGCCTTATTCGGCAACCAACCCCTATGACGCGCAGCGCACAGTGACCGCACAGACCGCCGATACACCCGTCATCCGCATCCGCAACCTGCACAAGAGCTATGGCTCGCTGGAGGTGCTGAAGGGTGTGGACCTGACCGCGCCGAAGGGGCATGTCGTGTCCCTCATCGGGTCGTCGGGGTCGGGCAAGTCCACGCTCCTGCGCTGCTGCAACCTGCTGGAGGAAAGCCAGCAGGGCGACATCGAATTCGAGGGCGAGGCCGTCCGCTGGAAGGGCGAGGGGATGAACCGCCACCCCGCCGACAAGGCGCAGGTCATGCGGATGCGCACCAACCTGTCGATGGTGTTCCAGCAGTTCAACCTGTGGTCCCACATGACCATCCTGCAGAACGTGATGGAGGCGCCGGTGACGGTCCTTCGCCGCGATCCGAAGGAGGTGGAGGAAAAGGCGCGGGGCTATCTGGCCAAGGTCGGCATCGTCGAGAAATGCGATGCATGGCCCGCGCAGCTTTCGGGGGGCCAGCAGCAGCGGGCGGCGATTGCCCGTGCGCTCTGCATGGAACCGCGGGCGCTTCTGTTCGATGAACCGACATCGGCGCTGGACCCCGAACTGGAGCAAGAGGTGGTGAAGGTCATCAAGGCGCTGGCCGAAGAGGGCCGCACGATGATCCTTGTGACGCATGACATGAAGCTGGCCGCAGATGTGTCGGACCATGTGATCTTCCTGCACAAGGGCAGGATCGAGGAAGAGGGGCCGCCGGACCGGCTGTTCGGAAATCCGCAGACCGAACGGCTGCGCGGTTTCCTGTCGGCCACGACATAAGCGCGGACAGCGCGGGCCACGAGGGACTGATTTCAACGAAAGGGAGCTACCGATGAAGAAGATGATGCTTGCCACCGCCGTCCTGGCCCTGACCGCCGGCGCCTCGCTGGCGCAGGATGTCGTGCGGATCGGCACCGAAGGCGCCTACGAGCCCTACAACTACATCGACCAGGCCACCGGCGAACTGACCGGCTACGAGATCGAGCTGGGCAACGAGCTGTGCAAGCGGGCCGAGCTGAAATGCGAATTCGTGCAGAACGCATGGGATTCGATCATCCCGAACCTGCAGTCGGGCAACTATGACCTGATCATGGCCGGCATGTCGATCACGGACGAGCGCGACCAGGTCATCGACTTCACCCAGAACTACATCCCCCCGGCCTCGTCGGCCTATGTCGCGCTGTCGGCGGATGTGAACGTGGGCGAAGGCGCGGTCGTCGCCGCCCAGACCGGCACGATCCAGGCGGGCTATGTGGCCGAATCCGGCGCGACGCTGCTGGAATTCGCGACGCCCGACGAAACCGTCGCCGCCGTCCGCAACGGCGAGGCGGATGCCGTCTTTGCCGACAAGGACTATCTGGCCCCGATCGCCGCGGATTCGAACGGCGAACTGGTCGTGCTGGCCAACGAGGTGCAGCTCGGCGGCGGCGTGGGCATCGGCCTGCGCGAGACGGATACCGAACTGAAGGACAAGCTGAACGTCGCCATCCAGTCGATGAAGGATGACGGCACGCTGAACACCATGATCAAGAAGTGGTTCGGCGAAGAAGCCCAGACCTTCTGAACCATGGGGGGCGGCCTTCGGGCCGCCCCGTCCTTCCCCGATGTTCGAATATTGCGCCGATCCTTCGCAACTGTCCGGCCTGACATGGCTGAGCTGCTACCTGACCACGGGGACGCATTTCAATTTCTATCGGTCCTTCGTGACCGTGCTGATGCTGCTGGCCGTGACCGCCCCCGTCGCGCTGGCCTTCGGTTTCGGCGGGGCCATGGCGGCGCGGTCGCATGTCACGCCGCTGTCGCTGCTGGGGCGCGGCTATATCGCCGCCGTGCGGGGCGTGCCCGACATCGTCTATTTCCTGTTCTTCGTGATCGCGCTGGATCAGGGCATCGAATGGACGAAACACCTGTTCGTCTGCGACGACCTTTCGCAGCCCGTCTGGAACGGGACCGAATTCCGCGTCTGTCCGGCGGCAAAGGTGCCGCTGGCGACATCCTCGGCCATCTGGCATTCGGCCTATGCCTTCGCGCTGGCGGTGTTCACCTTCGCCCTGGTCTTCGGGGCCTTTGCGGCCAACGTCCTTTACGGCGCGATGCAGGCCGTGCCCAAGGCGCAGCTTGAAACGGCCGAAGCCTACGGGATGACCCCGCGCCAGGTCTTCCGCCGCATCCTTGTCCCGCAAATGTGGGTCTATGCCCTGCCCGGCCTGTCGAACCTGTGGCTGATCCTGATCAAGGCGACGCCGCTGCTGTTCCTGCTGGGGATACAGGACATCGTCTATTGGGCCCGCGAACTGGGCAGCGCCAAGACATCGGGCAACAACCCCTATCCGCATGGCGACTGGCGGGTGTTCTACTTCCTTGCGCTGCTGGTCTTCTACCTTGCCTTCACCCGCGTTTCGGAAATCGTGCTGGCCCGCCTGACCCGCCGCCTGTCCCACGGGCAGGCCACGCTGGGCGGCGAGCAGTTGCGCAAGGCGGGGGCATAACCCATGGCGATGTCCTGTCTTGAAACCATACAGGCCTACGGGTTGCGGTCGCTGGGCTATGGCGAAAGGCTGCTGCCGCGCGACGACTTCACGCTGTGCCAGCATTTCACGCTGATCGGGTCGGGGCTGATCTGGAACGTCTATTTCGGCGTGCTGGCGCTGCTGTTCGGCTTCTTCCTTGCCAATGCGCTGGCGCTGGCCAAGGCCGCACATTCCCCGTGGCTGCGCAAACCTGCCGAATGGTTCATCTTCGTCTTCCGCGGCTCGCCGCTCTTCATCCAGTTCTTCCTTGCCTATGAACTGCTGGTCCTGCTGCCGAAGGCGGGGATCAACGTCCTTGGCATCACCATCGACACGTCATGGACCACCCGCGCCTGGGCCGGCGCCCTGTTCGTGCTGTTCCTGAACACCGCCGCCTATTCCGCCGAAATCTTCCACGGCGCGCTGAAATCCGTGCCCAAGGGCGATGTGGAGGCGGCGGATGCCTATGGCATCACCGGCTGGTCCCGCTTCCGCCGCATCCTGTGGCCGACCATGCTGCGCCTCGGCTGGCCCGCCTACACGAACGAGGCGATCTTCCTGTTCCATGCCACCACGCTGGTCTTCTTTTCGGGCTTCCCGGCCTTCCAGCAAAGGGGCGACGCGCTCTATTACGCCAACTATTTCGCGGACAAGACCTTCAACCCCTTCATCCCCTATCCCATCGTCGGCTTCTACTTCATCTGCCTGACGCTGCTGCTGATCTGGGTCTTCGGGTTGATCAACCGCCGCCTGAACCGGCACTTGCCGTCGAACCTGCGCGGCAGAATCCGCTTGCGTCCGCAACTCATCCGATAGTAGCCTATATTTGATCAAATTCCCCGGAACCCTTGTTCCGGGTCCGCCACAGATGCGGCGCCGGACATGGGGTCTGGATGGAAGGGGATCGAACACAGGGGAAGGACCGGGGCCGGGCAACTGCTCCCCCGCCTGAAAAACATGATGATGAAGGATTGGCTGAGAAAGCATCCTGACGTGCGGACCATCCGTGTGGCCGCTGCGGACCTGAACGGTCAGGCCCGTGGCAAGCGCATACCGGCCCGCTTTGCCGAAAACGTGACGAAGAACGGGACGCGGTTCCCCTTCTCTGTCCTCAACCTCGACATCTGGGGCGAAGATATCGACGACAGCCCGCTGGTCTTCGAACAGGGCGATCAGGACGGCGTCCTGCGCCCCACCGAACGCGGCTTCATGCCCATGCCCTGGCTGGAGGCGCCCACGGCCCTGCTGCCGATCTGGATGTTCCGCGAGAACGGCCAGCCCTATGAGGGCGACCCCCGCCATGCGCTGCGGTCCGTCGTGGACCGGTTCAAGGAACGCGGCCTGACGCCCGTCGTGGCGATGGAACTGGAATTCTTCCTGATCGACGACTCGGGCAAGACGCTTCAAGTCCCGCCCTCCCCCCGTTCGGGCAAGCGCCGCAAGGCGGCAGAAACCCTGTCGATCCGCGCCCTTGACGCCTTCGACACCTTCTTCACCGACCTCTATGACGCCTGCGAGGCGATGGACATTCCCGCCGACACCACCACGTCGGAAACGGGTCTGGGCCAGTTCGAGGTGAACCTGATGCATTGCGACGACGCGCTCCGCGCCGCCGATGATGCATGGCTGTTCAAGATGCTGGTGAAGGGTCTGGCGCGGCGGCACGGCTTTGCGGCAAGCTTCATGGCGAAGCCCTATCCGGAATATTCCGGCTCCGGCCTGCATACCCATTTCAGCCTGATCGACGAGGACGGAAAGAACGTCTTCGACTCCGGCGGGCCGAAGGGCACGGCGACGCTGAAATCGGCGGTGGCCGGGTGCCTGAACGCGATGCACGACTCCACGCTGATCTTCGCGCCGCACCAGAACAGCTATGAACGTCTGGTGCCGGGCAAGCACGCGCCCACCGCGATCTGCTGGGGATACGAAAACCGCACGGGTGCCATCCGCATCCCCGCCGGCAACCCCTCTGCCCGCCGGATCGAACACCGCGTGGCGGGGGGCGACGTGAACCCCTACCTGATGCTGGCCGCCATCCTTGGCGCCGCGCTGGACGGGATCACGCAGGCCATGGAACCGCCCGCGCCGATCACCGGCAATGCCTATGCGATGGAGGACCTGCCGCAGATACCGGACACCTGGGAAGGCGCGATCGAGGCGCTGGAACAGTCCACCATCGTTCCCCGCTTCATCCATCCGGAGCTGATCAAGAACCTGATCCACACCAAGCGTCAGGAACTGCACTACATCGGCGAACTCAGCGAAAGCGAGCGGGTGGAGCTTTACCTCGACACGGTGTGAGGACTGCCCCCCCTTGCCCCGCCACGGGGCAGGTGGCACCTTCGGACGACAGGCAGAACAGGCGATACATGCGGATCGGCATCCTTCAGACCGGATTGGCGCCCGAGGCGCTGGCCCCCGAAATGGGGGATTACCCCGACATGTTCGCCCGCCTGCTGGACGGCCACGGCTTCGCCTTCCGCACCTGGAAGGTGGTGGAGGGGGAATTTCCCGCCTCTGTCCACGATGCCGACGGCTGGCTGATCACCGGATCGCGCCACGGGGTCTATGAGGACCATGCGTGGATCCCCCCGCTGGAGCAGTTCATCCGCGACAGCTTTGCCGCGCGGGTGCCTGTGGTGGGCATCTGCTTCGGCCACCAGATCGTCGCGCAGGCGATGGGCGGCAAGGTCGAACGCCATGCGGGCGGCTGGGCCGTGGGCGCCACCGATTACGACTTCGGCGGCGAAACCATCCGGCTGAACGCATGGCACCGCGATCAGGTCGTGCAGGCCCCTCCGGGGGCGAAGGTGATTGCCTCCAACGATTTCTGCACCAATGCGGCGCTGCTTTATGACGACCGCGCCTTGACGGTGCAGGCCCATCCCGAATTCCGCCCCGAATTCGTCGATGGGTTGATGAAGACGCGGGGCAAGGGGCTGGTCCCTGACGAGGTGATGGCAGAAGCCGCCGCCCGTCTGGACCTGCCGCTTCAGGACAGGACCATGGCGGGACGTATTGCCGCCTTCTTCAAGGAACCGCGCGCCTGATCATGGGCCGCGCGGGCAACCGCAAAAACATAGTGTGACCCATGTCCAAATGGACCGAGAAACTGCCCGAGGCAGCGCGCGAATTCATCG
Source organism: Rhodobacter sp. CACIA14H1 (assembly GCA_000500915.1). GTDB lineage: Bacteria > Pseudomonadota > Alphaproteobacteria > Rhodobacterales > Rhodobacteraceae > Paragemmobacter. The sequence goes on from AYNO01000119.1 coordinate 6,643, forward strand.
CGGGCCGTCGCGTTGACGAAGTTGAATGCATCATCGGCGATATTGCCGGCGTGGCGCGGGGCAAGGCGATGCCCGCCTCCAAATTCGCCAAGCAGGCCAACTATTTCCTGCCGAATTCCATCTTCCTGCAGACGATCACGGGGGAATGGGCGGACAATCCGGCGGGGTCCTTCACGGAACCGGACATGATCCTCGTCCCCGATTTCAGCACGGCCACCGCCGCGCCCTGGACAGCGGACGTGACGCTACAGGTCATCCACGACGCGCAGGACCAGCAGGGCAATCCCGTGCCCACCGCCCCGCGGAACGTTCTGAAACGGATCGTGGACCTTTACAACGCCGAAGGCTGGCAGCCCATCGTCGCACCGGAAATGGAATTCTTCCTCGTCGCACGCAACATCGACCCGAACATGCCGATCATCCCGCCCATGGGCCGTTCGGGCCGTAGGGCGGCGGGCAAGCAGGCCTATTCCATGTCCGCCGTGGACGAATACGGCAAGGTCATCGACGACATCTACGACTTCGCCGAAGCGCAGGGGTTCGAGATCGACGGCATCCTGCAGGAAGGCGGCGCGGGGCAGGTGGAAATCAACCTCGCCCATGGCGACCCCGTGCATCTGGCCGACCAGATCTTCTTCTTCAAGCGCCTGATCCGCGAGGCGGCGCTGCGCCACGACTGCTTCGCCACCTTCATGGCCAAACCGATCGAAGGGGAACCGGGGTCCGCGATGCACATCCACCATTCGGTGGTGGACCGGAAGACGGGCAAGAACATCTTTTCCGACCGCAAGGGGGGCGAGACGCCGGAATTCCTGCATTTCATCGCCGGGATGCAGAACCACCTTCCCGCCGCCGTCGCGCTGCTGGCGCCTTACGTCAACAGCTACCGCCGCTATGTCCCCGACTTCGCCGCGCCCATCAACCTTGAATGGGGCCGCGACAACCGCACCACGGGCCTGCGCGTGCCCATTTCGGGGCCCGAGGCACGGCGTCTGGAAAACCGCCTCGCGGGGATGGATTGCAACCCCTACCTCGGGATCGCGGCCAGCCTTGCCTGCGGCTATCTGGGGCTGAAGGAGGGCAGGATGCCCCGCGCCGAATGCACGCAGGACGCCTATAACATGGAAACCGACCTGCCCTACAACCTTGGCGACGCGCTGGACCTGCTGGAAGAGGACGCCCCCCTGCGCGAGGTGCTGGGGGTAGAGTTCTGCAACGTCTATGACTCGGTGAAGCGCAACGAATACAAGGAATTCCTGCAGGTCATCAGCCCGTGGGAGCGCGAGCATCTTCTGCTGAACGTGTGACGCGCATGAACCTTCTGCACGCGAATGACCGGGCGGGGGAATATCGCCCGTCTTACTACGCAGCCACACGCGCCGACTTCCCGCCGCAACCCGCCCTGCAGGGCGCGGTGCGGGCCGATGTCTGCATCGTGGGCGGTGGCTATACGGGGCTGTCCGCCGCCCTGCATCTGGCGCAGCGCGGGCTGTCCGTGATCGTGCTCGAGGCGCATCGCGTGGGCTTCGGCGCATCGGGCCGCAATGGCGGGCAGGTGGGCAGCGGCCAACGGCTGGATCAGGACGCGCTGGAATCGGCGGTGGGGCTTGAGGACGCCCGCAAGCTCTGGTCCTTCGCGCAGGAAGCCAAGGACATGGTGCGCGGGCTGATCGCGCAGCATGACATGCCGCTGCGGTTCCACCCCGGCATCGCCCATGCCTGCTGGTCGGCGGGCGAGGTGCGGGACGCCCATGCCTATGCCGAAAGGCTGCACCGCGATTACGGTTACGACCAGATCGAGCCGCTGTCTAAGGACCGGATCGCCCGCCTCATCCCCTCGGGCGTCTTTGCGGGGGGCGAGCTGGACCATGGCGCAGGGCATGTCCATCCGCTGAACTACGCCATCGGTCTGGCGCGGGCGGCACAGGCGGCGGGGGCGGTGATCCATGAACGGTCCGAGGTGGTGAAGATCACCCATGGCGCGAAACCCGTGGTGGGAACGGCGCAAGGCACCGTCACCTGCGACCACCTCATCCTTGCCTGCAACGGCTATCTGGGCGGGCTGGACCCGCAGGTCGCCGCCCGCGTCATGCCGATCAACAATTTCATCGTGGCGACCGAACCGCTGGGCGACCGCGCGAAGGAGGTGCTGGCAGACCCCGTCGCCGTGGCCGACACCAAATTCGTGGTGAACTACTGGCGCCTGTCCGAAGATGACCGCCTGCTCTTCGGCGGCGGCGAAAGCTATGGCTACCGCTTCCCCGACATCGTCAAGACCGTGCGCAAGCCGATGCTGGAGATCTACCCCGCCCTGCGCGACGTCAAGATCGACTACGCCTGGGGCGGCACGCTGGCCATCACCATGACCCGCAACCCGTGTTTCCTGCGGGTGGCGCCCAATGTCCTGTCGGCATCGGGCTATTCCGGCCACGGCGTCGCGCTGGCCACGCTGGCAGGCCGGATACTGGCCGAGGCGGTGGCAGGACAGGCCGGACGCTTCGACCTGATGGCACGCCTGCCCACGCCGCGCTTCCCCGGCGGGGTGGCGGGGCGCTGGCCGCTGCTAGTGCTTGCGATGACATGGTATTCCCTACGCGACAGGTTGGGGCTGTAGCCCGGCCTTTCGGCGGTTTCCCGCAGGGTGACGCAGGGAAAATCCTTCTGTCGTCAAGTTGTCACTGGAAATGTGACACGCGTCCCTTTACAGAAAATCGGAACAAGAGTTTCAGAAAAGGTGCAGGCATGGCCCCCGATGGACAGACGCTCGCCCCCAATGTCTATGACGCCGAACCGATCCCCGATGCCGCCCGGGCCGAGATCGACAGGCTGCTGACCTCGGGCGACCTGTTCCGCTATACCGCGCCGGAAAATGCCCCCGTCGCCCTGCTGGAATCGGAATTCGCCGCCCTTCTGGGGTCGCGCTATGCGCTGGCGGTGTCCTCCTGTTCCGCCGCGCTGTTCCTGTCGCTCAAGTCGCTGGACCTGCCGAGGGGCGCGAAGGTGCTGATCCCCGCCTTCACCTTTGCTGCCGTCCCCTCCTCCATCGTCCATGCCGACTGCACGCCGGTGCTGGTGGAAGTGGGCGACAACTACCGCGTGGACATGGCGGATTTCGCGGCAAAGCTGGACGATGCAAGCGCCGTGATGATCAGCCACATGCGCGGCCATACCTCCGACATGGACGCCATCATGGCCCTTTGCGATGCGCGGGGCATTCCGGTGATCGAGGATGCGGCCCATTCCCTTGGCACCACATGGAACGGGCGCAACATCGGCACCATCGGCAAGATCGGCTGCTTCAGCTTCCAGTCCTACAAGCTGGTGAATGCCGGCGAAGGCGGGATCATGGTGACGGATGACCCCGAACTTGCCGCCCGCGCCATCATCATGTCCGGCGCCTACGAGGAAAACTGGAAAAAGCACCCCGGCCTGTCCAATTCCTGCGCCCATTGGCAGAACCGGCTGCCCCTCTATAACCTGCGGATGCAGAACCTTTCGGCGGCGGTGATCCGCCCGCAACTGCCCGAAGTGGCGCGGCGCGTGTCGCAGGGCCGTGCGAACCACGACTGGGTGGCGGACCGCCTGAACGCCTCTGGCCTGCTGGCCGTCCCCCCTGCCCTGCCGCAGGAAAGCCGCGCGCCCGACTCCATCCAGTTCAACCTGTCCGGTGACTGGACCGACGACGAGGCCCGCGATTTCCAGAAGGCGGCAAAGCGGCGCGGCGTGTCGGTGCAGGTTTTCGGCCTGTCCGAAGGCAATGCGCGGGCCTTCTGGAACTGGCAATTCCTTGGCGAACCGCCGGAACTGCCGAAAACCCGCGCCATGCTGATGCGGGCCTGCGACGTACGCCTTCCGGCACGCCTGACGGAACCGGAGCTGGATTACATCGCCTCGGCGCTGGTCGATGCGGCGCACGAGGTGAAGGGCTGACCCGTCACAGCGTCCGCAGGCTGTCGCCCAGCCAGGGCCAGTCCGCCCGCGCCGGTTCCACCACCTGCGCCCCCAGCAGGCGGCGCAGACGCCCCGCCACCTCGGCCGGCATGTCGCGCAGCACACCCGCCCGCGCCTGAAGGGACAGCGTCCGCCCGAACGGATCAAAGGGCAAAGGCCGCACTTCCACCATGTGGCGGAACCGCGTCGCATGGTGCAGCGCAAGCGGTGTCAGGATCGTCCAGCCCGCCCCCGATGCCACCATGGCAAGGATGGGCGTATAGCTGTCCAGTTCGAAGCGCGTCCCGATGCGGATGTTCTGCCGCGCCAGATGCGCCGCGATCTGCCGCCCCATCAGGTGCCGCGTCGTGTACTGGATCAGCGGCAGCGCCGTCAGCTCCCCCGCACCGCGCGGCGCGACGGCGACGAAGGGTTCGGCCAGCAGGGGATGCACCTCGCGCCAGCCTTCCTGCGCGTCCAGCGCGGCATCGGCGGCGACCACGATATCCAGCGCCCGGTTGGACAACTGTTCCAGCAGGTGATGGCTCGCCCCGGTTTCCAGCAGGAAGCGGCACCCCTTCAGCCCGTCCGCCAGTTCCGCCAGAAGCTGCGGCGTCACCTCGGCATCCAGATCCTCGATCATCCCCAGCCGCAGCGTCGTCAGCCCCGACAGGTCCGACAGCGCCAGTTCCGCCCGCGCCTCGGCCTCGGCATTCAGGATCACCTGCGCGTGGCGGCGGAACATGGTGCCTGCCGGTGTCATCGTCATCGGCCTTGCGCCGCGGTCCAGCAGGGTCGTGCCCAGCGCGGTTTCCAGACCGGACAATTGCTGGCTGACGGCAGAGGGGCTGACCCCCAGACGCCGGGCGGCGGCGGAAATCGCCCCCTCCTCGGCGGTGGCCAGAAAGACCTCGATCCCCCAGAGCGTGACGCGCCCCTGCCCTTCGGTCATGGGCCGCGCCTATCCGTCAGAGCTTCGAGAGCTTCTTCTGAAGCTCGGCCAGTTGCTTCTTGATCTGCGCCAGTTCGTCATCCTTGGACGCCGCCTCGGCCGGTTCTTCCTTCGCGGGGCCGGACCCGCCCCAGCCCGGCACGCCGCCCATGAAGGCCTGCATGAAGGCCTCCTGCTGCTTGCGCATCGCTTCGAAGCCGGGCATCCCGGCCATCGGGTTGGGGAACTTGGTCAGGTTCTCCATCATCTTGGACTGGCCCTCGCGCAGCATCTCGAAGGACGCGGCAAGGAATTGCGGCACGACCGACTGCATCTCGGTCGTATAGGACCGCACGAGGTCGGTCAGCACGCCGATGGGCAGCACGTTCTCGCCCTTCGCCTCATGTTCGGCCACGATCTGCAGCAGGTATTGCCGCGTCAGGTCGTCCCCGGATTTCAGATCGACGATCTGCACCTCGCGCCCCGCGCGGATGAAACCGGCGATGTCCTCCAGCGTGACGTAATCCGATGTCTCGGTGTTGTAGAGGCGACGGCTGGCATAGCGCTTGATCAGCAGCGGCTTGTCGGTATCGGCCATGCGGCCCCCTCCCCTTGGTCTTTTTGCAACTGCATTGGCTGCATTGCAGAGAAGCTTAGGACAGGGAAATTCAAAAAGAAAGGGCGGGCACAGGGCCCGCCCGAAAGCGCGTCGCTCCGACAGGGAGGAGTTGGAAGACGCGTCGTCTGTCCGATTACTTCGCAGCCGCAGCAGCTTTCTTCGCGGCGGTCGTGACTTCGGCAGTCGCCTTCTTGACGGCGGCGGTCGCGTCTTCCGAGAAGTCCTTGCCCGCAGCCAGCATCAGCTCGACCGTTTCCATCTGGACCTTCTTCGCCACTTCGGCAAAGGCGGCCATGTTTTCCGCGGCCATCTCGGCAGCGGCCGAAGCGAAATCCGTCACCGACTTGGTGTATTCGGTCGGCTCGGTCTTGGCCTTCGACACGTCGCCCAGCTTGGCGATGGTGTCCTTGGTCCACTTGGCGGTGATCTCGGTCGATTTCTCTGCGGCTTCCAGAGCCACTTTCGACAGCTTCTCGCCCATCGCGGCCTGGGTCTTGAAGGCGTTCTGCAGGGCCGACGCATCGACCGGGAAGGACGCCATCATGTCCTGAACCACTTTGGTGAAATCGGGGGTCTTGGTCATTTCATTTGCTCCTGGCGTTCCGGGTGTCTGCCCGTTTGCTGATGAGCCATGATATACATGCTGCAGTGCAGCATTTC
>AYNO01000120.1 GCA_000500915.1 Rhodobacter sp. CACIA14H1
GATCACCAGCTCCGCCGACTGCTCCGGCACCACGGCCGCATTCGCGCCAAGCCCGTCCTCGCTCGCGCGCAGCACGGCAAGGGCACGCGGCAGGGGGCCATGGCAGATCGCCGTCGCCAGCGCCTCCACCAGCACGAACACCCCCAGCCAGATCATCAGACCCCAGCCGTCGGACCAGTTCTGCTCCAGCCCGAACACGGCCTGCGACTGCACCACCACCCATTTCATCGCAACGGTGCCGACCATCAGCGCCGGCGTCAGCCAGACCGCCCCGCCGCGACCCGACCAGCGCATCAGTTCCGTCCAGACCCGCAGATAGGCCATCACCACGAGTTGCAGCGCGACAAGCCCCAGCACGATGCTGGACACCACAAGGTTCATCGGCGCATCGACCAGCGACAGGCCATGCAGGCCAAGGCAGAGGATCACGGCAAAGACGGCATAATAGACCATGACGTAGCGGTGCCGCAGCGCACGCAACATCTCTTCCGCGCTGCGGAATCCCACCAGATGGCCGATCAGGCGGATCGACACCCTGTGATCCACCCGGTCCGCCCTGCGTGCCGCACGCCGCGTCGCGGTCGCCGGCCCGTCCTGTCTTCCCCACCACACCGCCAGATTTCCGTCGGCCAATCGTTACCCCCAACCACAGGACGCAAGCTATCTCATAATGGTAGGGCAGCAACCTAACCCTTTGTATAGTATCCCCCTCCCGCGCCGCATCACCCGCGCCCCGCTTGACCAGCGCAGGCCAAGCCGCTAGGCCACGCGCGACCCATATTTCCTTGCAGGAGCGTTCCGTGGCCAATCCCTCCCTCCTCATCCTTGCCGGCGACGGCATCGGCCCCGAAGTCATGGCCGAGGTGAAAAAGATCATCGGCTGGTTCGGCACGAAGCGCGGCGTGACCTTCGACGTGACCGAAGACCTCGTCGGCGGCTGCGCCTATGACAAGCACGGCACCCCCCTGCATGACGACACCATGGCCAAGGCGCAGGAAGTGGACGCCGTCCTTCTGGGCGCCGTGGGCGGCCCGCAATACGACAACCTCGACTTCTCGGTGAAACCCGAACGCGGCCTGCTGCGCCTGCGCAAGGAGATGGACCTCTACTCCAACCTCCGCCCCGCCCAGTGCTTCGACGCGCTGGCCGACTTCTCGTCGCTGAAGAAAGAGGTGGTCGCGGGACTCGACATCGTGATCGTCCGCGAACTCACCTCCGGCGTCTATTTCGGCGAACCGCGCGGCATCTTCACCGAAGGCAACGAACGCGTGGGCATCAACACCCAGCGTTACACCGAATCCGAAATCGCACGCGTGGCGCGGTCGGCCTTCGAACTCGCCCGCCGCCGCAACAACAAGGTCTGCTCGATGGAGAAGGCCAATGTCATGGAATCCGGCATCCTGTGGCGTCAGGTCGTGCAGGAAATCCACGACAAGGAATATCCCGATGTCGCCCTGTCGCACATGTATGCCGACGCGGGCGCGATGCAGCTCTGCCGCTGGCCCAAGCAATTCGACGTCATCGTGACCGACAACCTCTTCGGCGACCTGCTGTCCGACGCGGCGGCGATGCTGACCGGCTCGCTCGGGATGCTGCCCTCCGCCTCGCTCGGTGCGCCGATGGCGAACGGGCGTCCCAAGGCGCTATACGAACCCGTCCACGGCTCGGCCCCCGACATCGCGGGTCAGGGCAAGGCCAACCCCATCGCCTGCATCCTCTCCTTCGCCATGGCGCTGCGCTACAGCTTCGACATGGGCGACGATGCGACCCGCGTGGAAAAGGCTGTCGAGAAAGTCCTCGCCGACGGCGTCCGCACCGCCGACCTGATGGGGCCCGAAGGCGGCAAGCCCGTCTCGACCTCGGAAATGGGTGACGCCATCCTCGCGGCCCTCGACGCCTCGCTCTGACATACGGCATCACCGCAAAGGCCCGTCAGCCCCGCTGGCGGGCCTTTTCCTATCCCGCGTCCGTCCCGTTGCTGGCCGCGATGATGCGGAAGACGCAGGGATCGCTCACCACCATCGGCGGCGTCAGGCACAGCCCCTGCGCCACCTGCCAGGCCGCCAGTACCTTGGGCACATAGTCCCGCGTCTCGGCATAGGGCGGCACGCCCCGATTGGCCTTCACCGCCCCCTCGCCCGCATTATAGGCCGCGATCACCATGATCGGGTCGCGGTCGAAATGCTTCATCAGCCAGTCCAGATAGGCCACCCCGCCCCGGATGTTCTGCGCCCCGTCCATCGCGTCGGCCACGTCGAACCGCTCTGCCGTCGCGGGGATCAACTGCATCAACCCCTGCGCCCCCGCATGGCTTTCCGCATCCACGCGCCCCGCGCTTTCCGTGGCCATCACCGCCAGCACCAGCGCGGGCGACACTTCCGTCCCCACCGTCGCCTTCAGGATCTCCGTGCCCCAGCGATCCGCCAGCTCCTGCATCTGCTGCAGACGCGGCGCGGCCACCGCCTGCCCCTCGGGCGCCTGCCCCAGACTGTCCAGCGCCAGCGTGAACCGCCCGCCCACCTCGTCGATCCCGGCAGGCACCGCCTCCCAGAACCAGCCATACCGCGCGGCCGCACTCGGCGCGGGCCCCTTGGGCCGCTCTGCCCCGTCCTCCACCCCGACAGGGGGCAGCGCCTCCGGCTCGCGCGGGGGGGCGACCTTGGGCAGCGCCGCCAGCATCCGCGCCTGTTCCGCAGGGTCGATCTGCACGGTGATCCGCTTCCCCGGCAACCCCGCCCCGACCTTCACCCGCTTGAAGGAAAAATCCCGTTCGGGCGGCAAGCCTTCGGCCCCCGCCACCGCAGGGGCCAGCAAAAGCGCCAGCGCCACCCAGAATCCTGCCCGGAATCGCATCTCTGCCGGATGCCTTTCCTGTCTGTGCCTGTTTCCTGCCTTTTGCGGGACTATGCATCAAAACGGCCCGTCTGGCCACTCTTGCATTAACCGAACAGGACGAAACCGCCCAGCTTTGGAACCGAACCGTTAAAATTTGACTCGATAGCCGCCGAATTTCCGTTTGTTTTCAATCGGAAGAAGAAATCTCCGAAAAAATGCACGGCAGATGCAAAAGCCCAACCGCTTCCCAAGTGCCGTCACCATCCACCGGCCATATAGGCCCATACCGAACGGCAGACGGACGGCAGCAGCCGACAGAAACCGAGGCGGTTGGAACCAAGACCTGAAACCTTAGAAAACGGAACAAGACCATGAAACTGCTGAACATCTTCAAGTCCTTCAAGAACGACGAATCCGGCGCCGTGACCGTTGACTGGGTCGTGCTGACCGGCGCTGTCGTGGGCCTCGGCATCATCCTGTCGCAGACGATGGGCACCTCGATCACCACCGCTGCCGGCAACGTCGGCGCCGACGTGATCACGAAATCGGACAACTGATCCTGATCGGATGTTCCCCTGCGGTCAGGTCGCCGACCTGGCCGCAGCGGTTCCGGAAGCGGAGGATCCCGGATGGTCGAAACAGCATCCCGCCCCGACACCGACAGCTTCCTCTGCGACGAGGAAGGCGCGGTGACGGTCGATTGGGTCGTCATCACGGCAGCGATCATGCTCCTGTCGATTCCGGTCCTGGGCGCCATCAGGCCGGCGGTGACGACGGGGATGGAAAACATCGGCGCGAAAGTCGTGGACTCCACCGACTGACTCGGACCGCCGCCTCCCGATCGCCGCGCCAGGGCGGCAAAACATGGCAAAACCGCCAGAATTCCTTACCCCAGGGTTATCCTTACAGACGAAAGGATGGGAAACTCATACTTCTTTTCATGGTTTTTCAACCACTTGGCGACCCAGACCGCAAAAACTTCAACGTGGCCGAAAATGCCCGCTCGCTTCCCAACTGCCGCCACGATTCGGGGGCCATATCAGGGCATACCGAACGGCAGACGGACGGCCAGCAACGGCCGACAGAAACCGAAGCGGTTGGAACCAAGACCTGAACCTTAAATCCAAGGGAAACGACCATGAAACTGCTGAACATCTTCAAGTCCTTCAAGAACGACGAATCCGGCGCCGTGACCGTTGACTGGGTCGTGCTGACCGGCGCTGTCGTGGGCCTCGGCATCATCATCTCGCAGACGATGGGCGGCTCGATCACCACCGCTGCCGGCAACGTCGGCGCCGATGTCGTGACGAACTCGGACAACTGATCGACCTACGGGACAGGCCGGCGCGACGCGCGGCCTGAACCGGGATTGCGCGGCCAGGCCAAAAGCCTGGCCGCAGCCACAAGAAGAGAGAGACCACCGATACCGGGTCCGGGCCGCAGGCCCGCCGCGAAGCAGCCGGAGTACAAGGATGTCCGACGCCAGAGCCAGATCCCTTCTCCGCGCCTTCCGGCGCGACGAAGAGGGCGCCGTCACCGTGGACTGGGTGGTGATAACCGCCGCCGTGATGCTGCTCTCGATCCCGGTCCTGAACACCATAAGGGCCGCGACGACCACCGGCGCGACCAATGTGGCAATCGACGTCGTGGCCGCCACCGAAGACTGAGTTCCCCGCCCGGACGCGCCACGCGTGCCGGGCCACTGTAAATGTACCGCCCGACGGCGGACCACCACGAGGCAGAGCAACATGCGCATGATCTTCGGACTCGTCCTTGTCGCCGGCATGGCCCTTGCGGGTTTTGCCGTCTATATGGCGCAAGGGTACATCAACCAGACGGAATCCGCCCTCAAGCAGGAACAGGCCTTCCGCCAGAAGGTCGGCGAACTGGTGCAGGTCTTTGTGGTCAACAAGCCGCTGAAATACGGCGACCCGCTGACCCCCGAGGATGTCCAGACCATCTACTGGCAGAAATCCGCCCTCCCCGAGGGCACCTTCTCCGAACAGACCGCCCTCTTCCCCGAAAACGCGGACAAGCCCCGTTTCGTCCTGCGCCCGATGGAAACCTACGAACCGATCCTGACCGTGAAAGTCACCGAGCCGGGCCAACCGGCAGGCCTGACCGGCGCCCTGAACGAAGGCATGTCCGCCTTCGCGATCAAGGTTGACGCCACCTCCGGCGTGTCGGGCTTCGTCTATCCGGGCAACTACGTGGACGTCTATTGGACCGGCTCCGACCAGAACAACCAGGAACTCACCCGCCTGATCGAAAGCGGCCTGAACGTCATCGCCATCGACCAGACGGCCGCAGGTGCCACCACCGGCGGCGCCGTGGTCGCCCAGACCGTCACCGTGCAGGCCACCCGCGAACAGGTCGCCCGCCTTGCACAGGCCCAGGCCACGGGCCGCCTCGCCCTGTCGCTCGTCGGCAATCCAACCGATGGCGCGGATGGCACGCTGGTCGAGGTGAACGCCAACAGCCTGCTCGGCATCACCGCGCAGGAAGAGGTGGTCGAGGTCGAGGCAGCCCGCGTCTGCACCATCCGCAACCGCAAGGGCGGCGAGCTGGTGGAGATCCCGATCCCCTGCACGAACTGACTAATCCGAAAGGATGTAGCGGGCGGGCACACCGGATATGGTGTGTCCGCCTTCCGTTCGCACCGCCTTTAGCGGAATTTTAACCAGTGTTGCGAGTTATCCACATCAGGAACGGCGGATAAGTTTCTGATTCTTGCAATAAAACGGCACCTCAGGCACATTGGCGCACGGAGCGGGCAACAAGACCCGCGCTCAGAGGCGTGATCGAAAGGGCAGGTCACCGATGCAGATGCGACAGATCATCCGGGCAGGGGCGGTCGGCCTCACGCTTGGCCTTGGCCTTGCCACAGGCGCCTCGGCCGAGGTGCTGCGTGTGGTGCAGGGCACCGCCTCGCAGGCGCTCGAGGTGCCGATGAACCGTGCGGTCGTGCTGGAAAGCGACGTTCCCTTCGCGGAACTCTCCATCGCCAACCCCGGCATCGCCGACATCTCCACCCTCTCCGACCGGTCCATCTACGTGCTGGGCAAGACGCCGGGGCGCACCACGCTGACCCTGCTCTCCGCCGAGGGTGAGCTGATCACCAATGTCGAGGTGCAGGTCACCACCGACGTGGCCGAATTCAAGGAACGCCTGAACCAGATCCTCCCGGGCGAAAAGATCGAGGTGCGCACCGCCAATGACGGGATCGTCCTGTCGGGCACCGTCTCCTCCACCTCCAAACTCTCCCGCGCACTGGACCTTGCGGAACGCTACGCGCCGGGCCGCGTGTCAAACCTGATGTCGGTCGGCGGCACCCAGCAGGTCATGCTGAAGGTCCGCTTCGCCGAAATGCAGCGCAACGTGGCGAAGAACCTGTCCTCCTCGCTGGCCATCAACAACCCCGGCGCCGTCAACGACTATGTCGAAACCGGCACCTGGATTCCGGGCGGCACCTTCGGGCAGACCAGCAACGTCACCGCCCGCCAGAACACCAACAGCGCCGCCATCCTCGGCTTCTCCGCAGGCTCGCTCCAGATCGGCATCCTGCTCGAGGCGCTGGAATCCAAAGGCATCGTCCGCACGCTGGCCGAACCCAACCTGACCGCCCTTTCGGGACAGGAAGCCACCTTCCTCGCGGGCGGCGAATACCCCGTTCCGGTGTCCGACGACGGCACTATCACCGTGGAATACAAACCCTTCGGCGTGGAAATGAAATTCCTGCCGACCGTGGTGGACGGCGACCTGATCAACCTCCAGATCGCCGCCGCCGTCTCCTCCATCGACGGGACCGTGACGCAGCAATCGAACGGCATCACGCTCTCCTCCTTCAAGCGCCGCGAAACCACGACCACGGTGGAAATGCGCGACGGAGAAAGCTTCGCCATCGCGGGCCTCCTGCAGGACGACTTCCGCGACCTGAACGGTCAGGTGCCGTGGCTGGGCGACATCCCCGTGCTCGGCGCCCTGTTCCGCTCGGCGGAATACCAGCGGTCGCAGTCCGAACTCGTCATCATCGTGACGCCGCACCTCGTCTCCCCCACCCGGGGCGAGGCGCTGGCCCTGCCCACGGACCGCGTCCGCCTTCCCACGGAACGCGAACTGTTCCTCTTCGGCGAAGTCGGCAAGGCCGCCTCCGGCGGTGCCGCAGGCGAGGTGGCACGGCAGGACTTCACCGGCTCCTACGGCTATGTGATGGAATGAAGGGGATGACCATGCTCCGCGCCTCTCTCGCCCTTCTCGCCGTCGCCGCCATCGCGGGCTGCTCCGGCCGCGAGATCAGCTCGAACATCGACGAAGGCGGCTTCGGCAACGCCACGATGACGAACTACCTCGTGCAGACCGGCCAGATCGATCCGGTCCAGATGCTGGGCGAACGCTTCGCCCGCGAGGTGCCGACGACCATCACCTTCGCCTTCAACAGCGCCCAGCTCACGCCCGAGGCGCAGGCAACCCTCGCCCGTCAGGCCGACTGGATCCGCCAGTTCCCCGAAGTGCGCTTCCGCGTCTATGGCCATACCGACCTCGTCGGCTCCAACGCCTATAACAAGGCCCTCGGCAAACGCCGGGCCGAAGCCGTGGTCGCCTATTTCGCGTCCCGCGGCATCTCGCGCAACCGGCTCGAGGCGCTGGTCTCCTACGGCGAGACGCAGCCCGTCATCCCGACGCCCGGCCCCGAACAGCAGAACCGCCGCACCGTGACCGAAGTCTCGGGCTTCCTGCAGCGCCACCCCACGATCCTCGACGGCAAATATGCCGAAGTGATCTACCGCGAATACATCATCGGCGCGAAGCCTCCGGCTACCGTCCTCGTCGGCACGCTGGCCGAGAACGCACCCGCAGGCGGCGGCGCCGCACCGGCAGCCCCGGCCCCCTGACCCCACGGCAGGACGGCCCCGCCATCGTTTCCAGCCGCCGCGCCCCCGGGCGCGGCGGTTGCGTTTACGGATGGGACAAGACGCGACAACACCGGCCAATGCCGCGCCAAAGTCGCCATTTTTCAAACAATGACGCGTTTCTAGCCCAAGAATCGCCACCATTCGCCGCCAGCTTTTCCCGTGACTGGGAACAATCTCACGGCACCCCCTGCCGTGCGGAAACGACCCGTGGCGCCGCCCCTGCCCGCACCCCGCAGGCAGGTCACGCGCCGCCGGGCCGTTGCCGTGGAACAAGGACCGAAGGTGATGACGACTGCCGCGACCAAGATGCCGGACCCCGCGCCGATCCTTGCCTGCACGATCTCGCGCGACATCCAGAACTTCGATCTCCTGATCGACGACATGGAACTCGAACTCGGCGAAAGCTGGGGGGACCTGACATTCGAAGACGCCCGCGACTTCCTCGCCCAGCCCGATGCCGCCTCGCTGGAATTCGTGGCCATCGCCGTCAACGGCGAGGATGAGGGCGACCTGTCCCGCATCACCGAAACGATCAAGGCCGCCACCGAACGCGGCATCAAGGTCATCCTCATCGCCGACCAGATCAGCCCGGCAGGCCTGCACCAGCTCCTGCGCCTCGGGGCCGACGACTTCGTTCCCTACCCCCTGCCCGACGGCGCCCTGAAAGAGGCCATCGAACGCATCCGCAAACCCGCGCCCGCGCCGGTCCAGCCGGCCGCCGCGCCCGCCACGGTGACGCATCTGCACGCCGTCCCCGACCCGATGCCCGCCACCCCCTCCTTCAAGGCCAAGGGCGACCGCGACGGCGTCGTGCTGCCCGTCCACGGCCTGTCCGGCGGCGCGGGGGCCTCGACCTTCGCCGTCAACCTCGCCTGGGAACTGGCGACGATCGACAAGACCGACGCCCCGCGCGTCTGCCTTCTGGACTTCGACTTCCAGTACGGCTCCGTCGCCACCTATCTGGACCTGCCCCGCAAGGAAGCGGTGTTCGAACTCCTCTCCGACACCGCCGCCGCCGACAGCGACGCCTTCCTCGAGGCGATGCTGACCTACAACGACAAGCTGCACGTCCTCACCGCGCCGGCCGACATGCTGCCGCTCGACATCGTCGCGCCCGAGGACATCGCCCGCATCATCGACATGGCGCAGACGAATTTCGACTTTGTCATCATCGACATGCCGAAAACCATCGTCGCCTGGACCGAAACCGTCCTGTCCCGCGCCCATGTCTATTTCGCCACAATGGACCTCGACCTCCGCTCCGCGCAGAACGTGCTCCGCCTCGTCCGTGCGCTGAAGGCGGAAACGCTGCCGCATGAAAAACTCCGCTACGTCCTGAACCGCGCACCCAAATTCACCGACCTCTCTGCCAAGAGCCGGGTGAAGCGCATGTCCGAAAGCCTCGACATCACGCTGGAAGTCCAGATCCCGGACGGCGGCGCACAGGTGACGCAGGCCAACGACCACGGCAACCCGCTGGCCCAGAGCGCCGCCAAGAATCCGGTCCGGCGCGAAATCCAGAAACTTGCCAAATCGCTGCACGACCTGAACCGCGCGGTCGAAACCGCCCGCAAATAACCACCTGACCTGTCTGCCAAGGCCTGGGGGGCCAACGCATGTTCTCAAGATTCAAGAAGCCCGACTCCAACGATGCCCGTCCGTCCCTGCGTCCGGTGACGGCCGCCGCGGCCCCTGCCGCCGCACCGGCTGCCTCTGCCGCGGCCGCCCCGCCCAAACCCATGCTCGCCCAGCGCCCCGCCAGCGTGCCCGCCACGCCCGAGGCTGCCGCCGCCGAGAAGGAGAAGAAGCGCAAGGAACGGCTGATGGAGCTGAAGGTGGAGCTTCACAAGAAGCTCCTCGAAAGCCTCAACCTCGCCGCGCTCGAACACGCGACCGAAGCCAACCTGAAGGCCGAAATCGCGGACATCACCTCCGAGGCGCTGTCGGAAATGTCCGTCGCGCTGAACAAGGAGGACCGCGCCACCCTCAACCAGGAACTCTATGACGAAGTCATGGGCCTCGGCCCGCTGGAGCCGCTGCTGAAGGACGAAACCGTCTCCGACATCCTGGTGAACGGTCCCTACCGCGTCTTCGTGGAACGCGGCGGGAAACTCACGCTGTCGGATGTCACCTTCAAGGACGAACGCCACCTGCTGCGGATCATCGACAAGATCGTTTCCGCCGTGGGCCGCCGGGTCGATGAATCCAACCCCTATTGCGACGCCCGCCTTGCCGACGGCTCGCGCTTCAACTGCATGGTACCGCCGGTGGCGGTGGACGGATCGCTCGTTTCCATCCGGAAGTTCAAAAAGGACAAACTGGGCATCGCGGACCTCGTCCGTTTCGGCGCCTTCACCGAAGAAATGGCTGCATATCTGCAAGCCGCCGTGTCCACCCGCCTCAACATCATCGTGTCGGGCGGGACCGGTTCGGGGAAAACCACCACGCTCAACGCGCTCTCCTCCTTCATCGACAACACCGAACGCGTGCTGAC
Organism: Rhodobacter sp. CACIA14H1; assembly: GCA_000500915.1. Taxonomy (GTDB): domain Bacteria; phylum Pseudomonadota; class Alphaproteobacteria; order Rhodobacterales; family Rhodobacteraceae; genus Paragemmobacter. The sequence goes on from AYNO01000120.1 coordinate 10,243, forward strand.
GATCGAGGATACCGCCGAACTCCAGCTCCAGCAGGTCCATGTGGGCCGCATGGAAAGCCGCCCCCCGAACGTCGAAGGCAAGGGCGCCGTGACCCAGCGCGACTGTTTGCGCAACGCGCTGCGGATGCGTCCCGACCGCATCATCGTCGGCGAAACCCGGGGCGAGGAAGTCATCGACATGCTGCAGGCCATGAACACCGGCCATGACGGATCGATGACCACGATCCACGCCAACAACGCCCGCGACGGCATCTCGCGCCTTGAAAACATGGTGGCCATGGCCGGCATCGAAATGCCGCTGAAGGCCGTGCGCTCGCAGATCGCCTCCGCCGTCAACCTGATCGTGCAGGCAAGCCGCCTGCAGGACGGCTCGCGCCGCATGGTGTCCATCACCGAAATCACCGGGATGGAGGGCGAGGTCATCTCGATGCAGGAAATCTTCCGCTACGAACGCCTCGGCGTCGAACCCTCGGGCAAGATCATCGGCCGCTTCAACGCGACAGGCGTGCGCTCGCACTACTCCGAACGCTTCCGGCAATGGGGCTACGACCTGCCGCCCTCCATCTACGAACCCATCGTGTAAAGGTCCGCCGCAATGGAATTCAGTGCTGCGCCACTCATCTATGTCCTCATCTTCGTGGCCGTCGTGGTCTTGGTCGAGGGCCTGTATCTTACCGTTTTCGGCAAATCCATCAGCCTGAACTCCAAGGTCAGCCGCCGCCTCGCCCTTCTGGAAAAGAACCAGAACCGCGAACAGGTGCTGGAACAGCTCCGCAAGGAGATGTCGCAGCACATGAACGCGCGGGGCATCCCGCTCTACAAGATCCTCGCCTCCAAGGCGCAGAAGGCCAACATCGCCTTCTCGCCGCAACAGCTCATCATGATCATGGTGGGCCTGTCCGGCGTGGCCTATGTCGGCCTCACGCTGGGGACCGAAGCCGAAACCGTCGTCCGCGCCGCGCTGGCCGTGGTGATGGGCGTCGGCGGCGTCTATTTCTGGGTCAACCGCAAGGCCAAGAAGCGCATGTCCCTGCTGGAAGAACAGCTTCCCGACGCGGTGGAACTCATGGTCCGCTCGCTGCGCGTCGGCCACCCCTTCTCCAGCGCTATCGCCATCGTGTCCAAGGAAGTCGCAGACCCGCTGGGCACCGAATTCGGCCTGATCGCGGACGAGGCGACCTATGGCCGCGACATCGCCGAAAGCCTGCGGGCCTTCGCGGAACGGATGGACAACCAGGACCTCCACTTCCTCGCCGTGGCCGTGTCGATCCAGCAGCAGTCGGGCGGCAACCTTGCCGAAATCCTCGACGGTCTGGCCAAGGTGATCCGCGCCCGGTTCAAGCTGTTCCGCCGCGTCAAGGTCATCACGGCCGAAGCGAAATGGTCCGGCATGTTCCTGTCGGGCTTCCCCATCGGGGCGCTGGTGATGATCCAGATGCTGAAACCGGACTATTACGACGGCGTGCGCGAGACGGACCTCTTCGTCCCCGTCGCCCTCGGCGTCTGCGCCTTCCTCGTGGTCAACATCATCTTCATGAAGATGATGGTCAACATCAAGGTCTGACCCATGCTCTCCGCCCTCAACGACATGATCATCGCCCAGATGGGGCCGATGGGACCGCTTCTGGTGACGGGCGGGCTGGGCCTCGCGCTGGTCTTCGTCACGCTGCCCTTCATGCTGCGCAAGAAGCCCGAACCCTTCGACAAGCTGAAGGCCACCACCCGCCCCGCCGACCGCACCGCCGACCGCGCGGCCCGCGAGGCGGACCTGCGCCGCTCCTCGGACCGCAACGACAAGCTCAACAAATTCGCCCATTTCCTCGAACCGCAGGACAAGGAACAAATGTCCGCCGCGCGGCTGAAGATGCTGCGCGCGGGCTACCGGTCCAAGAACTCCGTCCGCATGTTCCACGCCATGCAGTTCCTGCTCGGCATCGGCCTGCTGCTCGCGGGCATGGCCTATACCTTCTTCGTCAGCCGCGTGCAGACGCTCGACATGCAGGCCATCGCCATGTCCACCCTCCTGCCCGCCGCCGCCGGCTATTACCTGCCCACCTACTGGGTGCAGCGCCGCCTCCAGACCCGCCAGCAGCTCATCACCGAAGGCTTCCCCGACGCGCTCGACATGATGCTCGTCTGCGTCGAGGCGGGCCAGTCGCTCGACCAGTCCATCGCCCGCGTCGCCAAGGAGATCGGCCCCGCCTATCCCGACCTTGCCGAGGAATTCGAGATCGTCAGCCAGGAAGTCCGCGCCGGCAAGGAACGCGTCGCCGTGCTGCGCGACATGTCCGAACGCGTGGGCCTCGCCGACATCACCTCCTTCGTGACGACCATGATTCAGTCG
>AYNO01000121.1 GCA_000500915.1 Rhodobacter sp. CACIA14H1
GACCTGCGCCCGGTGGCGGCGATGCCCAACGCACCCGCCCATCTGCTGGGTATCATCGACCTGCGGGGGGCCGAATATCCCCGTGGTGGACCTGCGCTGCCTGCTGGGGCGCCCCATGGCAGAGGATACGGCGCAGAGCCGTATCCTCGTGGTGTCGGTGGCGCATGGCGAGGGCCGTGCGACCATCGGCATCAAGACCGACCGCGTGATCGAGGTCACGCTGCTGGATGACCGCGAGCTGAAGCCGCTGGACGAGGCGGAGCTGCTGCGCTGGACCGGCAGCGCGATCGCGGGCATCGGCCGCTGCAAGGGCGAGGTGGTGAGCGTTCTGGACCTGGACCGCCTGTTCGCGCGGGTGGACCTTGCCATGGGCGACGGGGCCGGTCTGGACGAGGTCGCGTGAGGGGCCCGATGCTGACCGACAACCGACCGACATCCGGCGACCGGTTCCGCGAGCTGATCCGGTCCATCACCGGGATCAGCCTGCCGCCGTCCAAGGTGCAGATGATCGACCAGCGGCTCAGGCGGCGCGTCGTGGCCTTCGACTTGCCGGATACCGAGACGTTCCTTCAGAAGCTGCTCGGCGGGGAGCTGCCGGGCGACGAGTTGCGCAATGTGATCGACCTGATCACGACCAATACGACGAGCTTTTTCCGCGAGGCGGACCATTTCGATTTCCTCGCGCAGGACGTCGTGCCGACGGTGGTGGCCGAAACCCGTGCCGGACGGCGACCGCGGCTGAAGATATGGTCGGCGGCAGCGTCGGAAGGGGCAGAGGCCTATACGGCGGCGATGGTTCTGGAAGAGCGCAAGCGGGCCGGTGTGGCCTTCGATTACGCGATCCTCGGCACCGACATCAGCCAGCGGATGCTGGAGCGGGCCACGGCGGCCATCTATGGCAACGACCAGTTGACGACGGTTCCGGCCGATCTGCAGCGCCGCTATTTCCTGTCTTCGGCCCATCCCAGCATGAGCGGGAAATCCCGGATCGTGCCGGAGTTGCGCCAGCGCGTGAAGTTCCGGCACCTGAACCTGATGGATGACAGCTATCCTGTCGATCGTGACGTGGACCTGATCTTCCTTCGCAACGTGCTGATCTATTTCGAACCCGCCGACAAGGAGCGGGTTGTCCAGCGGTTGGCCACGCACCTGCGCCCGGGTGGGTGGCTTCTGGTCGGACATGCGGAAAGCATGGTCGTGCGCCATGACGGACTGCAACAGGTGAAACCGACGATCTTCCGGAGGGTGCGGGCGTGAGGAATGGCAGCGGGGAGTCCCTGAAGGTCCTGATCGTGGATGACTCCGCCTCGGCGCGGGCGATGCTGCGGTCGATCGTGGAAAGCGATCCGGGCCTTCGGGTCATGGCGCTGGCGCCGGATGCCTTTGCCGCCGCCAAGGCGATGAAGGAGGAATTGCCGGATGTCATCCTGCTGGACCTCGAACTGCCGGGGATGGACGGGCTGACCTTCCTGCGCCGGATCATGGAGCAGCGGCCGCTTCCGGTGGTGGTCTGTTCGTCCTTCACCGGGCGCGGGTCCGAGCAGAGCCTTGCCGCGCTGGAGGCGGGGGCTGTCGAGGTGATCCTGAAGCCGAAGGCGGGGAACGACCAGCAGCGGGCCGAGGCGCAGGTGCATATCTGCGACGCCCTGCGGGCCGCGAGCCAGTCGCGCGGAAAGATCGCGCTGCCGGGTGCGCTGCGTGCCCCGGGGGCGCGGCTGTCGGCGGACGAGGTGCTGCCGCCGCCCAACCCCGCGAAGGTGGTGCCCGCGACCGAGCCGGTCGTGGTGATCGGGTCATCCACCGGCGGGACCGAGGCGCTGCGGGAAATCCTGACGGCGCTGCCCCCCGATGCGCCGGCCATCGCCATCGTGCAGCACATGCCTGCCGGCTTTACCGCGGCCTTTGCCAAGCGGCTGGACGGGTTGTGCCGGGTGTCCGTGTCCGAGGCGGTGGATGGTGCGCCGCTGCGGCAGGGCGAGGTTCTGATCGCGCCGGGCGACCGGCACCTGATCCTGCGGCGGGTCGCATCCGGCTATCGGGTGAACGTGGCCGAGGGCCCCTATGTCAGCCGTCACCGGCCTTCGGTGGATGTGCTGTTCCGGTCGGCGGCGACGGCGGCGGCGCAGAATGGCATGGGCATCATCCTGACCGGCATGGGGGATGACGGCGCACGCTGTCTGGGGGAATTGCGCAAGGCGGGCGGTGTCACGCTGGCGCAGGACGAGGCGAGTTCGGTTGTGTACGGGATGCCGCGGGAGGCGGTGAACATGGGCAGCGCGATGCAGACGGTCGCGCTGGGCCGGATGGCGGCGGCGATCATGAGCTTTGCCCGCCGCCACAGGACAGGAGCAAACGCATGACCTACGCAGCCCCCGCGGTCTTCGGAAGGCGCGTTCCGGTGGCGGATCCGCTTTCGGCCGTCTTGCGGATCACCGAGGAAAGCTTCGTGCAGGCGGGTGACGCGCTGGCCCGTGCCGTGGACATCCTGCGCGGGACCGAGGCGCTTTTCGCCCGGCTGGAGGTGACGCTGGGCGACGAGACCAGCCGCCAGCTTGCCCTGCTGATTTCCGAGGCTTTCGCCAATGTGGACGTCATCCGCGCCGATTTCGACGGGTTCACCCGCCAGAGCGAGGCGTTGCGGGCCGCGGTGCGGGGGGTGCGGCTGGAGGTGAACGAACTGGACCGCGTGGTGCGGACCATTTCCAACGTGTCGATCAATGCCCGCATTCAGGGCAACGGGCTGGTTCCGCCGCGTCCGCAGGTCAATTCCTTCATCGAACGGCTGGCCGCCATGGCATCGGAGGCCGAGAGCATCCTGCAGGAGGTCAAGGATGCGATGGTGGGGATCGGGCATGACACGCAGGCGATAGACGCATCGCTGCAGGAGTTGCGGCAGGAGTTGATGCTGCGGGTGCTGCCGACGCTGAGCCGCTTTGCCGCCATCGCGCAGAAGGTGCAGGAAGGTCGCGCCGAGATGACGCGGATGAGCGCGGACCTTGCCGCCCAGATGAAGGGCGTGTTTTCCGAGGTGTCGCGTCTGATCATGGCCCTGCAGACCGGGGATTCCACCCGCCAGCGGCTGGAGCGGGTCCGCGAGGTGATGCAGGCGGGCGAAGCGGCGGGGCCGGGGCTGGATGCCGTCCTTGCCGATGTGGCCCGGGCGCTGGCCGATGCGGCCTGCGGCGATGCGGGGGCGGAGCTGGGGGTTTCCGTCGCCGCGCTGGAGCAGGTGCGGCGCAATGCGGATCAGGCGATGCAGACGGCGCGGCTGTTTTACTTCGCGCAGGCCGGTCGCGGGCGGGATGGCGAGGGCAATGGCGATGCCGACGCGCTGGACGCGGCGCTGGAGCGGGTGCGGCGGCATCTGGTGTCCATGCGGGGGCGGGCCGAGGCCTTGCGCGGGCGGCTGGACCTGATCCTGAAGCATGAGGGGACGATCCGGCAGATCGCGCAGCAGGTCCGGCTGTCGGGGCTGAATGCGGTCCTGATCTGCGCCAAGCTGGGCGAGGAGGGGCGGTCGCTGCGCGAGCTGGCGCAATGGCTGCGGACGCTGACGGATGAAAGCGACGCCATCGTGCAGCGCCTTCAGGGCAAGCTGGACGAGACGCGCACGCTGGCGCGGGCGGCGGGGCAGGCCGGTGTGGACCGGCTGGAGGCCGCGCTGTCGGGTTTCATCGGGGATGCCGAGGCGCTGAACGGTGCGATGCAGCAGATCGATGTGGTCGTGCATGACACGGCGCGGGGCTTCGATGCGGCGGGGCGGGAATTGCCGCAGCGGCTGGGTCAGGCGACGTTGCGGCTGGAAGGTTTCCGGGCTGCGCTGGACGAGGTGGGCACGCTGTCCGTGATGCTGCGGCTGCGGCGGGCCACGATGGCGGAGCCGGACCTGCCCTTTGCGGAAGGGTCGCCCGAGGCGGCGGTCCTTGCGGATCTGAGGTCGCGCTACACCATGGCGCAGGAGCGGGATATCCACGACGCCGTCACCGGCGCGGGGATGGTGCGGGTGCAGAGCGTTGCGCCGCCGCAGGCCGTGCAGGACGAAACGCTGGACGACATCCTGTTCTGAGCCGCAGGTCAGGCGTCGAGGAAGACGCGCACCGTTTCCTCGAATTCGCGGGGTTTTTCGGCATGGAGCCAGTGGCCCGCGCCGGGAAGTCTGGCGAAGCGGGCGACGGGAAAGAGGGCGCGGATCGTTTCGCGGTGGTCCGGTTTGACGTAATGGCTTTCCGATCCGGTCAGGAACAGGGTCGGGCGGTCGAAGCGGCCTTGCGTGCCGGGCCAGCCGACGATTTTCGGCATCTCGGCTTCCAGCACGTCGAAGTTCAGCCGCCAGCGCGGGCCGCCCTGGGCCTTGAGGTCCAGCGATTGCAGGAAGAAGGCCCGCAGGCCCGGATCTTCGATCAGGGCCGAGAGGCGGCGGTCGGCCTCGCCCCTTGTGGTCAGCCCTGTCAGGTCCAGCGCGCGCATGGCGTCGATGTGGCGGGTCTGGTCGTGGGAATAGGCCACGGGGGCGATGTCGGCCACGACGAGGCGGCGGATCAGGTCGGGGCGGGTGAGGGCAAGCTGCATGGCGGCCTTGCCGCCCATGGAGTGGCCCAGAAGGTCGGCGGGGCTGCCGATGGAGGTGATGACTTCGGCCAGATCGGCGGCGAGGTCGGGGTAGGAATGGGTGGGGAAGCGGGGGCTTTCGCCATGGTTGCGCATGTCCACCGCCCAGACATCGCGGGTATCGGCCAACCTGCGGGCGATCACGCCCCAGTTGCGGCCCGAGCCGAACAGGCCATGGGCGATGACCAGCGGCGGATGCGTCGGGGTGCCGGTGGCGGGGTGGTGGATCAGGTTCAGCATTGTTTCCATCCGCTTTCCGCGCCGTTTCCGTCCGGCCGGTTTTTCCGCCCCAATCGCGCCGCTATTCTGACACAATCCGTTAGGGGTTATGAACATGTCGGCCAGTGCGATCATCATCCTGCAGAAATCCGGCCGCATTGCGGAGTTGCTGGAAGAGCGGGTCGGCGTCAAGGGTGCTACGCTGGAGGCGCGGCTGGGACGGGCGCACCATGTCCTGCCGCGCGAGGCACGGGCTGCGGGCTGGCGCATCGTGCGGGCCGAGCGCAAGGCGCTGCAGGGGGGACTTCCCGATATCGATGCCGTCGGGTTCGACGATGATTACCGGCTCTGCCTGCGCCATCTGAACGAGTTGCACCCCGCCGCGATCCGGCGGGGATTGCTGCGCAGCGTGGTGCAGACCGGAACGCTGGCGCTGGTGACGGGGATCACGCTGGGGGTCGGGCTGGCCTTCGCGGGCTGGATCTGAGGTCCGGCGCGTTGCGGCCGAGGGTCGTGCGGAAATCATGTAACATATTGTTTTAAAACAATTTTATTACCATTTTTGCCCGGAAACGAAAAAGGGCGCACCATCCTGCGATGGTGCGCCCCTTTGCCCGTTGAAGGGGCCGGTCAGAGGTTCGGGTAGATCGGGAAGCGGGCGCAGAGAGCCTCGACTTCCGCCTTGACCTTGGCTTCGACGGCGCCGTTGTCATCCTCGCCATTGGCGGCGAGGCCGTCCACGACTTCGACGATCCAGCGGGCGATCTGGCGGAATTCCTCTTCTCCGAAGCCGCGGGTCGTGCCGGCGGGGGTGCCGAGGCGGACGCCCGAGGTGATCGTCGGCTTTTCGGTGTCGAAGGGGATGCCGTTCTTGTTGCAGGTGATATGGGCGCGGCCCAGTGCCTTTTCGGTGGCGTTGCCCTTCACGCCCTTGGGGCGCAGATCCACCAGCATGAGGTGCGTGTCGGTGCCGCCGGTGACGATGTCCAGCCCGCCCTTCATCAGCTCGTCCGCCAGAGCCTTGGCATTGGCGACGACCTGCTTCTGGTAGGTAACGAAGCCGGGTTGCAGCGCCTCGCCGAAGGCGACGGCCTTGGCGGCGATGACATGCATCAGCGGGCCGCCCTGGATGCCCGGGAAGATGGCCGAGTTGACCTTCTTGGCGATGTCTTCGTCATTGGTCAGGATCATCCCGCCGCGCGGGCCGCGCAGGGTCTTGTGCGTGGTGGTGGTGGCGACATGGGCGTGCGGGAAGGGCGACGGGTAGAGGCCCGCCGCGACGAGGCCCGCGAAATGGGCCATGTCCACGAGGAGATAGGCGCCCACGCTGTCTGCAATTTCACGCATCCGCTTGAAGTCGATGATGCGCGGGATGGCGGAGCCGCCGGCGATGATGAGCTTCGGCTTGTGTTCGGCGGCCAGTTCCGCGACCTGGTCGTAATTCAGTTCGAGGTCCTGCTTGCGCACGCCGTATTGCACGGCCTTGAACCACTTGCCGGACTGGTTGGGGGCCGCGCCATGGGTCAGGTGGCCGCCCGCATCCAGCGACATGCCGAGGATGGTGTCGCCCGGCTTGATGAGCGCCTGGAACACGCCCTGGTTTGCCTGCGAGCCGGAGTTCGGCTGGACGTTGGCGAAGGAGCAGCCGAACAGCTTGCACGCCCGTTCGATCGCCAGATTTTCGGCGATATCAACGTATTGGCAGCCGCCATAGTAGCGCTTGCCCGGATAGCCTTCGGCGTATTTGTTGGTCATGACCGACCCCTGCGCTTCCATCACGGCGCGGGAGACGATGTTTTCCGAGGCAATCAGTTCGATCTCGTGCCGCTGGCGGCCAAGTTCCTGCGTGACGGCACCGAAGAGTTCGGGGTCGCGGGAGGCGAGGGATTCCGTGAAGAATCCGGTGTCGCGGTGGGGGGCGTTCATGGGACCTCCTTGAGGGGGTGCTTGCGGGCTTGGGGTGGATGTAGCGCAAGGGGGGCGAGGCGGGAAGGCAAGAAAACGACTCCCTTGGGGGTCGCTGCGAAATAAATATGCAGATAGGAACGGGAAGACGCGGATCGGAACGGCCTTTCGGGGTTGAGTTCGCCGCGCCTGCCCCGCAAGACTGCGGCAGGGACAGGAGTTTCGGCGCATGGCCTTTTCACGGATCGCCTTCACGGCATCGCCCGCCCCCGCCGCGACCGAGGCGCTGCGGGTGCTGACGGCGCGTTACGGGCAGGTGGCGGTGGAGAGGGCAGATATTGTGGTCGCCCTTGGCGGGGACGGCTTCATGTTGCAGACGCTGCATGAGACGGAGGCGACGGGGCTGCCGGTCTATGGCATGAATTGCGGCACCATCGGGTTCCTGATGAACGCCTATCAGCCCGGGGACCTGCCCGCGCGGCTGGCGGCGGCGGAGGAGGCGGTGCTGAACCCCTTGCGGATGCGGGCGGTGGGGGTGGACGGGACGGTGCATTCGGCCCTTGCGATCAACGAGGTGAGCCTGCTGCGGGCCGGGCCGCAGGCGGCGAAGCTTCGGGTGATCGTGGACGGGCGGGTGCGGATGGAAGAGCTGGTCTGTGACGGGGCGCTGGTGGCAACCCCAGCGGGATCAACGGCTTACAACTATTCGGCGCATGGTCCGATCCTGCCCATCGGGGCGGATGTGCTGGCGCTTACGGCCATGGCGGCGTTCCGGCCGCGGCGGTGGCGCGGGGCGCTGATCCCGAAGACATCGGTGGTGCGGTTCGAGGTGCTGGAGGCGGAGAAGCGGCCGGTGATGGCCGATGCCGACAGCCGCGGGTCGGTGCGGGGGGTGGCCAGCGTCGAGGTGCGGTCGGAGCCGGGGGTGCGGCACCGCATCCTGTTCGATCCGGGGCATGGGCTGGAAGAGCGGCTGATCAACGAGCAGTTCACCTGAGCCTGTCGCATAAGTCATTGCGGGCGCTGCGTTTATCTGCGGTTTTCGGGGATTTTGGCGGTGCCGTGTCCTGTGCCGCAGACTGTACCGCAAACTGTACATACGCACGGTGCGGCAGCGGGGCGTTAACCACGTTTGGACGGGGCGATTCGGGGCGGGTTTGTCGGGCCGGACTGCGTGGCTGGACCTATTGGCGGGGCAGTCTGGACTTATCGGGCGGGGAAGCCATCCTGCGACGTCTGCCGGGACAGGGCGCCCGGCGCGGTCGCGGGGTGCGGCGCTGCGGGTTGCATCCCCCGTGTGGTGCGGGTAGAAGGTCGGGGCGCGACGCGGGTATGGTGTAGTGGTAGCGCCTCAGCCTTCCAAGCTGATGGGGCGGGTTCGATTCCCGCTACCCGCTCCAAAATCTTCGAACATTTCTGTCGGATTTGCGGTGCTTTCCTTTTGGCCCCTAGCCTTGTGCGTGGGGCGGATTTGCCAGGCTTCAGTGTCCGGTCAGGGGGCTAGGGCCAGTTCCGGGCGCTGTGGAGGACGCGGAGGATGGTGATGACTTCGCCGGACAGGCGGTAGATCAGGATGTAGTTGGGATGAAGGACCATCTCGCGCGTGCCGGGGAGGCGGCCCTGACGGTGGGCGAGGGGGAAATGGGCCAAGTCGTCGGTGCGGCGGTAGATCAGCCTGCGAAGGTCATCCGCAGCCTTTGGGTTGTGATCGGCAACATGGGCATGGATCGAGGCGACGTCGAGTATCGCCCGTCTATTCCAGCGGACTTCTGTCACGGACACGGTTACGGATCAACTCGTCAATCTCACGCATTGCCTGTTCATGGGGGATCGTCGGCTCCGTGCTGTCAAGCGCCTCTTGGACCTTGCGGCGAAACCAGTTGTCGTAGGTTTCCTCGGTCACTGTGAGGCCGGGGGGAAGGCCGCCCTCTTTCGCCACGCGGGTGAGCAGGATGCGGACGGCGTCGGAGAGGCTGAGGCCCACCCCTTCCAGCGCGGCGGCGGCGCGGGTCTTGATGTCCTCGTCGATGCGGATGTGGAGCATGGTGGTGTTGGCGGGCATGGACGACTCCCTTCGGACATGGCCGGAAGGGTGTATCTCAATTGAGATGCGGTCAAGGGGAGTGGACGGGGCACGGCGGCCGCCACCTTCGTGCTGATTGTCAGGCGTCGGGAAGGAAGGGCCGGCCTTCAGCCCTTGTCCGCGCCGCCGCCGAGGTGGTCCTGCTGCGGCATCCCGAGGACGTGGTAGCCGCCATCGACATGCACCACTTCGCCCGTCGTGAAGCAGCCGTAGTCGGAGGCGAGCCAGACGGCGGTGCCGCCCACGGCTTCCAGCGTGGCGTTGGAGCGGAGGGGGGCGTTGGCCTCGGTATGGCGGTAGGTGGCGCGGGCGCCGCCGATGGCGGCACCGGCCAGCGTCTTCATCGGACCGGGCGAGACGGCGTTGACGCGGATCTTCTGGGGCCCAAGGTCGTTGGCGAGGTAGCGGACGGAGGATTCCAGCGCGGCCTTTGCGACGCCCATGACGTTGTAATTGGGCGTCACGCGGTTCGATCCGCCATAGGTAAGGGTGATGAGCGTGCCGCCGTCGGGCATCAGTTCCGCCGCGCGGCGCGAGACGTCGATGAAGCTGTAGCAGGAGATCGCCAGCGAGTTGGTGAAGTTGCCCCGCGTCGTGTTGATGAAGCGGCCCGTCAACTCGTTCTTGTCGGAATAGGCGATGGCATGGACGAGGAAATCCATCGTCCCCCAGCGGTCCTTGAGCGCCGTGAAGCAGGTGTCGAGCGAGGCGTCGTCGGTCACGTCCACATCCACCATGAAATCCGACCCGACCGAGGCCGCGAGGGGGGCGAGGCGTTTGCCGAAAGCCTCTCCCTGGTAGGAGAAGGCGAGTTCCGCCCCTTCGGCGGCCATCGCGCGGGCGATGCCCCAGGCGATGGAGCGTTCGTTGGCAACGCCCATGACGAGCCCGCGCTTGCCCTTCATCAGATCCGCCATGATCCCTGTCCCCCGCTAATCGCTGCCCGGTTGGTCCGTGGTCAGCCGAGATACTTGCTCATCACCAAGGTCGCGTTGGTCCCGCCGAAGCCGAAGCTGTTGGACAGGACCGAGTCGATGTTCACGCCGTCGCGCATGGTCGTCACGATTTCGGACGGGTCGAGCGCGGGGTCGAGGGTCGTCACATTGGCCGAGGCCGCGATGAAGTTGCCGTTCATCATCAGCAGCGAATAGATCGCCTCATGCACGCCGGTCGCGCCGAGGGAATGGCCCGTCAGCGATTTGGTCGAGGCGACGGGGGGCGTGTTGCCCTTGCCGAAGACGCGGCGGATCGCTTCCATTTCGGTGACGTCGCCCACGGGGGTCGAGGTGCCATGGGAGTTGATGTAGTCGATCCTGCGCCCCTGCGGCAGGGTCGAGAGGGCGAGGCGCATGGAGCGTTCGCCGCCTTCGCCCGAGGGGGCGACCATGTCGTAGCCGTCGGAGGTGGCGCCGTAGCCGGTGACTTCGGCATAGATCTTGGCGCCGCGGGCGAGGGCGTGGTTGAGTTCTTCCAGCACGACGACACCGCCGCCGCCTGCGATGACGAAGCCGTCGCGGGTGGCGTCATAGGTGCGGGAGGCGGTGGCCGGGGCGTCGTTGTATTTGGACGACATCGCGCCCATGGCGTCGAAGAGGCAGGAGAGGGTCCAGTCCAGTTCCTCGCCCCCGCCGGCGAAGACGATGTCCTGCTTGCCGAACTGGATGAGCTCCGCGCCGTTGCCGATGCAATGGGCCGAGGTGGAGCAGGCGGAGGTGATGGAGTAGTTCACGCCCTTGATCTTGAACGGCGTGGCAAGGCAGGCCGAGGTGGTGGAGGACATGCCCTTGGTCACGCCGAAGGGGCCGATCCGCTTGGGCGAGCCGGTTTCGCGGACGATGTTGTGGGCCTTGAAGAAGGATTTGGTGGACGGCCCGCCGGAGCCGACGATGATGCCGGTGCGTTCGTTGGAAATCTCGGCCTCGGTCAGGCCGGAATCCTTGACCGCCTGATCCATGGCGATGAAGTTGTAGGCCGCGCCGTCGCCCATGAAGCGCAGGTCGCGTTTGTCGATATGGTCTTCCAGCACGATGTTGGGCTGGCCGTGGACCTGGGAGCGGAAGCCGCGTTCGGCATATTCGGGGGCGAAGACGATGCCGGATTTCCCGGCGCGGAGCGAGGCTTCGACTTCGGCGGCGGTGTTGCCGATGGGCGAGACGATGCCGATCCCGGTGATGACGACGCGGCGCATGGGGCCTCCCGTATCCTTGAGCTTTGGATTGTCCTTAAGGGAGAGGGGGGGAAGGGGCAAGGGGATTGGGGTTGGGGGCTTTGGCTTTGCGGTGGAACGGAGGGGTGTGATGGAGCGGGTGACGGGGGGCTGTCTGTGCGGGGCGGTGCGGGTGGTGGCGGAGGGGCCGCCGCTGCGGGTGGGGGTGTGCCATTGCATGGACTGCCGCAAGCATCACGGGGCGGTGTTCCATGCGTCGGCCATCTTTGCCGAGGGGTTGGTGGAGGTGACGGGGAATTACGCAGAGTGGCGGGGGCGGTGCTTCTGTCCGGTCTGCGGATCGTCGGTATTCTCGCGCAGCCCGGGGGAGGTGGAGGTGCATCTGGGGTCGCTGGATGAGGTGGCGGTGTTCGTGCCTTCGTATGAGCTGTGGACTGTCCGGCGGGAGGGGTGGCTGCCGGAGTTCGCGGGGATGGTGGGGTTCAAGGGGGATCGGGAGGGGTAGGGGGCGCTGTCCGCTCCAACCTGCCTAGAGCGACGGAAGGGGCGCGGCCGTCACGCCGGGGTGGTCGCACGGACCCCGTGCGGCCGCCCCGGGGGGGCGGGACGGCCGCGCCCCGATGCTTTGGGCATCGGGGCAGACCTGACCGTTGTGCCAGATTGGAAAAGGCGCCCGGGGGGGCGCCTTTGTCGGGAGTCGCTTTGGAGGCGCTCACGCCTCGCTCAACGCCACCTTCATGTCCTTGACGATATAGATCACTTCGCCATCCGCCTCGACGATCCCGTCGGCCACGCCCATCGTAAGGCGGCGGGTTTGCAGGGCCTTGGTGAAATCGACCTTGTACGTCAGCATCTTGCGGTCGGGGCGGACCATGCCGGTCAGTTTCACCTCGCCCACGCCCAGCGCGTAGCCGCGTCCCTGCCAGCCGCGCCAGCCCAGGTTGAAGCCGGTGAGTTGCCACAGGCCGTCGAGGCCGAGGCAGCCGGGCATGATCGGGTTGCCGGGGAAGTGGCAGTCGAAGAACCACAGGTCCGGGGTGATGTCGAATTCCGCCACCACATGGCCCTTGCCGTGCAGCCCGCCATCTTCGGAAATGTCGGTGATGCGGTCCATCATCAGCATGGGCGGCGCGGGAAGCTGGGCATTGCCGGGACCGAAGAGTTCCCCCCGCGCACAGGTCAGCAGGGCTTCGCGGTCGAAGCTTTTGGGATAGGCGGCCATTCGGATCGGTTCCCCGTCTTGTCTTTTTCC
>AYNO01000122.1 GCA_000500915.1 Rhodobacter sp. CACIA14H1
TCTTTACCTACAACGCAAAGAGAAAGGCGCAAATGCAGGATTCGGCAAGGTTTTTCGCGTCAGGGTTGCCGCTGTGGACAATCGGGGGAAATTGGCGCCACCGTTTCCGGATCGGAAACGGTCAGCCCAGCAGAAGGACGATGCCCGCCGTCAGCGGCAGCACCCAGAGCAGGGTGCCCACGATCCAGTGCCCCCAGATCGGCGCGGGCCATTCGCCGAGGACGTGCCGCGCCCAGGCCCAGACCAGCCAGATCCAGCAGAGGATGGACAGGACGAGGCTGGTCTGCCGCAGTTCCAGATAGGCGAAGTTCCACGGCATGGCGAGCCAGAGGCAGAAAGCGATGCCGAAAAGGGCGATGGGGGCCGCGCCTTCGACGCGCTGGCGCCACCCCGCGATGCCCGCCACCGTGATCGCGACGGGGACGGCGGCGACGAGGCCGCGCACGGGGCCGGAGGCGGAGAGGGTCGTCATGGCATGTTCCAGCCAGACCTCCATCAGCGCACCGCGGCGATGGGGCCTTCGGCCCGTCCGTGGATGAATTGCTGGACATAGGGGTCCGGCGTGGCGTCCATGTCGGCGACCGGACCGGTCCACTGGATCACCCCATCATGCAGCATGGCGACGCGGTCGGCGATGGCGCGGACGGATGACATGTCATGCGTGATCGTCATGGCGGTGGCGCCCATCTCGGTCACGATCTCGCGGATCAGGTCGTTGATGACGCCTGCCATGATGGGGTCGAGGCCGGTGGTCGGTTCGTCGAAGAAGATGATCTCCGGCTCGGCCGCGATGGCGCGGGCGAGGCCGACGCGCTTCTGCATCCCGCCGGACAGTTCGGCAGGGAAGAGGTCCGCGGTTTCGGGTTTCAGGCCGACGCGGCGGAGTTTCTCGATGGCGATTTGCCGCGCTTCGGCCTTCGGGCGTTTGGTCGGCCCGCGCATCAGGCGGAAGGCGACGTTTTCCCAGACGCGCAGGGAGTCGAACAGTGCCCCGCCCTGGAACAGCATCCCGAAGCGGGCAAGGAAGGCGTCACGGTCGGCGGTGGTGACGTCCTGCCCGTCCAGCGTGATCGTCCCCGCATCGTGGCGCACGAGGCCGAGGATGCATTTCAGCAGGACCGACTTTCCCGTTCCGGAACCGCCGATGATGACCATGCTCTGCCCCGAGGGAATGGTCAGGTCCACTCCGCGCAGGACGCGGTTCTTGCCGAAGGTCTTGGTGACGCCGGTGAGGGTGATCATGCCGAGAAGAACAGTTCGGTAAGGATGTAGTTGGTGGCAAGGATCAGCACGGACGCCCCCACCACGGCGGATTTGGTGGCGGCGCCGACGCCCTGTGCGCCACGGCCCGAGTTCATCCCGTGATAGCAGCCCATCAGCGCCACGATGAAGCCGAAGGCCGCGCCTTTCCAGAGGCCGGACACGACGTCCCAGCTTTCAAGGAAGTCCACGGTGTTCTGCAGATAGGTGGCCGAGTTGAAGCCCAGCCTGTTCACGCCCACCAGCCAGCCCCCTGCGATGCCGATGGCATCGCCCACGCCCACCAGCATCGGCACGGCCAGCGTTGCCGCCAGCACGCGCGGGACGGCAAGGTATTTGACGGGGTTGGTGGAGAGCGTCACCAGCGCGTCGATCTGTTCCGTCACCTTCATGGTGCCGATTTCCGCCGCGATGGAGGAGGCGACGCGGGCCGCCACCATCAGCCCGCCGAGGACGGGGCCGAGTTCGCGCACCATGCCGATGGCGACGATGGAGGGGACTACGGATTCCGCGTTGAACCGCGCCCCGCCGGAATAGATCTGGAGCGCGAGGGCGCCGCCGGTGAAGACGGCGGTCAGGCCGACGACGGGCAGCGAGAACCAGCCGATCTGCATCAGCGCGTGCAGGAATTCGCGGGGGTAGAAGGGCGGGCGGAAGAGGTGGCTGACCACCTGCAGCGCGAAGAGCGCGACGCGTCCGATGGCGGCCAGCGCCGACAGGACGGGGCGCCCGATGGCTGCAAGGGGGGCGGTCAGCGCCGTCACGCCTGCCCTCCGTTGCGCCGTTCCAGATAGCGGCGCCCGTAGCGGGGGCCGAGCGCGGTCAGGATCTCGTAGCCGATGGTCCCGCCGATGGCGGCAAGGTCGTCCACGCCCTGATGCGGGCCGAGGATGTCCAGCGTGCGGGGGATGTCCGGCATGTGGCTGACATCGGCCGTGATCAGGTCCATCGAGACGCGGCCGATCAGGGGCACGGGCGTGTCGCCGTCCCAGAGATGGACCTTGTTCGACAGGGTGCGGGGCAGCCCGTCGGCATAGCCCGCCGAGAGCGTGGCGATGGTGGAGGGCCGGTCGGCGACCCATGTGCAGGAATAGCCCACGGCTTCGCCCGCCTGCACCTCGCGCGTCTGGATGACGGGGAGGGAGAGGGTGACCGCCGGATGGGCCTGTGCGAATGGCTGGCCGCCGTACAGGCCGATGCCGGGGCGCGTGAGGTCGAAATGGTAGTCGGGGCCGAGCAGGATGCCGCCCGTCGCCGCGAAGGAGCGGGGGATGCCCAGCCCGTCGGTCATGCGGCGGAAACTGGCCAGTTGTGCCGCATTCATCGGATGGTCCGGTTCATCCGCGCAGGCAAGGTGGGACATCAGCAGTTCGGGGCGGGCTTCCAGCACGATGGGCGCGACGGCGCGCCATTCGGCCTCTTCCATCCCGAGCCGGTTCATGCCGGTGTCGAGCTGGATGCCGAAAGGGTGGCCCGGCAGGGATTCCAGGTGGCGCGTGACCTGTTGCAGCGAGTTCAGCATGGGCGTCAGGTCGAGATCATGGATCATCTCGGTATCGCCGGCCATGTGGCCGCCCAGGATGCCGATCTGCGGGCCGGGGCCGAGGACCTGCCGCAGCCGCGCGCCTTCTTCCGCCACGGCGACGAAGAAGCGGCGGGCACCGGCCCGGGCAAGGGCGGGGGCGACACGGTCGATGCCGAGGCCATAGGCATCGGCCTTCACGACGGCGGCGGTCTGCACGCCCGGGGCGGAATGGCGGTCGAGCGCCTGCCAGTTGGCGGCGATGGCGTCGAGGTCGATGGTGAGGGTTGCTGTGGCCATGGTGCGGGGGTTTTCGGCAGGGGCGGGGTCGCGGTCAAGGGAATTCTGGTGGCAGGGCGTTCACGGTGGCTTGGGTGATCTGCCGGAGCGCGGGCAGAGGCCCGCGCAAGCCCGTCCCCCCCGTCGCCTGCGGGGCGCAGGCGACGGGGCCCCGGGGGGCATTCTGCCCCCGTCGCCGCAGGGCGGCGACTCCCCCTGAGGATATTTGGGGACGGAAAATGGGGCAGGTCAGTCGCGCAGGCCTGCCATGGCGCGATCGAGATGGACATAGCCGCCATCCACATAGAGCCATTGGCCCGTCGTATGGCCGGCGCGGGGGGAGAGGGTGAAGACCACCGTGTCGGCCATTTCGGTATCCAGCGTCATGCGCTGGCCGAGCGGGATGCGGCGGGTGATTTCGGCGAGTTTCCCGGCGCGGTCCGGGAAGGTGTCGAGCCAGGCGTCATACATGGGGGTCAGGACTTCCGCCGGGATCACGGCGTTGACGCGCACGCCATGGGGGGCGAAGGCGGCGGCCCATTCGCGCGTGAGGCCGAGTTGCGCGGCCTTGGCGGCGACATAGGCGGAGGTGGAGCCCTGGCCGGTGACGCCGGTCTTGGACGAGATGTTCACGATGGCGCCCTGCTGCGCCTTGAGGTCGTCCTGCAGCAGGTGGACGAGGGTGTAGTAATGGATCAGGTTCTGGTCGAGCGACTTGCGGAAGGCGTCGGGCCCCGCGTCCAGGTCGATGCCGTCATTGGTGCCTGCGTTGTTGACGATGCCATAGACCTGACCCCAGCGGGTGTGGACCTCGTCCACGGCGCGGCGGATCTGGTCGTCGTCGGAGAGGTCCACCTGCACGAAACCCGCTTTGGGCTGCAGGGCCGCGAGATCGGCCATGAAGCGCGGATCGGGGGCGCGGCGGGCGAGGATGGCGGGGATCGCGCCTTCCTGTGCGAGACAGCGGCTGATCGCGCCGCCGATGCCTTGCCCGCCGCCCGTGACGATGACGAGCCGGTCTTTCAGATGCAGGTCCATGGGTATCCTCAGTAGCCGTTGCCGTCGCCCTGCCAGGGCTGGGCGAGGTTGCCGAAGCGGGTGAAGCGGCCTTCGAAGCTGAGTTCGACCGTGCCGATGGGTCCGTGGCGCTGTTTGCCGATGATGACTTCGGCCTTGCCGTGGACGCGGTTCATCTTTTCGTACCATTCGGCGAAGCGCGGGTCGTCTTCCGGCGGCTTGAGGCGTTCGTGATAGTATTCGTCGCGATAGACGAACATGACCACGTCGGCATCCTGTTCGATGGAGCCGGATTCGCGCAGGTCCGACAGTTGCGGGCGCTTGTCGTCGCGGGATTCGACCGTCCGCGACAGCTGCGACAGCGCGATGACGGGGATGTTGAGTTCCTTGGCGATGGCCTTGAGGCCCTGGGTGATTTCCGAGACTTCCTGCACGCGGTTCGATTCCCCCTTGGAGCTGCCCTTCAGGAGCTGGAGGTAGTCCACCATCAGCACGTCGAGGCCGTGGGTGCGTTTCAGGCGGCGGGCGCGGGCGGCGACTTGCGAAATGGGCAGGGCGGGGGTGTCGTCGATGTAGAGCGGGCAGGATTCGAGCGATTTGGCGGCTTCGACGAAGCGGCGGAATTCCTCTTCCGTCATGTCGCCGCGGCGGATCTGTTCGGAGGGGACTTCGGAGGCTTCGGACAGGATGCGGGCGGCGAGCTGTTCGCTGCTCATTTCCAGCGAGAAGAAGCCCACGACACCGCCTTCGACCGCGCCTTCGCCGCCATCGTGCAGGCGACCACGGCGGTAGGCTTTGGCGATGTTGAAGGCGATGTTGGTGGCAAGCGAGGTTTTCCCCATGGAGGGGCGACCGGCGAGGATGAGGAGGTCGGAGGGGTGCAGGCCGCCGAGTTTGCGGTCGAGGTCCACGAGACCCGTGGAGATGCCCGCAAGGCCGCCGCCGCGCTGGTAGGCGGCGTTGGCGGAGTTCACCGCCTCGGTCGTGGCGCGGAGGAAGGAGACGAAGCCGCGCTGGGCGACGCCCTGTTCGCCGAGTTTGTAGAGTTGCTGTTCGGCCTCGGTGATCTGTTCGCGGGGTTCGGAGACCACATCGACCTTTGCCGCCTTGGCCGCGATGTCGCGCCCGAGCGAGATGAGTTCGCGGCGCACCGCAAGATCGTAGATCATCTGCGCATAGTCGCGGGCGGCGAAGGAGGAGATGGCGGCACCGGCCAGACGGACGAGATAGGCGGGGCCGCCCAGTTCCTTCAGGCCTTCGTCATCCTCGAAGAAGGGTTTGAGCGTGACGGGAGAGGCGAGCGCGTTCTTCTGGATGCGGGCCGCGGCCTTTTCGTAGATGCGTTGGTGGACCGGGTCGTAGAAATGTTCTGCCTTCACGAGGCTGGCGATGCGGTCATAGACATCGTTGTTCGTCAGGATCGCGCCGAGGAGTTGCTGTTCGGCCTCGATGTTGTGGGGCAGGGCTTCCGGCTCGGGCTGCGGCTGGGTGGCGGGCAGGCTGGGGCGGAGGGTGGCGATTTCGGTCATGTCTGCCTCGGTTCATTCTCTGCCGGGGTCGTATCTGCCCCGTTTCGGCGCGGGTTAACAGGCGGGAACAAACCTGTGGGTAAGTTGCGCCCGACTCTGCGCTTTGGTCGGGAGCATACCAGATGTTGGGTTGGCTGTCGCCTTCGTCCCCAATCACGCAGAGGCAAAGGGGAACCGGCGGGCGATTCCTTCACAAATCTTCCACAGGGCTTCCCACAGAAAAGCGGCACGCCTTGAAGTGTCAGGCCTTGCTGCGGGCCGCCTGCCAAGCGCGGGGGTCGTTCAGGAAGCTTTCCACCTCGGCCAGCGTGGCGGCGGAGAAGGCGCCCGAGGCCTTGGCCTCGGCCAGCACGTCCCACCAGGTGCAGAGGTGGTGGAGTGCCACGCCATGGTCGGCAAGGCGCTGCGTCGTTTCGGGGAAGATGCCGTAATAGAAGATGACCGCCGTATGGCCGCAGGTCGCGCCGGTTTCGCGGATGGCGTCCACGAAGGAGAGTTTGGAGCCGCCGTCGGTCGTGAGGTCCTCGACCAGCAGGACGCGCTGGCCTTCGGTCATGGCGCCTTCGATGCGGGCGTTGCGGCCGTAGCCCTTGGGCTTTTTCCGCACATAGGTCATGGGCAGGGCAAGGCGTTCGGCCACGAGCGCGGCGAAGGGGATGCCTGCGGTTTCACCGCCGGCGATGTTGTCGAAGGCTTCGAACCCCGCCTCGCGCATGACGGTGACGGCAAGGAAGTCCATCAGGGTGGAGCGGATGCGCGGGTAGCTGATGAGTTTGCGGCAGTCGATATAGGTGGGCGAAGGCAAGCCGGAGGCCAGCGTGAAGGGTGTTTCGGCGTTGAAGTGGACGGCCTTGATTTCCAGCAATGCGCGGGCGGTGAGGCGGGCGATTTCCTCTTTCGGGGGGAAGGCGGTGGGGATCATCGGGCGGTCCTTGTGGGTGTGTCAGGCTTCGACGTGCCAGTGCACGGGGAAGCCGGGGTCGAAGACGGTGACGGGGCCGGCTTCGGTGAGGATCTTTTCGGGCCAGACGGCGGGGGCACCCCTGGTCAGGGTGATTGTCCCTTCGTTCGGGGGGAGGCGGTAGAAGCGGGGGCCGTTCAGGCTGGTGAAGGCTTCCAGACGGTCGAGCGCGCCCTCTGCCTCGAACACATGCGCCAGAAGCTGCATCGTGTTGGTCGCGGTGAAGCAGCCCGCGCAGCCGCAGGAATGTTCCTTCAGCGCATCGACATGGGGGGCGCTGTCGGTGCCGAGGAAGAAGCGTGCCTCGCCGCTGGTGGCGGCCTGACGCAGGGCAAGGCGGTGCTTTTCGCGTTTGGCCACGGGCAGGCAGTAGTAATGCGGTTTGATCCCGCCCACGAGGATGTGGTTGCGGTTGATGATTAGGTGGTGGGTGGTGATCGTCGCGCCCAGCGTGTCGCCGCCGGAACGGGCATAGGCCACGCCCTCTTCGGTCGTGATGTGTTCCATAACCACGCGCAGGCCGGGGATGCGGCGGCGCAGGGGGTCGAGGACGGTATCGATGAAGACGGCCTCGCGGTCGAAGATGTCCACCTCATGCGTCGTCACCTCGCCATGGACGCAGAGGGGAAGGCCGATTTCGGCCATCCGTTCCAGCACCGCCGTCACCTTGGCCAGATCGCGCACGCCGCCGTGGGAATTGGTGGTGGCGCCGGCGGGGTAGAGTTTCACGGCCTTGACCAGCCCGCTTGCATGGGCGGCCGCGACATCGTCGGGGTCGGTGCCTTCGGTCAGGTAGAGCGTCATCAGCGGCTCGAAGCGCATCCCTTCGGGCAGGGCGGAAAGGATGCGGTCGCGGTAGGCGGCGGCCTGTGCGCCGGTCACGACCGGCGGGACGAGGTTCGGCATGATGATCGCGCGGGCGAAGTGCCGGGCGCTTTCGGGCAGGACACCCTTGAGCATCGCGCCGTCGCGCAGATGCAGGTGCCAGTCATCGGGGCGGCGGATCGTCAGGCTGTGTGTCATGCCCCGCGCCTAGCGCAAGTCGGATGCGCTTTCCAGTGGGGAATGCGGGGTCAGCCTTGCGGAGGGGCGGTTTCGTCGGCCTTGTCCAGCCCGAGTTGCTGTTCCAGTTCCAGCATCCGGCGGCGGAAGCGCGGACCGCCCGTGCGCAGGACGACCGAGCGGCATACCATCAGGGCAAGGCGCGGCCGCTGCGCGAGTTCCGCCTTGCGGAGCATCCCCCTGAGATAGGGGCCGAAGCGGCGGCGGATGCGCCAGATGCGGGCAAAGGCGGAGGCCGTCAGGCTGCGGTCCAGCGCCCGTGTCGCCAGTTCCGGAAAGATGCCGGTCAGTTCGATCGCCGTTTCGACGGAATCCCCGAAGTGGCGGACGGGCAGGCGCGTCACCCAGGGGCGGCGGAAGAGCGCGGCATGCATCGCATTCTCGGGGGTCAGCGGGTCGTACACCACATAGACCCGGGCCGCGCCTTCGGTCATGTCGGGCGCAAAGCCGTAGCGCGAGGTGAAATCGCGGCGGCGGGCAGACAGATTGCGGCGGTCCCATCCCGCGACGGCGGGGTCCAGCGTCGCGCGCGGGCTGATGGCCAGCACCGCCGCGCCGGGGGCGCAGACGGAATAGGCGCAGGCGGCATAGCCACCGGCGCCTGCGCCGTAGAAGAGGACATCGTCGAAATCCTCGAAGAAGGCTTCGTCAACAAGACGGTCGAAATAGCCCCAGACGGCGGGATCGCGGAACCACGTTTCGCCTTCGCAGATCAGCGTCAGGTGCGACCAGCCCTTTTCCACGGCAAGGTCATGTCCGAAGGGCATCTGTCCCTTGCGGGCAAGGATGCGGTCCAGCGATTCGAAGGTCACGAGGAGGCGGGGGCCGTCATCGTGGAAATAGGCGTGGTGGTGCTGGCCGACCGGTTCGAAATAGCCTTCCTCGGCGCAGAGTTCATCGACCATGTCCAGCCAGTCGGCCCGCGACAGCATGGCAGCCCCTGCCGCCGGTGTGCCCGCGGCGTCGATTTCCAGCTGTTCGCCGTCCTGGCGGTCGTCCATGGCTGCGGGCGCCTTCTGCTCGGTTCGGTCCCGGCATGTCCGGGACTCGGCTGTTGATGGTGGTGTGAGTCCTAGAAATCCCAAACGGCAAAGTTATGGCATTTGTAAAGCGCCCTGCTGGCATCGGCAAAGGGCCGCCGGTCAGGCCTCTGGCAGGGCATGGCGCCAGATCATGCGGGCCTGTGCGGCATCCAGCCTGCGCGAGGGTGGTGTCATCATCAGCCGCCCGAACAGGGCGCGCCATTCCTCGTGCTTCATGAGGGCGTCGAAACGTGCCTTGCGCCAGGCGAACGCGTCGCGGTGCAGCCTGCCCAGTTCCGGGTCGCGCAGCAGGGCGTCATGGGTCGCGCTGCTGTCGAGCAGGAGGATGGACCGGTCGGGCACATCGCAGAGATTGCGGTCCACCCAGTAGCCAAGGTCGAAGGCCGAGGAGTCGCGGTTCGCGCGGCCGCGATCAGCCTTGACCAG
Source organism: Rhodobacter sp. CACIA14H1 (assembly GCA_000500915.1). Taxonomy (GTDB): domain Bacteria; phylum Pseudomonadota; class Alphaproteobacteria; order Rhodobacterales; family Rhodobacteraceae; genus Paragemmobacter. Next base: position 9,100 of record AYNO01000122.1, read on the forward strand.
ATACCCCTCCATCGAGCCGAGGGCGTAGTGGTTCAGCTGCGCAAGGCCGTAATGCGGTTGGCCGAGCGGCGAGAAGATGCGCGGCGGGCCGTCCGGCAGGTGCCGCCCCGCGCTGTCATACCAGCGGGCGGCATCGGATTTGCCCTTCGGGCGATGCACGCCCGGCTGGCCGAAACGGGCGTTGCGATAGAGCGTCTTGTACATCACCGCCCGCCATGGCCAGTCCAGCGGGTCCGGTGCGGCATGGGTGAAAAGCGCCGTGACCGGCGTGTCGGTCAGGTGGACGATCCCCGCATTGCCGAACATGCGCCATGTCAGGGCGATGGCATCCGCATCCGGCAGCGCGGCCAGAAGGGCGGGAATGGTCCGGTCGCCCGTGTGGATGTTGATGAATTCATCGATGTCCATGACGATGATCCAGTCGGCGGATTTCGTCAGGGGATGCGCGGCGGCGGCCTTCAATGCGCTCCATTGCGGGCCCTTGTCGTGGGGGCCGTCGTTGCGGACATGGGTCAGCCAGCCCATCGCCTGCAGCCGGTCCAGCATAAGGTCGGTGCCGTCGTCGCAGTCGTTGGAGAAGACCAGGACATCCGTCACGCCGGCTGCACGGTGATGGGCGAGCCATTCCAGCAGGAAGCTCCCTTCGTTCCGGACGGTCAGGATCGCAAGCACGCGCATGGCGCAGTGGTAGCAGGTCGGTCGGCCTGTGGCCAAGCCCCCCCTCCATTGGTCGCATGTGCGGCTGTGTCGGCTTGACCCTGTGCGGGGCGGGGGCCAAGCATGGCGGGCGTTCCGTATTGCGGGAGATCAGCCTTGCGTGGCCTGCCTTCGACCATAGACGATGTGGTGCAGCTTCTGGGCAGCGGGGGCTATGTCGCGTCGCGGGCGCTGGCGACGGTGGTCTTCCTGTCGCTGCGGCTGGGGCGTCCGCTGTTCCTCGAGGGCGAGGCAGGGGTCGGCAAGACCGAGATTGCCAAGGTTCTGGCGGCGGCGCTGGGGCGGCGGTTGATCCGGCTGCAGTGCCACGAGGGGCTGGATGCGGCCTCGGCCGTCTGCGAATGGAACTTCGCCGCGCAGATGATCGCCATCCGGACCGCCGAGGCGGGCGGAGGGGCCGACCGCGACGCGCTGAAGGCGGAGCTGTTCACCGAGGACTATCTGATCGAGCGCCCGCTTCTGGCGGCGATGCGTCCGCAACCGGGGGGCGCACCGGTCCTGCTGATCGACGAACTGGACCGGACGGACGAACCCTTCGAGGCCTTCCTTCTGGAGGCGCTGTCGGATTTCCAGGTGACGATCCCCGAACTCGGCACGGTAAAGGCGCCGGAGCCGCCCATCGTGATCCTGACATCCAACCGCACGCGCGAGGTGCATGACGCGCTGAAGCGGCGGTGTCTGTATCACTGGGTGGATTATCCGGGCTTCGAGCGCGAGCTTGAAATCCTGCGGGCCCGCGCCCCCGAGGCGCAGGAGAGCCTGAGCCGCGAGGTGGTGGCCTTTGTCCAGCGGCTGCGGTCCGAGGACCTGTTCAAGAAGCCCGGGGTTGCGGAAACGATCGACTGGGCCAAGTGCCTGCTGGCGCTGGACGTGATCCAGCTTTCGCCGGAGGTGATCGCCGACACTCTGGGGGCGATCCTGAAATATCAGGACGACATCCAGAAGCTGCAGGGGTCCGAGGCGAAGAGGCTGCTGGACGAGGTGAAGAAGGGGCTGGTCTTCGCATGACGGGGGGCAGGACGGGGGGCGGTCATGGATGACCTTGCCCTGCCGGAAGACGGCAAGCTGTCCCACAACATCGCCCATTTCGCCCGCGCCCTGCGGCGGGCGGGTCTGCCCATCGGACCGGGCCGCGTGATCGACGCGATCCGCGCGGTGGAGGCGGCGGGGTTCACCGAACGGGTGGATTTCTTCTGGACGCTGCACGCCTGTTTCGTCAGCCGCCCCGAACAGAGGGCGGTCTTCGAACAGGTGTTCCGGCTGTATTGGCGCGATCCGCAATACCTTGAACACATGATGAGCCTGATGCTGCCTGCCGTGCGCGGGGTGCAGGAGGACCGTCTTGCCGATGCCGCCGAAAAGCGGGCGGCAGAGGCCTTGCTGGACGGCAACGCGCCGGACCTGCCGGATACGGGGGTGGACGAGGAGGGGGGCGAGCAGATCGAGATCGACGCGACCGCCACCATGTCCCACGAGGAACGGCTGAAGACGCTGGATTTCGAACAGATGACCGTGGCCGAGGTTGCCGAGGCCAAGCGGATGCTGGCGCGGCTGTCCCTGCCGGTGAAGCCCCTTGCGACGCGGCGGATGGTGGCGGATGTCGCGGGGCGGCGGATCGACGCGCGGCGGACGCTGCGCGATGCGCTGCGGCAGGGGGGCGAGGTCACGCGGCTGTCGCGCCGTGCTGCAGGGGAACGCTGGCCGAACCTTGTGGTGCTTTGCGACATATCGGGTTCCATGAGCCAGTATTCGCGGCTGGTGCTGCATTTCGTCCATGCCGTCGCCAACCGGAAGGGGCAGGGATGGGCGAGGGTCCACGCCTTCACCTTCGGCACGCGTCTGACCAACATCACGCGGCACCTGCGCAACCGCGATGTGGATGCCGCGCTGAAGGCCGCGGGGGCAGAGGCGCAGGACTGGTCCGGCGGGACGCGCATCGGGGCCTGCCTGCGGGCCTTCAACCGCGACTGGTCGCGGCGCGTGCTGGGGCAGGGGGCTGTCGTCCTGCTGATCACGGACGGGCTGGACCGCGACGATTCGGGGGCGGCTGTCCGCAGAGATGCAGCGGCTGCACCTGTCCTGCCGCCGTCTGATCTGGCTGAATCCGCTGTTGCGCTGGGAGGGGTTC
>AYNO01000123.1 GCA_000500915.1 Rhodobacter sp. CACIA14H1
GAGGATGTCATGGCCAGCTGCGGCGCGTCCTCTTCCGTCTCCACCGCCTCGGTCACGATCTGCGTCGTGGCCTCCTCGGGGGCGGCGGCCTCCTGCTCCTCCTCGACGATCACCGACTCCTCGGTGGGCTGGTCCGTCACCTGCTCCACCACCTGATCGGCCACCTCGGGCGCGTCCTCGCTCTCCACCGGCACCGCCGCCACGCGGTCAACGGGGCGCGGGCGCGGCTTCACATCCGACGGCGGCACGGGGATCGGCTGCTCCACCTCGGCGAGTCGGGGCGACCGGATCGGGCGTCTCGATCGGCTGCGGCACCGCCTCCTGCGGCAACTCCTCGGGCAGCGGCTCCTCGGGCTGCGGCGGGGGCACCTCCTCGGGCGGGGGGCGGCGTCTCCTCGGGCTGCACGGGTTCGGGCGGGGTGACGACCGGCTCCTCGGCCGCCGGCTCCGCCTCCGCCTGCTCCACCGGCTTCGGGGCGGATGCCACCAGCGCGTCGAATTCCGCCGACGACATCAGCGACACCTCGGCCACCTGCATCTCGGGCAGCGTATCGGCACGGAACAGCCAGTCCCCCAGGACGACCCAGAGGATCACGCCCGCATGCGCGACGCCCGAGATGATCTGACCCTTTTCCATGCCCCGCCCGGCCGTCAGCCGCCGTTACCGTCAAGCCTCGGCCCGCCCGCATCCGTGACAAGCCCGATATTGTTGAACCCGCCCGCATTCAGCGCGCCCATCACCTCGGCCACCTTGGCATAGGGAATGGCCCCGTCCGCCCGCAGGAAGATCTTGTCCGACGTCCGCTCTGCCGCGATGGCAGCCAGCCGCGTGATCAGCTCGTTCTCCGGCGTCTCGGTGTTCTGGATCAGCAGCCGCCCGTCCGCCGTCATGGTAATGGCCAGCGGCTCCTCCTGTTCCGAAGGCAGCGCATTCGCCGCCGTCTCGGGCAGTTCGATCGGCACGCCCACCGTCAGCATCGGCGCGGCCACCATGAAGATGATCAGCAGCACCAGCATCACGTCGATGAAGGGCGTGACGTTGATATCGGCCATCGGCGCCCCGCGCCGCCGCCGCCGCCCGCGACGCCCGCCGCCGCCCCCCGCACCCTTTGCGACCCCGGCCCCCATGGCTCAGGCGTCCAGCTGGCGCGACAGGATGGTGGAGAACTCGTCGGCGAAACTCTCATAGCCGTTCAGGATGCGCTCGCTGTCGGAATTCAGCTTGTTGTAGGCCACCACCGCCGGAATCGCCGCGACAAGGCCGATGGCCGTGGCCAGCAGCGCCTCGGCGATGCCCGGCGCGACCACGGCAAGGTTGGTGTTCTGGCTGATGGCGATCTGCTCGAAGGAATGCTTGATCCCCCAGACGGTGCCGAACAGGCCGATGAAGGGCGCCGTCGCCCCCGTGGTGGCAAGGAAGCCCAGCCCCTTGTTCAGCACCTCGTTCTCGCGCGCGATGGCCACATCCATCGCCCGGTCGATCCGCGCCTGCGCCCCGGCGATCAGCTTGCCGTCCTGCCGGTGGCTGCGCCGCCATTCGGTCATGGCGGCCACGAAGATCCGCTCGCTCGCGCCCTGCGGCTGCGGACCGATGGCCTCGTACAGCTCGTCCAGCGGTTCGCCCGACCAGAAGGCGCGATCGAATTCCTCGGCCTCGGCGCGGGCACGGCGGAAGGTCAGCACGCGCTGGATGATGATGGACCACGACCAGAAGCTCATCAGCAAGAGGGTGATCAGCACCAGCTTGTTGGTGAGGGTCGCTTTCAAGAAGAGCGCGAGCACGGAGAAATCAATCTCCTGCGCCGCCGCGAGGGTTTCCGTTTCCATTACGCCTGCTCGTGTTGCGGGACCGTCCTTGGCGCGGCCCTTTGGCGTGATTCTATCCGCAATCCAAGGGGAATGCCAACACATCTGCGCGACAGGCCACGCTTTGGCGGCAAGCCGCCGCCGCACCGCAGCACCCGCAGCCATGCCCGGCAATCCGGCGGAGCGGGCGCAGGCGCCCGCACGCCCCTTCCTGTCGGAGGCGCGGGGCGCGCCTCCTCCGGCGTCAGGGGACGCACGCGTCCCCTCTTGCCCCGCAGGCGGGGCAATTCACCCCTTGTGGATATTTGGGGACGGAAAATGCCGTCAGCGGGGGGCGAGTTTCCCGCGCAGGGCGGCCGGCACCCGCGCCGCCGCACCCGCATCGGACAGGCAGACCAGCACGACCCGCGCCGCGAACAGCCTTTCGCCGTCCCGCTCCACCGTCTGGTCCAGCACGATCCGCGCCCCGCCGACCTCGACCAGCGCCGTCGTCACCACCAGCGCGTCATCGAACCGCGCCGGGCGCAGGTAATCCGCCTCCACCCGCCGCACGGCGAAGACGATCCCCTCGTCCCGCTTCAGTGCGGACTGGTCCACACCCAGCGACCGGACCCATTCCGTCCGCGCCCTTTCGATGAATTTCAGGTAATTCGCGTAATAGACGATCCCCGCGAGGTCGGTATCCTCGTAATAGACCCTCACATCGAAGAGATGTGCCATCGCCCGCGACCCCGCCAGTTGCCCCGCCCGTTCTGCGGCGGCCGCGCCCGCTGTGCAAGCCCCTCCTCAGGCCGCCCCCTGCCGGTCTTTCCCGGCGGACCGCGCCTGTTCCATCACCGCATCCACCTCTGCGCCCAGCAGCACCACGACCATCGACAGCCAGACCCACAGCAGGATCGCGACCGGCGTCGCCATGGCCCCGTAGCTCGCATCGAAATCCGCCAGACCGGACGCGTACCATGCGAACCCTGCCGAGGCCGCCACCCATCCCGCCGTCGCCAGCCCGCTGCCCCAGGTGATCCAGCGCCAGTCCGCCCCCTGCCGGCACGGCCCGAACCGGTAGAGCAGCGCCAGCGCCAGCCCCACCACCGCCAGCAGCAGCGGCCAGCGCAGCAGCGCCAGCGCCACCTCGCCCGCCGCGCCCAGCGGCACCAGCGCCAGCACCGCAGGCACAACCGCCAGCACCGCCACCATGACGAGCAGCAGCACCGCCAGCCCCCCCATCAGCGCCAGCGCCACAAGGTTGCGCTTCAGGAAACCGCGCCGTTCCGGCACGTCGAAGACGATGTTCAGCCCTTCCATGATCGCCTTCACCCCGCCATTCGCCCCCCAGAGCGCGACAGCCAGCGACAGCCCGAAGCCAAGCCCCAGCGTCGCCGCCGGCTGCGCCGCCAGTGACTGCACCCGCGCCGCGACCACCTCCATCACCGAGGGCGGCACCACCCCCTCCAGCGCCGAAAGCTGCGCCACCGCCGATTGCGGGTCGAGGAACAGCCCGTAAAGCGCCACGAAGGCCGACAGCGCGGGAAAGAGCGCCAGCAGCAGGTAGAACCCCACCCCCGCCGCCACCAGCAGCACATTGTCCTCGGACATGGCCCGCCAGACCTGCCTTGCGATTGCCGCCCGTCCCATCGCCGCCTCCCGTGCTGCCAGCAGGGGCCAACGGCCGGACGGGGGTCCTGTTCCGTCAGACGGGCAGCCCGATCCGCGCCGCCAGCCGCAGCGCGTGCGACGGGTCGCGGGCCACGGCGGGCAGGACCGGGTCATAGGCCGCGCGGATCACCCCCGCGATGTCGGGGCGCAGCAGCACCGCCCCTCCCGCCCCGCGACCAGCGGCGAGGCATCCGTGAAGGCCGTATCCGACCACAGCAGGATGACCTGCACCGCCTGCAGCAGCGCCAGCGTCTCGGCCGGAACCGACGACAGATGCGCATCCATCCGGACAAAGACGAAGGCCGCCTTGATCGCGCCCTCGGGGTCGAAGCGGAAGATGCGGTACTGGTTCGCCTCTGCCGCCGCCAGCCGGTCGCAGAGCGGGCGCAGCTCCGGCACCAGCCGGTCCAGATTGGGCACTTCCGGCAATTCCGCCCAGTCGCGGAAGAAGAAGACCATCAGGTTCGCCCCCAGCTCGGGGTCCGTCTCGGCCATCCGGTGGCCGGCCAGCGCCACCACCGCCTCCAGCGCCCCCTTGACGACCGACAGCGTCGCCTCCTCCACGCCGAAGACCACGGGCACCACGGGCCGCCCCCAGCGGGCACAGAGATATTGCCCGTCCGCCCGCGTGAACAGCGCCTGAACCTGATCCGGGGTCATCCCTGCCTCCGTCTTGGACCGATGCTCCCCCGATACAGCCCATGCCCCGCCACCTCAACCACGACGGCGGGCGGCAAGGGGCGGACAGCGCCCCCCGCCGCGTCAGGTCAGGGCTTCGCGCCCTTGGTGGCCAGCACCGGCGTATCGTCCGGCCAGGTCAGCACCGGCAGATCGAAGCCGAAACCGCCCGCCAGCGACGGGCCGGCCAGCACGGAAAGGATCAGGGCAAGGGGAACAAGACGCTTCATCGTTTCGACTCCAGAACTAAACTGTTTCGTTCAATTTACATGCACGCTACGCCCCACGATTTCAAGCCGGAAATGAACCGACCGGTTCACTTTTTGCCCTTGCAGCCCCGCCCCTGCCCGCTATCTTAGAATCATTCCAAACTCAGCCCTTCCCGCACCGGACCCGCGCCATGATCCCCGGCCTTTCCACCCGCCGCCGCTTTGCCGACCTCTCCGAACAGGAAATCCTCGCCCTCGCCATCTCGTCCGAGGAAGACGATACCCGCATCTACCGCACCTATGCCGAACGGCTCCGCGCCGATTACCCCGCATCTGCCGCCATCTTCGACGGCATGGCGGCCGAGGAGGACCAGCACCGCCAGCGTCTGATCGACCTGCACCGCGCCCGCTTCGGCGACGTCATCCCCCTGATCCGCCGCGAACATGTGGCGGGCCATTACGCCCGCAAACCCGTCTGGCTGGCGCAGAACCTCTCCCTCGACACCCTGCGCGGCGAGGCCGCGACGATGGAACAGGAGGCGCACCGCTTCTACACCCGCGCCGCACAGGCGACGACCGATGCCGCAACGCGCAAACTGCTGGGCGACCTCGCAGCGGCCGAGGCCGGCTACGAACGCAAGGCGGGCGAACTGGCCGACACCCACCTCACCGGCGATGCCCGCGCCGAAGAGGATTTCACCGCCCGCCGCCAGTTCATCCTGACATGGGTGCAGCCGGGGCTGGCGGGGCTGATGGATGGCTCCGTCTCCACCCTCGCGCCCATTTTCGCCACCGCCTTCGCCACGCAGGATACGTGGACGACCTTCCTCGTCGGCAGCGCCGCCTCGGTCGGCGCGGGGATATCCATGGGCTTCACCGAAGCCGCCCATGACGACGGCGTCCTGTCGGGGCGCGGCAGCCCGTGGAAACGCGGCATCGCCTCCGGCGTGATGACGACGGTCGGCGGCATGGGCCACGCCCTGCCCTACCTGATCCCCGATTTCTGGACCGCGACCACGATCGCCATCATCGTCGTCTTCGTCGAACTCTGGGCCATCGCCTGGATCCAGAACCGCTTCATGGAAACCCCATTCCTCCGTGCAGCCTTGCAGGTCGTCCTCGGCGGTGCTCTGGTCTTTGCCGCAGGGGCGCTGATCGGAGGGGGCTAGACATGTACCGCAAGGGCGAGGTGACCTATCAACCGCTCCCCCTGCCCGACCGCGTGCAGAAACCCGACGACGTGGCGCTTGCCGATGCGCGGGCCTTCCTCGACTACATGAAGAAACGCCACTCCGTCCGCCACTTCTCCCCCCGCCCCGTCCCGCAGGCGATCATCGAAACCTGCATCGCCGCCGCAGGCACCGCTCCCTCCGGCGCGAACCACCAGCCGTGGCATTTCGTGGCCGTCTCCGACCCCGCGCTCAAGGCCCGCATCCGCGACGGCGCGGAAGAGGAGGAACGCGCCTTCTACTCCGGCGGCGCGGGCGACGAATGGCTTGCCGCGCTGGAACCCATCGGGACCGGCGCCACCAAACCCCACCTCACCGACGCGCCGTGGCTGATCGTGGTCTTCGCCCAGCGCTACGGCCTCACCGAAGACGGCACCCGCTACAAGAACTACTACGTCCCCGAAAGCGTCGGCCTCGCCACCGGCTTCCTCATCGCCGCGCTGCACCATGCGGGGCTGGTCTGCCTCGAACACACGCCGAACCCGATGAAATTCCTGGGCCCCCTCCTCGGCCGCCCCGACCATGAAAAGCCGGTGATGATCCTCCCCGTCGGCTGGCCCGCCGATGACGCCACCGTTCCGGCCGTGGCAAAGCGGAAGAAGCCGCTGGATGCGATCCTGACCGTCTTATCCTGATGCCCCCGTCCCGGGCCTGACCCGGGACCACCGCCACGCCGGAACCAACCCGCCGCCACACCCGCGCCATACCGGCCTGCTCCAGTCCTGCCGGACCACCGCGCAGGACGACCGATGCAACCCGCAAGACCGCAAGCCAACACCGCCCCACCCGTCACCGTGGCGCAGATCCGCGAAGCGATCGGAAGCCTTTTCATGCTCTGGGCCAGCACCGAACAGGAAATCCACCGGTGCCTCGCGGCCTTCGGTCGCCCGGACGAAGACCTCTGCATCTCCCACGCCATCACCCGCTGGAAATCGCTCCACACGGCCCACGCACGCATCCCCGCCCAGATCGACGTGGCCAACCGGTTCGTCGCCCGCCTCACCGCCGCACGCCTCCTGCGCAACGGGATCGGCCACGGCTTCGCAGGCTACAGTGCCGACCCGTCGGGGCAGGGGCTGCCCGTGGAACTCCAGTATCGTCAGGGCAGGGAGACGGTCTCCGTACCGTTCCGCCAACTCGAACGGTCCATAGCCGATCTCGCGACCGCAGGCTTCACCCTTTACCGCCTGACAGGGGCTGCCACCGATCCCAGCCCACATGGCGCAGAAGACATGGTAGCCGACATCGCCCAGTCCCTTGACCGGACGGCCCGCGACCATCCCGACACGGTCTGACCCCCTGCCCCCCTGTGCGCCCACGCACCCTTAACCAAGAATCCGCCGCGCACTCTGCCCGAATTTGTATGAACACTTTGCGGTACAGTTTACGGCACGGAAGCCGGTACGGTCGTTGCGGCCTAAACCCCCAGCAACGCAGGCAAATCCTGCATCCGGTTAAACAGGATCGCGCCCTCTGCCGCCAATCCCGCATGCGCCCCCTTCGGCGCATAGCCGAAACAGCGCATCCCCGCCGCCTTCGCCGCCCGCGCCCCCGCCGCGCTGTCCTCCACCACCACGCAACGGGCAGGCTCAACCCCCAACCGCCCTGCCGCATGCAGGTACAGGTCCGGCGCGGGCTTCGGTCGCCCCAAGGCCTGCCCGGAATAAAGATGCCCCCGGAACCGCTCCACCAACCCGTGCTGGCCCAGCGTGATCTGCATCTTCTCGGGCGTGCCGTTCGACCCCATCGCATAGGGAATCCCTGCGGAATCAAGGGCATCCAGCACCCCCACGATCCCGGGGATCAGCGGCACCGACGCCCGCAGCATCGCATACATCCGCTCGTAGAAATCGCTGACCCAGTCCTCCGGCAGCCGCGCCCCGTTGGCCCGCGCCTTCGCCGCCACCGTCTCCACCGTCCCGCCGATATAGCCCGCCTCCAGCTCCTCCAGCGTCAGCGTCAGCCCGTACCGCTCCAGATCGTCCCGCACCATGACCAGCGTCGGATGCTCGCTGTCCACGACCACCCCGTCACAGTCGAAGATCACCGCAGCCGGCCTCATGCCCCCGCCCTCAGGATCGTCACGACCGTATCGCCATAGGTCCTTTGGTCAAGCATTTCAAACCCTTGCGGGACATCCGGCGCCACGCCCTCCTCCCATACGACCAGCGCATCCGGCGCAACCCACCCCCCCTCGACACAGGAGGCCAGCGCCTTCTCCCCCAGCCCCATCCGATAGGGCGGGTCGAGGAACACCAGCGAATATCCCGCCCCCCGGTTCGGCCCCATCCGCGTCGCATCCCGCCGCCAGACGTCCGTCACCCCCATCGTCCGGGTCAGTTCTATGTTCCGCCGCAACAAGGCCCGCGCCGCCGCCCCGTCATCGACAAAGGCCACCCGCGCCGCCCCCCGCGACACCGCCTCCAGCCCCAGCGCCCCGGTTCCGGCGAACAGGTCCAACACCCGCGCCCCGGTGATCGGATCGCCATAACCGCCATTTATCAACAGGTTGAAGATCGACTCTCGCACCCGGTCCGATGTCGGCCGCAGATGCGCCTTCGCATCCCCCTCGCCCACCGGCGCAAGGTGCAGCCCGCGGAACTGGCCGCCGATGATCCTCATGCCTTCAGCAGCCCCTTCAACTCCACCGCCGGGTCTGCCACGACCTCGGCCGCAGGCGATTTCCCCATCTCGATCAACCGCTTGCCCACCATGTAGGCGCGGCTGTCATTCATCGCGTCCACCGCCAGCAGCTCTGCCCCGCGATAATACCAGAACGAAACCGCCCCGCCCTCTCCGGGCCGCGTGACGATCCGGTCATAGCCCGCATTCAGCCCCGCGATCTGCAACTTGCAATCGTACTGGTCCGACCAGAACCACGGCTTCGCCTCGTAAGCCTTTCCCGCGCCACAGATATTCTCTGCCACGGCCTCGGCCATGTCGATGGCGTTCCCCACCGATTCCAGCCGCAACCGCCCGCCCTTCCACGGAAAGGACGCGCAATCCCCCGCCGCCCAGACATGCGGCGCCGATGTCCGCCCCATCCCGTCACAGGCGATGCCGTTCTCCACCGCGATCCCCGCCGCCTCGGCCAGCGCGGTGGCAGGCACGATCCCCACCCCCGCAATCACGAAATCCGCCGCCAGCTCGCGCCCGCCCCCCAGCCGGACGCCGGTCACCCGCCCCTCGCCCAGCAACCGCTCAAGCCCCGTGGATTCAAGGATTTTCACCCCATGCGCCGCATGCAGGGCGCGGAAATAATCCGATGTCTCCGGCGCCGCCACCCGTTGCAGGATGCGCGGCGCCATCTCCAGCACCGTCACATCCAGCCCCAGCTTCGCCCCCACCGCCGCCGCCTCCAGCCCGATATAACCGCCCCCCACGATGACCAGCCGCCGACCGGCGACGAACTCGCCCCGCATGGCATCCACATCGGCCAGCGTCCGCACGGTGAACACGCCCGCCAGATCCCCGCCCACCGCCGCAGGCAACCGGCGCGGCACCGATCCCGTGGTCAGCACCAGCTCGTCATAGGCAACCGCCTCGCCCCCGACCGTCACCACCCGCGCGGCGGTGTCGATCGCCTCCACCCGCGCCCCCAGCCGCAGCGCAATCCCTTGATCCGCATAGAAATCCGCCGACCGCAGCCACAGCCGCTCCTCCTCCATCTCGCCCAGAAGATAGGCCTTGGACAAAGGCGGGCGCTGATAGGGCGGCGCGGGTTCCTCGCCGATGACCGTCACGGCCCCGGCAAAGCCAAGCGCCCGCAGCTTCGCCGCACAGGCCGCCCCGGCCTGCCCCGCCCCCACGATCACCACATGCGCCATGATCCGTCTCCCAATTCCATCTGGCCGAAGTCAGGGCCGGACCCTATATCCCTGCCTCACAGGAACGCAACGTGACGAGGGACGAAGAATGACGATTTCCGTAGGCAAGCCTCTGCCCGACGCCAAGCTCATCAAGATGGGCGCAAACGGGGCCGAGGCCGTGTCAGTGCAAGAGGCAACCAAGGGTCGCAAGGTGGTGATCTTCGCCGTGCCCGGCGCCTTCACCCCCACCTGCCACTCGGCCCATGTGCCCAGCTTCATCCGCACCAAGGACGGCTTCGCGGCGAAAGGCGTGGACGAGATCATCTGCGTCTCGGTCAACGATCCCTTCGTGATGAAGGCCTGGAGCGAGGCGACGGGTGCCGCCAATGCCGGCATCACCATGCTGGCCGATGCGGACAGCAGCTTCACCAAGGCGATGGGCCTGGCCTTCGACGCGCCTCCGGTCGGCCTTCTGGCCCGGTCCAAGCGCTATGCGCTCTATGCCGAGGATGGCGTGGTCAAGGCGCTGCACATGGAGGAAAGCCCCGGCACCTGCGAAATCTCGGGCGGCGAGGCGCTGCTCAAGGCGATCTGACAGGGGCGGCGGTAGGCGCTCGTGCGAGGTGCGTCCCGGGCTTGCCCCGGGACCTCAACCTTCGGGTCGTGGATCGGGATGGTGGAGGCCCCGGGTCAAGCCCGGGGCGGGTTTTGGCGTTATGGCGCAGGGGCGCAACGGCAGGTTCCGGACCGTGGCCCAAAGCCACGGTCCGCGCATGACCCGCCCCGGGTCGTGCGCCATGGGCGCCCGCCCCGGCGTGTCATGCGCGGCCCTACCGGCGGTCACGCGAAACGCTCCACCGGAGCCTTTCGTGCGCCCTAGCACCGTAGGGCGGGGTTAACCTCGCCTTAACCACGCGCCCAAACCTCTTAAATTAATTATTACAATACCTTAAATGAAAAACACCACCACTCCCACCCGCTCCCCTTAAGCCACTTCCCCCCACAGCAGGGAACTTCCCCGCCTCCCAACTCTTGGTCCCGGCACCATAACCGGAGACCTGCATGACCCGCCTTCCCCTCGCCCTCGCCCTGCTCCTCGCCGCCCTGCCTGTCGCGGCCCAGACCACCAGCGCCGACAGCCCCTCCGCCGATGCGGGCGGCCAGCCCCCCGCCGTCACGACGGACGAGGATTTCCTCCGCCTCGCCACCAGCGCGAACCTGCTGGAAATCCGGTCGTCCGAACTCATCCTCGAAAAGACCCGGTCGCCCGACATCCGCGCCTTCGCCGAAGCCATGATCGCGGACCACAGGGCCGCCGCCGAACAGATGGCACAGGCCGCAGGCACCACCCCGCCCGCCCCCGACTCGCCCGACATCATGCTGGAACCGCGCCACGCCACCCTGATGGCGCAACTCGAAGCCGCCGAGGGGTCGCCCGACGCCGCCTATATCGACCTCCAGCGTCAGGCCCACGAACAGGCCGTGGCCCTGTTCACCGACTACGCCACGAACGGCCAGGAGGGCGCAGTCAAGGACTTCGCCGGGGCGACCCTGCCCAAACTGCAGGAACATCTTGAAAAGGTTCAGCAACTTCCTGCCGAATGAACACAGTAGGGTGCGCCAGGGCGCACCCTACCCGACGCTTTTCCCGAGCGCCCGGATTAGGGGTTGGACTGCGCCGTGAACTGATGCAAAGGGCGCGGGCCGTGATGTTCAAGCGAAACCACCGCTTCCCCGAAGATGCCACCTTCGGCGGCAGGATCGACTGCAAGGGCGGTCAGGTGATCCGCCCACCTTCCCCCCCTAGGGCGGGGTTCACCCCGCCACGGCGGACCCCCTCACTCCCCCCCGTGACAGAACCAGCCCCCCGTCACCTCGCCCCCATGGGCATAGAACAGCCACAGCCGTTCCCCCCTTCCGTCTCCACCCGCCAGTAATCCCGTGGCCCCGACCGCCAGTCCGGATCGTCCAGCCACCATTCCGGCGCGATCCGCTCCGGCCCCGTCGCCACCCGCGTCACCAGCTCGCGCCGCCGCCAGCGGAACCGCGCAGGCGGCGTCGGATCATCCTCCGGCGCCCCCACCGGCTCCGGCCGGAACAGCACAAGGGGGCGCCCCGCCCGCTTCGGCCACGCCTCCGCGAACGGCTCCGACCATGCGGCCGCCAGCACCTGTGCGCCCTTCTCCGGCAAGTGGCTTTCGCCCGGATGGAATCGCACCACCGACTCCGTCCCCAGCCGCACGCCCAGCTTTCCCAGCAGGTCGTCCAGCCCCGCCCCCCCCTGCGCCACACCCGCCACGCCCACGGGGCTGCGGTGCTGCACCGGCGACAGCGCCTCGGTCTCCACCGCCTCCAGCCGCAGCATGTCGATCCCGAAACCGGCATCCAGATCGGGCAGCCTCATCCACAGCAAGGGCCTGATCCGGTCCTCCCTGTCCGACGCGCGGGCCAGCCCGACCTCGGCCACCTCCACCCGCCCGTCGGCGCGAAAGGCCTGCAACCGCACCCGCCGCGCCCCCCGCCCGTGCCGCC